>NZ_JBVJUY010000007.1:0-120696 GCF_055604165.1 Streptomyces sp. NPDC037242
AGACTGGTGCGCGCTGTGCCGGTGGAAGGAGGCGGGTGTGCAGCACGGTCCCGCGGTACGCCGGCGCAAGCTCGGCGAGGAGCTGCGTGCACTGCTCAACGACCGCTCGCCGGGGTGGTTACGGCCCCCGCGCGAGTGTCCGGAAATCACCACGTGCCGGGGCGAGGGGCGCACGTACTGTGGACCGATGCCCGTAGTCGACATCAGCGCCAGCGCCGAGGACTTCAACGCCGATCCCTACCCGTTCTACGCCAGGCTGCGCGAGGCCGGGCCGGTCCACGAGGTCATCGCCTCGGCGGCCGAGTTCGAACCGAGCTGGCTCGTCGTCGGCCACGAAGCGGCCCGTCAGGCCCTCAACCACCCGGCCCTGTCGAAGGACTGGGCCGGCTCCGGCCGGTTCCCGGAGGCGCTGGCCACCGCGGCGAACTCCAACATGCTGGAGTCGGACCCGCCGCACCACACCCGGCTGCGGCGCCTGGTCGCCCGGGAGTTCACCTCCCGCCGGATGGAGGCCATGCGCCCCCGGATCCAGCAGATCACCGACGAACTGCTCGACGCGATGGCCGCGCGGCCGGAGCGCAGCGCCGACCTGATCAAGTCGCTCGCGTTCCCCCTGCCCATGACCGTGATCTGCGAACTGCTCGGCGTCCCCGACCTGGACCGCGAGCGCTTCCGCTACTGGTCCAACGAGGTCGTCGCGCCCACCCCCGGCGGCCTGGACAACAGCGCGCACCAGCAGCTCAGTTCCTATCTCGCCGAGCTCGTCGAAGCCAAGGCCAAGGCTCCCGGCGAGGACCTGCTCAGCGCGCTGATCCGCACGCGTGACGAGGACGGTGACTCCCTGTCCCCGGACGAGTTGATCGGCATGGCCTTCCTGCTGCTGGTCGCGGGGCACGAGACCACCGTCAACCTCATATCCAACGGTGTACGGGCCCTGCTGGCCCACCCCGGACAGCTCGCGGAGCTGCGCGGCGACCTCGACGGCCTCCTGGACGGGGCGGTCGAGGAGATGCTCCGCTACGACGGCCCCGTGCAGAACTCCACCTTCCGCTTCGCCCGCGAGGACCTGGAGATCGCCGGCACCGCCATCCCGGCCGGAGCCACCGTGCTCGTCTCGCTGGCCGGGGCCGACCGCGACCCCGCCCGCTTCGCGGACGCCGACACCTTCGACATCCACCGCGCGCCCCAGGGCCACCTGGCTTTCGGCCACGGGCTGCACTTCTGCATCGGCGCCCCGCTGGCCCGGATGGAGGGTCGTATCGCGCTCAGGGGCCTGCTGGAGCGGTTCCCGGACCTGGCCGACGACCCCGCCGGCGGCCCGCCGCTGTGGCTGCCCGGCAGTCTGATGCGAGGGGTGAGCCGGCTCCCGGTGCGCTGGTAGGCCGGCCGTCAGACACCCCCTAGTGCCGTGACCGGCAAGGTCCACCGGGTCGCGGCCCCCGGCCGGCAGTGGTGGGCGGGGGGCGGTGACCGCGCGGTCGGGACAGGACCTGGCCGCCGGACGTCTCCGCTCACCGCGGGCGCCGTGCCGGTCCCGGTCCATCACGGTGCTGGAGGCCCAGGACCTCACCGCCCGACGCCACCTTCGTGTGGTGGTACTGCGCACTCCTCCCCGACAAGCCGGGCGACCACGTGCCAGGACGATGGCCGAGTGCTCGGGCCGCGAGATCCTCGCGATGTGGTGTTCACCGTCGAGTACACCGTGCACCGGAGGGGACTCAGATGAGGCCGTTGTCCCGGGCGTAGAGGGCGGCCTGGGTCCGGTCGCGCAGCCCCAGCCGGCTCAGGACCCGGGAGATGTGGTTCTTGACGGTGCCTTCGCTGAGGTAGAGGCGGGAGGCGATCTCCTTGTTCGTGGCGCCCCCCGAGATCAGCCGCAGGACCTCGGTCTCGCGGGGCGTGAGCGCGTCGGGGGCCGGCAGCCCGGCCGCCAGCCCCGCGAGGACCGTCTGGTCGAACTGGGCGATCCCGGCGTGCGCCAGCCGCACGGCCCGGGCGAGTTCGGCGGCCGGCAGGTTCTTCAGCAGGTAGCCGACCGCACCCGCCTTCAGGGCCCGGCTGACGTACTCGTCGTCGTTGAAGGTCGTCAGCATCACGATCTTGCACTCCGGCAGCCGGCGGCGCAGCAGAGCCGTCGCCGAGACACCGTCGAGCCCGGGCATGCGGATGTCCATCAGCACCACGTCGGGCCGGCAGGCGGGCGCCTCCTCGGCGGCCTGTGCGCCGTCGCAGGCACTGCCCGCCACCTCGATGCCCGGCTGGATGCCCAGCAGCGCCGCGATGCCCTCCCGGACGAGGTCCTGGTCGTCGACCACATAGACCCGTACGCTCCGCCCGGTCACCAGGGCACCCCCACCGTCAGTACGGTGCCCCGCTCCGAACTGCGGATGTCCACGGTCCCGTCGGCCAGCCGCACGCGCTCCCGCAGGCCCGCGATCCCGAAGCCCTCCTCGGCTCCGCCGAAACCGCGGCCGTTGTCCGCCACGCGCAGCCGCGCGCCCTGCTCGTCGTACGAGACCGCCACGTCGATCTCGGTGGCGCCGGAGTGCCGGCAGGCGTTGGTGAGGCCCTCCTGGACCGCCCGGTAGAGCACCAGCAGCGGCCTGCGCTCGGTGCCCGACACCGCGAGGGAGATGCGCCGCTCCCCGCCGTCGAGGTGGTGGACGAGGTCGGCGAGGGCCCGGTCCAGGCCGATCGCCCCGGACTCCGCACCGGGCCCCAAGGTGTGCACGGAGGCCCGTACTTCGTCCAGCGCGCGCCCCGCGGACCAGCGGGCGCTGGAGAGCGCCTTCGCGGAACCGGCCGGATCGATCGAGGAGAACGCCTCCGCCGTCTCCAACTGGATCCCGATCGCCGTCAGATGGTGACCGAGGCTGTCGTGGATCTCCCGGGCCAGCCGGTTGCGCTCGCGGGCCGCGGAGAGCTCGGCGACCTGGCCCAAGGTGCCCTCCAGCCGGGTGCGGGCCCGCTGTTCGCGGACGGCCACCGCCGCCATGGCGAGCGCCAGCACCACGCCGAGGGAGAACATCAGCAGGTCCGAGATGTACTCGGCGCGCAGCTGCCACTGCGGAACCCACAGGGTGAGCGCCCCCGCCAGCAGGACCACGCAGCCGGCGCCCAGGGCGATGCCCGCGGCGGGGCCGAAGGCGAAGTACCCCAGGAACGGGACGAGTACGAACAGCACCCGCGACAGCCCGGAGACGTCCAGGGCCGCCACCGCGCACAGCAGCACCGCCCTGGCGGCGAACACCGCGTACGGATGGATCCGCCACTCGCGGGCGTCCAGGACGGTCAACACTGCGAGCAGGCAGGCGAATCCGGCCGTCCGCCAGGCGAGTCCCGGCCCGATCGCGGCGTAGTAGACACCGCCCGCCAGTACCGAGCCGTACAGGACGGCGGGTATCCAGGGCACCGGCCGCGTCATCGGGCCTCCTCAAGGGGCGGGCGCACGTTCGTCTCCCGTGCAGCCTACGGGGGCGGGCGCCGGGATCCGGGGCCTGCCGGCAGACCGGGGCGAAGGATTGGCCAGAGGTCATGTGCCCGGTGGCCGGCGGGATCCTGGCCATCTCTCACTTACCCGCGGTGACCTGCGGTTCCTAGGTTCATCAGGGTCACAGCCCCCACCGAGAGGAGACCTCATGCTCCGCAGTGCTGCCCTCGCCACCCTGCTGGTCGCGACCACCCTGGCGGTCCCCGCGGCGGCCCGGCCGGGCGCCCCGCCCGCCGTACGGGTGCCCGGCGCCGAGTACGCGGTCAGCGCCCGCCTCGCCGATCTGACCACGACGGGCACCGAGGCCACCGGGCACACCGACCGCAAGGACTGGGACGGCCTGGAGGCCCCCGGAACCCGGACCCCGTCCGGGGTCCCCGGCGTCCAGATCGACGGCTACTTCCCCGACACCTCCACCACCAACACCAACCACGGCTGGAACCACGACAGCCAGTTCGTCATCCGGCTGCCCGACCACTGGAACGGCGGCCTCGTCGTGGCGGGCCCGCCCTCGGTCCGCGAGCAGTACGCCAACGACCGGATCATCAGCGACCAGGTGCTCGCCAAGGGCTACGCCTACGCCGCCACCGACAAGGGCAACACCGGCCCCGAGCTCTACGAGGACGGGCGGCGCCCCGGCGACGCGATCATGGAATGGCACCGCCGGATGACCGAACTCACCGTCGCCGCCAAGAAGGTGGCGGACCGGCACTACGGCCGCGCGCCGCGGACCACCTACGCGGCCGGACTGTCCGCCGGCGGCTACCTCGTGCGCTGGCAGCTGGAGCACCATCCCTCGCTCTACACCGGCGGCCTCGACTGGAACGCGCTCGTCTTCACCAAGGAGGGCGGCCTGCTCGCCACGCTGCCGCCGGCCCTGCGCGCCTACCCCCGCTACGCGAAGGACCGTGACCCGGTCGCCCACGCGCAGATGCTCGCGGCCGGCTATCCCGCGGGATCGGAGAAGCTCTGGGCCGCCCACCACGAGCGCCAGTGGGACTTCCTCCAGCGGGTGGTCCGCGAGGAGCTCGACCCCGGCTACGACGGGGCCGTCGAGGCGGGCACCCCGCTGTGCCCGGAGGGCACGGGCGCCGGGTGCGACACCGACTACGACTTCGCCTCGCGCCCGCCGGAGGTGCACCGGGCCGTCGAGCGGGTCGCGTTGACCGGCCGGATCAAGCGCCCGCTGATCAGCATCCAGGGCACCCTCGACGCCCTGACCCCGCCGTCCACCTTCGGTGACGTCTACGACCGCATGGTCACCGGCGCCGGGCGCGCGCGGCTGCACCGCTACGTACTCGTGCCCGGCGGCACGCACGTCGACGGGCTGGTCCCCTACGACGCGGAGAGGCTGCGGCCCATGCTGCCCTCCTTCGTCTCGGCCTTCGCCGAGCTGGAGGCCTGGACGGCGAAGGGCCCGCGCACCGGGGGTCAACCGGTGGGCAGCGAGAACAGCCGTCCGTAGCCCGTGATGTCGCCCGTGTGCGTGCCGGCCGCGTTGAGCGCCGCCCACAACAGCACCTGGTTCGCGGTGAACACGGGCCGGCCGAGCGTGGCCTCAAGGGCCTCGATCACCCCGACCGCCCGCAGTCCGTTGCCGCCGATGACCACGGCCTCGGCCCGGTCGGGGACGTGGCCCGCCACCCAGCCGTGCAGATCGACCGGCCTGATGCGGGCCTGGTCGCTGGGCAGGGCGCACGGGGCGGAGAAGCACACCTCGAAGCCCGCCGCCTCGTAGTAGGCCCGGCCGAGGCCGTTCAGCGCCGCGTCGAACCAGGGCGGATCGACCAGGCAGACGCGGGCGGCGCCCGCCGCGCGCAGGGCGCCGACGGTCGCGGCGCACGTGGCGACCACCGGCAGCCCGTGCGCGCGGGCGCTCAGCCGGGCGAGCATCTCCGCCTCGCCCTGTGCGCCGATCACGTAGGCGGAGCTGGTGAACGCGTACGCGATCGCCGCGAGGGGGGCCGCGGCCAACCGCCCGGCGGCCTCGTCGACATGGGGCGGCGCCGCGAAGTCCCGTACCGGGGCGAGCGGGATCGCCGGATCCATCGCACCGCCCCGCCGCATGGCGCCGAAGGGCACGCGCGCGGCGTGCAGGCCGACGTCGGCCGGTGCCATCGCGCGCAGTTCGGACTCCGGCCCCACGTCCCCGTGCGGTGTGAGCACGCCGAGCCGGACCCGCACGTCCCAGCCGTCGGGCCGCCAGCCCGTCGCGGGCCCGGTCATCCGGCGCACCGGGGTGCCGAGAGGTTTCGAGTCATACGGGCACTATGTCCGCACCCGCGGGCCATCCCGCGGGACACCACTCCGCGCGGCACCCCGTCCGGGGGACGCCGCCTTCACCCGTCTGCCGCGCCAGACGCCCCCTGGTCCTGGAACCGGGGGGCGGGGATCATGGGAGGGCCGGTCCACTTCGTCCAGGGAGTCCGTGTTGTCTTCTGCCGCGTCGTCCTCTGCCTCGTCGAGCCACGCGTCCGGGGCCTGTGAAGTCCCGCTGCTGGAGGAGACCATCGGGGAGAACCTGGACCGCACCGTACGCCGCTTCCCGGGCCGCGACGCCCTCGTCGACATGGCCGCAGGACGCCGCTGGACGTACGCGGAGCTGGGTGCCGACGTCGACGCACTGGCTCTCGGGCTGCTCGGCCTCGGCATCCGCAAGGGCGACCGGGTCGGGATCTGGGCCCCCAACCGCGCCGAGTGGATGCTGGTCCAGTACGCCACCGCCAGGATCGGGGCGATCCTGGTGACCGTGAACCCCGCGTACCGCTCGCACGAGCTGGAGTACGTGCTCCGGCAGTCAGGGGTCCGGCTCCTGGTCGCGGCCGACCGCTTCAAGACCTCCGACTACGCCGCCATGATCGAGGAGGTCCGCCCGCGCTGCCCGGAGCTGGAGTTCACCGTCCTGCTGGACGGACCCCGGTGGACCGCTCTGCTGGACCGGGGGCGAGACGCAGATCCCGCCGAACTCGTCAGGGCTCAGGTGGAGTTGAGCCCGTACGACCCGGTCAATATCCAGTACACCTCGGGGACCACCGGCTTCCCCAAGGGGGCGACACTGTCGCACCACAACATCCTCAACAACGGTTTCTTCGTCGGTGAGTTGTGCCACTACACCGAGCAGGACCGCGTCTGCGTGCCGGTGCCCTTCTACCACTGCTTCGGCATGGTGATGGGAAACCTGGCCTGCACCAGCCACGGCGCGGCGGTGATCATCCCGGCGCCGTCGTTCGATCCGGCGGCCACCCTCGCCGCGGTCGAGGCGGAGTCCTGCACCTCCCTCTACGGGGTGCCGACCATGTTCATCGCCGAACTGGCCGATCCGGGCTTCGACGCGTACGACCTGTCCAGCCTGCGCACCGGGATCATGGCGGGCTCGCCCTGCCCGGTCGAGGTGATGAAGGAGGTCATCGACCGCATGGGCATGCGCGAGGTGTCCATCTGCTACGGCATGACCGAGACCTCACCCGTGTCCACGCAGACGCGCGCCGACGACACGGTCGAGCGCCGGGTGTCGACCGTGGGCCGGGTCGGCCCGCACCTGGAGGTGAAGGTCGCCGACCCGCGGACCGGGCGGACCCTGCCCCGCGGAGAACCGGGCGAGCTGTGCACGCGCGGCTACTCCGTCATGCTCGGCTACTGGGGCCGGCCGCAGGAGACCGCCGAAGCCGTGGACGCGGAGCGCTGGATGCACACCGGCGACCTGGCGGTCATGGACGACGAGGGCTACCTGAGCGTCACCGGACGGATCAAGGACATGGTCATCCGGGGCGGGGAGAACCTCTACCCGCGCGAGATCGAGGAGTTCCTCCACGCTCACCCGGACGTACTGGACGTCCAGGTCATCGGCGTACCCGATGCCAAGTACGGGGAGGAGCTGATGGCCTGGGTGCGGATGCGCGAGGGCGCGCGGCCGCTGACCGCGGCCGCCGTGCGCGCCTACTGCACGGGCCGGCTCGCCCACTACAAGATCCCGCGCTACGTCCACGTCGTCGAGGAGTTCCCGATGACCGTCACCGGGAAGATCCGCAAGATCGAGATGCGCGAGATGGCGATCCGGCTGCTGGAGTCCTCCTCGTAGGGCGGTGGAGCGGCGGCCGGTTGGCCCGTGGGCGGCTGGCGCGCCGGGGCGCCCGTCGGCCAGGCTCGGACCATGGAACTCATGGTGGCCGTCAAGGACGGCGAAGTGTGGGCGGACGACTCGGGCGGCGCCGGGCAGCCGATCGTACTGCTGCATCCGGGCGTCGGCGACTCGACGGTCTGGGACCCGATCCTGCCGGCGCTCGCGGCGCGGCACCGGGTGATCCGCTACGACGTACGGGGCTTCGGCCGCTCCCCGGCGCCCACTGCGAGCTACTCGCTGGTCGAGGACCTGCGGGCGGTGCTCGACCACTTCGAACTCGACCGGGCGGCGGTGCTGGTCGGCTCCAGCATGGGCGGCGCCACGGCGATCAGCCTCGCCCTGGATTCGCCCGGGCGCGTCGCGGGGCTCGGCCTGTTCTGTCCCGGTGTCACCGGCTACGCCGGGCTGGAAGTGCCGGAGCTGTTCGCCGCGATCGGGGAACTGGCCAAGGCCGGTGACGTGGACGGCCTGGTCGCGCTCGGCCGGCGCACGTGGGGCAACGCCGGCGTCGGCGACGACCCCCAGGTCGACGCCCAGCTGCGCTCCGCGATCCCCGGCTGGTTCGCCAACCAGCCCCACCAGGTGGAGGACGCGCCCGCCTTCGACCGGCTCGGCGAACTGGACGTCCCGTGCGTTCTCGCCCTCGGCGAGCAGGACCAGCCCGAGGCGGTCCGGTGCAACGAGGACATGGCCGCGCGGATCCCGGACTGCCGGCTCGTACGGATCGCCGCCAGCGACCACTACCCGGCGCTGCGCGAACCGCAGACCGTGGCCGCCCTGGTCCTGGAGCTGTGCGAGGGCATCGGCTGATCCCCTCCGCCCGGGGGCCCAACCGTGCGGCGGAACCGGAGGGGGACGGCCGTGCGTCGTCCACCGGACGGATCCGAGCGGAGGTGGGCGGGCAGTGGAACAGGTGGAAGGGGCCGCGCCGGCGCCGGCGCAGACCCGTACGGCGCCGGCGGAGCCCCGGTGGCTGTCGCCGCGGCGGGGGCGCGTGCTCGGGGCGCTCGCCGCGCTCGTGGCCTGCCTGCTCGTCCTCCACCGGGCCGTGCCCGATGTCGCCGGCCGGCCGGGCAGCCTGCTGGAGACGTTCCTGCCGTGGCTGGGCCTGAGCGTCCCGGTCCTGTTGGGCATGGCCCTGCTGCGCCGCTCGGCCCTGGCGCTGTGCGCGCTGCTGCTGCCGGTCACCGCGTGGCTGGTCCTCTTCGGCGGCCTGCTGCTGCCCGCGCACGGCCGGGCCCACGACCTGGTCGCGGTCCAGCACAACGTCAGCGACGAGAACCCCGATCCGGCCGGTACCGCACGGGCGTTGGGGAAGGTCCGCGCCGACCTCATCGCCCTGGAGGAGCTGACCCCGGCCGTCCTGGCGCCCATCGAGGCGGCCCTGGCCGCGGACTACCCGCACCACGCGGTGCACGGCACCGTCGGGCTCTGGTCGAAGTACCCGCTGGCGGACGTGCGGCCGGTGGACATCCGGCCGACCGGGGTGGGGGAGGACTGGAACCGAGGTCTGCGGGCGACCGCGAGCACGCGGCGGGGGGACCTCGCCGTGTACGTCGCGCACCTGCCCTCGGTCCGGATCGGCCCGTCAGGGTTGCGCTCCGCGCGCCGGGACGAGAGCGCCGAGCTGCTCGGCGCCGCCATCGCCGCCGAGCCGGTGGACGGGGTCGTCCTGCTGGGCGACCTCAACAGCACGGTGGACGACCGCGGTCTGGATCCGGTCGCCCACCGGCTCAAGACCGGGGGAACGGGGTTCGCGTTCAGCTGGCCCGCGGCGTTCCCCGTGGCCAGGATCGACCAGATCATGACCCGGTCGGCGGCCGTCACGGAGCTCTGGTCGCTGCCCCCCACGGGCAGCGACCACCTGCCCATCGCCGCCCGCATCCGGCTCTGAGCCGCCGTCGTAGGGGGTCAGGCGATGGAGCCGCCGCCGTCGACGAAGAGGGTCGTGCCCGTCATGTAGGCGTTGTCCGCGACCATCGCGATCGCGGCCGCCACGTCCTGCGGCTCTCCCACCCGGTTCACGGGCAGGCGCTGGGCCGCCGCCTCGTACATCGCCGCGCGACCCTCCGCCGGCAGCGCGTCCCACAGGGGCGTGCGCAGCAGCCCGGGCGATACGGCGTTGACGCGGATCGGGGCCAGTTCCAGGGCGAGCCCGCGGACCAGGGCCTCCAGGGCGGCGTTGATCGCGCTCTGCAGCGCCGAGGCCTTGCCGGGGCGTACGGAGAGGTACCCCGCGACGAAGGTGAGGGAGCCCGCCGGGTCCACGGAGACGGCGCGCGCGAGCCGGTAGGCACCCCAGAACTTGCTGTCCATCGCCGCGTACGCGTCCTCCAGCGGCAGGGTGTCCACGCGGCCCATCGGCGTCTCGGCCGCCGAGACGACCACGTGGTCGAAGGTGCCGGCGGCCTTGGTGAAGGCGGCGATGCCTTCGGCGTCGCGCAGGTCGAGCACCTGCCCGTCGGCCGTCGGGCCGAGGATCTGGACCGCGCGGCGCACCTTGTCCTCGGTGCGGGAGACGACGGTGACGTCGGCCCCGCGGGCCGCGAACTCACCGGCGGCCGCCAGTCCCACCCCGGAGGTGCCGCCTGCGACGAGGACGCGTCGGCCCTGGAATCCTGTGGTCATGCTGCGCCTCCTGCGGCGTGTTCGGTGGTGTCGGCGAGGTCCGCCGAGCGGGTACGGGCGTAGCTCGGCCGGTCGAGCTCGGTGATCTGGACGGACACGTCGCAGTCCGTCTCGGCGAGGGTGTGGCGGAAGTGCTCGCGCAGGACCGCCAGCGCGGTCTCGCTCACGACGGTGCGCAGCTCTGGGGACTTGCCGGCGAAGGTGCGGATGTCGAGGTTCACGAAGGCCTGTTCACGGCTTCCGTCGCCGATGAAGTACACCTGCGCCCGCGTGGCACGGCTCTTGAAGTCCTGGAGGCGGAACCCGCCGGCCTCGGCGAGCGCGGTGTGCAGTTCGGTGAACAGCGCCGCCGGGTCGGGGGTCTCCCGTACGTTGCCGGAGTATTCGAGTACGAGGTGGGGCATGCGGTGGCTCCTTACGCGTTCTCGGTGGCAGGGGCGGCGGCCTTCGCCGGGCGCGCGGCCGCGGCCTTGGCGGTGGCGCCGGCGGCGCGGCGTACACCGGTGGCGCTGAGGACGGCGGCCGCGGCGAGGGCGACGGCGGCCAGGACCAGGGCGGCCCGCAGACCGGACAGGAAGGCGTCGCCGGGCGTGGCGGCGCCCACGAGGATCCCCATGACGGCGACGCCGATCAGCCCGCCGATCTGGCGCGAGGCGTTCAGCACGCCCGAGGCGATGCCCGCGTTGCCCGGGTCGACCGCGGAGAGCATGGCGTTGGTCATGGCCGGGACGACCAGGCCGATGCCGGCGCCCGCGACCAGGAACTGGGCGACCAGGGCCGGGTAGGAGGCGGAGCCGACGGCCGGCAGCATGGTGAGGTAGCCGACGGCGGCCAGGGTGCTGCCGCTGATCAGCACGGTCCGCGAGCCGAAGCGCTTCACCAGGGGCCCGCAGGCCAGGTTCGCGATCATGATGGTGGCGGTCATGGGCAGGAAGGCGAGTCCGGCGACGATGGGCGAGTAGTCCCAGGCCTTCTGGAAGAAGAGGCTGTAGACGAAGATCAGGCCGTAGAAGGAGAAGTTCACCAGCACGCCGATCAGCGAGGTCGCGGTGAACGCGCCCCGGCCGAACAGCGACAGCGGCAGCATGGGGTCCGAGCTGCGCCGCTCCACCAGGATGAAGCCCGCCAGCGCCAGGACGAACACCACCAGGCAGGCGACGACGAGCGGCGCGCCCCAGCCCAGCCCGTTGGCCTCGATGACGGCGGCGGTCAGCGCGCCGAGGGTCACGATCGCGAGGAGCTGTCCCGGTACGTCGAAGGAACGCGCGGGCCGGCCGGCCGGGGCGGCGGCGCTGCGGGGGGCGCTGGTCTGCGTCAGCCAGACGCCGGCCGCGGCGATGGGCACGTTCACGAAGAAGATCGAGCGCCAGCCGAACTGGGAGATGAGCACGCCGCCGACCACGGGACCGAGCGCGAGGGCCAGTCCGCCGGACGCGGCCCACAGGCTCACGGCGCGGGTGCGCTCAGCGGGGTCGGGGAAGGCCTTGTTCACGATGGAGAGCGAGGACGGCACGATCATCGCGGCGCCCACCCCCTGGAGGATCCGGGCGATGACCAGCGCCACCAGGCTGTCGGCGGCGCCGCAGGCGAAGGAGGTGACGGCGAACAGGGCGAAGCCCACCTGGAAGATCCGCTTGGGGTCGAAGCGGTCTCCCATCGCGCCCGCGGTCAGCAGGAACGCGGCGAAGGTGAGGGTGTAGCCGTTGATCACCCACTCCAGGCCGGAGAGGCTGCCGCCGAAGTCCTCGCTGAGGGCGTCCGTCGCCACGTTGACGACGCTGACGTCGAGGATGACGACGACGAAGCCGAGGCAGGCCGCGAGCAGGGTCAACTGCCGCTTGAGGCCGGAGCTCTTGGCGTCGGAGTGTTCCGGGTTGTGAGGTTCAGACATGAATCGTCCTCGGATGGAATGGAAGAGGAGGCGGCGAGGCGGGTGGGATCCTCGTCGTCGTGACGCCCTGGGGGATCGCGCGCAGGGGCGTACGGAAAGCCGCTCGAGTAGACTGTTCGATGAAGCGTGAACACAAAGAAGTGTATGCCCACCATCGAACACTTAGCAATCCGGCCCAGGAGGCGCCATGACCGCAGAACAGCCCCCGGCGCCCCGGCACCGCACTCCGCCGGAGCACACGCACCCCCGGGACGTCCCGCTGCAGACCGCCCTGGCCGCGCTCGCCGATCCCGTACGGATCACGCTCGTACGGGAGATCGGCGAGGCGGACGACTGGGCGCGCGCCTGCGGCAGCTTCGACGTCCCGGTGCGCAAGGCGGCCCTGAGTCACCACTTCGCGGTGCTGCGCTCCGCCGGGCTGATCGAGCAGCGGGACAACGGGGCCAAGCGGTTCAACCGGCTGCGGCGGCCGGAGTTCGACGAGCGGTTCCCCGGGCTGCTGGACCTCGTACTGCGGGAGGCCCCGGACGGCGGGGATCCAGCGCCCGCGCCCTGAGCAGCTCCGCCGTCCGCAGGACGACCGCGCGGTCCACGCTCGGGGCGCCGTAGGCCAGGGACAGGCCGAAGGCTCCCCGGAGCGTGGACAGGTGCAGGACCACCGCGTAGTTGGCCGCGGTCCGGTTCACCACGGTCCGGAACTGCGTGACGTGGTGCGCGTGCGGGCCCAGGGCCGCATCGACGACGCCGACGTTGGTGATGCAGATGCCCGGCGCGCCGTCCCGGTCGGCCAGGGAGCGTACGGCCGCACGTATCTCGGCGTGGCCGCGCGCGGGCGGCCGCCACCGGGTGTCGGCCGCCCGGAAGGCGGACCGGTACCGGTCCGCGTTGGCCGCCAGCCCCTCGTCCCCGAGCCGCAACGGGGCCCGTACGACGCCGATCCGGCAGCCGGGGTCGGACAGGAACCGCTCCTGCTCGCCGCGGCCGCGCAGGGACACGGCGGTGAACATCTCCAGCTCGGTCCGGCCGGTCGCGGCGGCGAAGGACTCCGCGAGCGCCGTCGCGAAGAACTCGTTGACGGTGACGCTCTGCTGCGCGCAGTACGTCCGGACCTGCGCGGACTCGGCGGGCGAGAGGTCGAGCGCCGTGTAGTCCGCCCGGCGCTCCGCCCAGGGGGCCACCGCGTCGAAGGGCACCGGCGGCGCGGCCGCCGCATCGGGCGCCGGGGCGACGGCGGGCTCGTACCGCGGCGGACGGTACGCGAACGCAGCCTCACGCGAGGCGAGTTGCGCGGGGGCCCCATCAGCTTCCGGTGCCGGGCCGAAGAGGTGCCCGAGCAGCGCACCCGCCATGACCCCGGTCGTGAACCCGTCCGAGATCGCGTGGTTGCGGGTGAAGAAGAGATGGGTCGCCCCGCCCTCGACGTCCTCCACCGCCCGCAGCCGCCACAGGGCGCCGCCGGTCGCCAGTACCTCGTTGAGCTCCTCCCGCAGCACCTGCCCGGGCGAGTGGCCCGGAGCCAGCACCCCGTGGCGCACCTGCTCCGGGCCGGGCGGCGGGCCCGCATGGAACCACAGCCCGCCGTCCGCCGACTCCCCGATCCGCAGCGTCAGTACGGGGAGGCCCCGCACCCAGGCCGCCGCGGCCCGGGCGAGCTCGCCCGGGCCGAACCGGCGCGCGACCGCGAGGTGCGTCGTCACCTGGGTGCTGCCGCCGAGCTCGGCGTGCATGTACGCGAACGACGCCTCGATGTCGTCGAGTTCCCGCAGTGCGTGCGCGGGCCTCACAGCCAGCGCACCTGGTTCGTGACCGTGACGCCGTGGTCCGGGAAGTCGAGCGAGAGCACGTCGCCGTCGGCGATGGTGAATCCGGCGTGGAAGCTGCTCCGGTCGGCGCCGAGGAACACGTAGTGCACGGTGCCCGGGACCCGCAGCCCCGGGTGGGAGAAGAGGTTCCCGGTCATCGACTCCACCGGGTAGTGCAGGGCGTCCAGGCCGGTCCTGAACTCCCCCTCCCACGCGGCCTGCCCGGCGCGCTCGACCGTGACCCGCCCGGTCACCCGCCTCGGCGGCTCGCCGGGGAAGAACCAGGGGGAGACCGAGGCCTCGCACAGCTTGGCGTACGAGAGGTGGGCCGGGTTCTGCCGGAACCGCCCGATGTCGGTCAGGTCGTTGCCGAAGGTGTGGCCGAGGTAGGCGGGCTCGCCCTTCTCGTCGGTCCGGTAGACGAGGACGACCTCGGCCTCCTCGCAGATGGCCACGGACCCGGCCGGCACGCCCAGGGGATCGCCGGTGACGCGCAGGGCGCTGCCCGGCCCCTTGAAGAACCAGTTCGGGTGCTCGGGACCGGCCGCCTCGCCCTCGGCGGCCACCTTCACGTTGTGGGTCTGCATGAAGCCGCCCGCGACGGCAGTGCCGGGCGCGTCCGGCAGCACGGGCGGACGCGGGCGCACCGCGCCCCGGGCCGCGGCCGGGACCAGCCGCCCGGGGCCCGCGCCCCGGACCGACTCGGCGAAGGCGTCCGGGGAGCCGCCCGCATCGAGCAGGGCGAGGGCGGTGTCGGCGGGGGCGGGGAAGAGCAGCAGCGGCTCGCCGGGGGGCGTGTCGTCGAAGCAGACGAACCGCTCGCCCTCGTAGGAGCATTCGAAGAAGGGGGTCATGACGGACGTCCTCCCGGGACGGACCTGGTGGCGGGGGAATGGGCGGGGCGCAGGTGCGGCCCTCTCATTCCATGAGGATCTCGACGAGCGCCGGCTTGCCGTGCTCCTTGATGTACGCGACCGCTCGCGCGACGGCCGGTGCGATGTCGGCCACCTCCTCGACCCGGGGCAGCGCGTGGATGCCGTACGACTGCGCGAGGGTGACGAAGTCGACGGGGTTGTCGTAGAAGCTCGTCGCGATGTGGGCGCGGTCGATGTCGCGGTCGCGGTTGCCCGCGACGCGGGCGGCGTGCTGGGTGGAGTTGAGGTAGAGCCGGTTGTTCATGACGACGACCAGCAGCGGGACGTCGTAGGCGGCCAGCGTCCACAGCGCGCTCGGCGTGTACAGCAGGTCGCCGTCGGCCTGGAGGTTGATGCAGAGCCGGTCCTCGTCCTTGAGGGCGAGCGCGGCGCCGACCGAGGCCCCGAGGCCGTAGCCGAGCCCGCCGCCGCCGTTGAGGCCGAGGTAGCTCTGCGGCCGCTCGATGGGCCAGAGCTTCTTGACCCAGCCGTCGATGGTCAGGCTGCCGGTGTTGGCGAGGACCCACTGCTCGTCGCGCACCGCGCGGTGGATCTCGTCGACCGCGGCGGCCACGTTGATGACCTCGCGCCCCTTGGCGGCTACGGCCTGCTCGGCCCAGCCGGTCCGCGCCCGGGTGTGGACGGCGGCGATCGTCCTGGCCCGGGCGTCGCGCCGCTCGGTGAACGCACGGGAGGCGAAGGGGCCTTCGGGGTCCAGGGCGGCCGAGCGCAGTGCGGTGAGCGTGCGCAGGCTGTCCGCGACGATCGAGTCGGCGACCGGGACGAACTGCTGGTAGTCGGCGGCCCACTTGCTGGTCAGCAGGTCGTTGGAGCCGATGGTGACGACGTGGGCGCCGTTCGCCGGGACGCCCTGGTCCGTCACTTCCAGGAACGAGCCGAGCGCGCCGACCAGGTCCTGCACCTCCAGCGCGATGACCAGGTCGGCATCCCGCAGCACGCCGGTGTCCGTCGCACCGCTCAGGTTCAGTTCGTGGGTCGTGGGGAAGTTCATCCGGTTGCCGCGGTCGACGACCGCGAGACCCAGGGCCTCGGCGAGCGCGATCAGCTCGGCGACGGTCCGCGGCTCCCGCCCGGAGAAGTCCGTGATCAGCACGGGGAGTTCCGCGTCGTGCAGCCGCCGCGCGAGGTCCCGTACGGTCTCGGGCGCGGGGCCCGGCAGGGCGGCGGGCCGGGTCGCCCCGGCGGGCAGCAGCCGTACGCCCTCCTCTATGGGCTGCTCCTGCACGTCGAAGTCGAGCGCCACGAACACGGGTGCCTGGGCCTCGGTCCGGGCGAGCTTGAAGGCGCGGTAGAGCGACTCGACGGTGCCGCGCTGGCTGGTGGGCTGGTCGCACCACTTCACGTAGTCCTTGACGACGGACTCGATGTTCTGCGAGGTGTGGATCCAGTCGATCCAGGGGCGGCGCTTCGCGGCATCGATCGGGCCGTTGCCGCCGATGACCAGCAGCGGCACCCGGTCGCACCAGGCGTTGAAGATGGCCATCGAGGCGTGCAGCAGGCCGACGTTGGCGTGCACGAAGACGGCCATGTGGCGGTTGCCCGCCTTGTGGTAGCCGTGGGCGACCGCGACCGCGATCTCCTCGTGGCAGGCCATGACGATGCCCGGGGCGATGTCGGCGTTGCCCTCGTGCACCAGCGAGTCGTGCACCCCGCGGAAGGAGGCGCCGGGGTTGAAGGACACCAGGTCGATGTCCTGCTGCCGCAGGAAGTCGACGACCAGGTCGGAGAAGTAGGCCGTCATGCCCGGACCTTCGTTCGCGGGTCCGGAGTCGGGGGATGCCACAGTCTGTTGCCTTCGGTGAATGCGAGCACCGCGTAGGGTCCGGCGCTCGGGTCGAGCTCCAGGCCGACCCCGGGGGTCTCGACGGGGGAGATGGTGTTGGCCGTGCGGTCGACCGCCGGCCGGGGCGAGACGACCATGCGGTCGAAGAACCGGTCGCTCTGTCCGGCCTCGACGGTGAGCGCGTCGGGGTTGGCGAAGGCCAGCGCCCGGCCCGCGTTGATCAGCGGGCCGACTTCGGCGACCTGCACGCCGATCTGGAAGGCGATGCCGTGCTCGCGGGCGAAGTCGACGACCCGGGCCGAGCGCAGCAGCCCGCCGCACTTGGAGACGCGGACGTTGAACGCGTCGCAGGCACCGCTGCGCAGCGCGGTGTGCGCGTCGGCGGGGCCGCTGAGGGACTCGTCGAGCATCACCGTGGCACCGGTGGCGCGGCGCAGCTCCCGCAGGTCGGCCCATGAGCGCTGGGGCAGCGGCTCCTCGAAGAGGTCGGCGCCCGCGTCCCGCAGCCGGCCGACCAGGCCGGCCGCGGTGTCGGGGCTCCAGCTCATGTTGGCGTCGACCATGACGGGGACGGACTCGCCCAGCCGGCCCCGGACGGCGGCCACAGTCCGGACGTCGCGGGCGGGGTCCTCCGAGGCCTTGATCTTCACGAAGTGGAAGGGGCCCCGGGTGTCGAGGAACTCCTGCGGATCGGTGCCCAGGTCGAGGACCTGCGAGACGGGCAGCGCGGCCGGGCCTGCGGCGTCGGCGGTGCCCGCGCGGCCGGGGAGCAGCGCTCCGGCCGGGGTGCCCAGGCGCCGCCCGAGCAGGTCGAGTACGGCGGTCTCCAGCAGGCACAGCAGGTTGTTGCCGCCGGTGATGCCGAAGGTCTGCTCGAAGCCCGCCGCCTGGAGGGAGCCGAGCAGTTCCGCGGGATCGGTGGTGCGCAGCCGCGCGAACAGCGGGCCCAGGTCGATGAGTTCGAGGGCGGCCCGTACGGAGTGGCTCGTCTCGCCGGTGACGTACGGGCGGGGCGCGCATTCGCCGATGCCGTGGTGTCCGTCGACGCTCAGGCGCAGCAGGAGGCTGTCGGAGCTCCGGCGGCGGGCCGCCGGATGGTCGAAGCCCGTCCGCATGGGCTGGGTGACGTGGTGCAGGAGCGCCTCAGCCACGGTGCTCCAGCCCCGGCAGCAGCGTGAACGCCGAGGTCCAGTTGACCAGCCTGCGGCGGACGCCCGTGTAGAAGAGGTAGTGCTTCTCCGTGGGGAACTTGTGGAGCGAGCCCCGGCCCCGGGTCATCTCGATGTACGTCTTGTGCGCGTCGTCGAGGTCCACGATCGGGTCGGCGAGCCCCGACACGAACGCGGTCGGTACGTCGGGGAGTTCGCGCTGCGCGTTCATGTAGTACTCCTCCAGGCGCAGGAGTACGGCCCGTGAGCGCCGGGTGAGCGTGCGCACGGCGAGGTCGTCGTGGTCGATGTGGCTGCGGTACTTGGGGTCGTCGGTGAAGTCGGCGGAGTCCAGCCCCGCGTCCCACGGGTCGGTGCTGTCGTCCGCCGCGAGCGCGGCACGCTGCTCGTCCGAGAGGGTGGCGTGCAGCTTGCCCAGCCACGTCGAGCAGAACACCGCCCCGTCGTAGGGGACCTGGAAGGCCGGGTCGTGCAGCAGGGCGGCCATGAACGAACCGCCGAGGCAGTGGCCGAAGAGCGTGAGCGGGACGTCCGGACCGATCTCCTCGCGGACGGCGGCGACGGCGGCCGCGTAGTCGTCCAGGAGGGTCCGGGCGTCGGGTATGTCGCTGCGCTCGCCGTCGCTGATGCCGCTGCCGCGCCGGTCCAGGACGTAGAAGGCGATGTCGTTGTCGGCGAACTGCGGGCCCGCCTCCCAGAGCCAGCCGGCGTGGCTCTGCAGGCCGTGGAAGTAGAAGACCGCACCCTTCAGGGTGCCGGGCCGCCACACGTGCAGGGCCAGGTCGGCGCCGGGCCGGCGAACGGTGACGATCTCCCTGCGGGTGCTCTGCGGCGCCCTGGTGAGTTCGAGC
The DNA here is from genome assembly GCF_055604165.1 of Streptomyces sp. NPDC037242. Lineage (NCBI taxonomy): Bacteria > Bacillati > Actinomycetota > Actinomycetes > Kitasatosporales > Streptomycetaceae > Streptomyces > Streptomyces sp. NPDC037242. Next base: position 18,670 of record NZ_JBVJUY010000007.1, read on the forward strand.
ATGTCAGTTCTCCCCCTTGTCTCGGTCCGCGTCTCCGGTGATCTCGGAGACGAAGGCGATGTCCTGCTGGAACGGCTTGTACTTGTACTGGGTGGTGTTGCCGAGGGTCCGGCGGCTCTCGAAGTACGCGCCGACGGCGCCCTGTGCGACGGGCAGCACCTCGATCGGGTCCAGACGGCCGCTCTCGCGCTTGGACGCGTACTCGATGTTGATCACGCCGAGCTGTTCGTCGATCCGCTCGGAGAGCGCCGCTGCGAGTTCGGCGGTGAGCTCGGCGCCCGTCTCGACGACGGCCACGTAGTACGGCGGCTCCGCCCAGCGGGGCCCGCACAGGTACAGGCCCATGTCCACGCCGAGCAGCCGGAAGCCGCTCTCGATCGCCTCGGTGACCTGCGCCTCGGTGATCTTCTCGCCGGTGAAGGAGTGGAAGACCCCGCTGCGGCGTACGAAGTGCACCCACGGCACGCCGCCGTCGACGCGGTCCACGTGGTAGATGTCCCCGGTCCACAGCCGGTACAGGCCGTTCCCCTGGGACATGATCAGGTGGTAGTCCCGGCCCGCCTCGACCTCGTCGAAGAGCAGGGTGCTGACCGTGCCGCCGCCCTCCAGGATCTCCCCGAGCGGCACGTCGGCCGGTACGAACTCGAAGAACGCCTGGCTGACAGCGAGGGGCTGGGAGTGCGTCGTACCGTCGACGGGGATGGTGGTGACACCCTCCGTGCCGCAGGTCATGAAGGGCAGCTTGTCGACGCCGGGCAGTACGGCGTCCAGCTTGCCGCGGTACAGGCCGGCCGAGGCGGAGAGCCAGCAGCTGTAGAGGGTCAGGGACGGCCAGACGTCCTTGAGGCTGAAGGACGGGTCGCGCAGGACCGCCTCCAGGTGCGCGGCCGCCGCCTCGTCGGGCTCCCCGTACGGCTCGCCCTCCAGTGTGCCGGCGCGCAGGTCCGCCACCAGCCGCTCGCCGTGCACCGCGATCAGGTCCCGCAGCGACACCAGGGTGCTGGGGTTGATCGCGGAGATGTAGTGCAGGTTCCGCCCGGCGAGGTGCCGGACGCGGTGGTACATCCGGCCCTCGTGGGTGGTGGGCGTCTGCGGCCCGAACCACGGCGCGTCGTACCACGGCGGGTTCCAGTCCAGGCTGTTGATCTGCGGATGGCGGTTGCTGATCGCCTGGTGCTCGACGCCGTGCACGAAGTCGAGCACGTCCTCGCGCACCGTCTGGGTGTCCAGCGTGGCGTGCGGGTGCGCCAGCAGCTCGGGGTGCTGCTCCAGGTAGGTGCCCCACATCGCCTTCATCGCGGGGATCCGGTAGGTGAGCAGCCAGTGCAGGGTGTACGGGACCCGCTTCGGCGTTCCGGTCGTGCCGCTGGTCTTGAGCCAGCGCAGGACGGGGCTGCAACTGAGGATCCCGCCCTTGGTGCGGGTCTCGCGCTCGATGGGCTCGGCGAAGTCGTCGTACCGCATGATCGGCAGGACCTTGCGGAAGGCGGCCGGCTCGCCGCGCACTGCGTCGTAGCCGTTCTCCTTCCAGTGCAGGGAACCCGCGCTGAACTCGATGATGTCGGCCAGGACGCGCTCCTGGGCGGCCGCCGGGTTCCGTAGATCGGCCAGGAGGTCGGCGCGGGCCCGCCGGCATTCCTCGGCGAAGGGGCCTCGGCGGTCGGACCAGTGTTCCTGCCAGGGCGACCCGTGGTGTGTGGCCATGGTTGCGATGCACTCCGATGCGTGATGAAGGGTGCGTGGGGAAAGGGTGCGCGGGGTGGGCGCGGACGGGGACGCGCACGCGGGTGGGCCGCTCAGCGGTCGATGAGCGCCATCATCCGGTCGTTGTAGCGGGGGCCGGCGACCTTGCCGGGCGCCGCGACCTCGTCGATCCGGGCGAGCAGTTCGGCGTCCAGCACGACCGAGGCGGCCCGGAGGTTGTCCTCCAGGTAGGTACGGCGCTTGGTGCCCGGGATCGGCACGATGTCCTCGCCCTGGTGCAGCACCCACGCGATGGCGAGCTGCGCGGGAGTGAGGCCGTGCTCCTCGGCGAGCGCGCGGATGCGTCCGGCGATGGCCATGTTGTGGTCGTAGTTCGAGCCCTGAAGGCGCGGGTCGTGGCTGCGGAAGTCCGTCTCGGGGTAGCTCTCGGCCCGGTCGACCGAGCCGGTCAGGAAACCGCGTCCGAGCGGGCAGAACCCGACGAGCCCGATGCCGAGTTCACGCAGCAGCGGCAGGACGCCGTCCTCCAGGTTGCGCTCCCAGACGGAGAACTCGCTCTGGACGACGGACAGGGGGTGCACGGCGTGGGCGCGCCGGATGGTGCTCTCGCTGGCCTCGCACAGCCCCAGGTAGCGGACCTTGCCCTCGTCGACCAGCCCGGCCATCGTGCCCACGACCTCCTCGATCGGGACGTCCGGGTCGACGCGGTGCTGGTAGAGGACGTCGATGTGGTCGGTGCGCAGGCGCCGCAGCGAGGCCTCGACGACCTCCACGATGTGGGCGGGCCGGCTGTCGACCGGAGCCGTGGTGCCGTCCTTCAGCTTCATGGGGAAGCCGAACTTCGTGGCGATGACGGCCTGTTCGCGGCGGCCCTTGAGGGCGGCGCCGATCAGCTCCTCGTTGTCGTACGGGCCGTAGGCCTCGGCGGTGTCGAGGAGGGTGACGCCCAGGTCCAGGGCGCGGTGGAGGGTCAGGATCGACTCGGTGTCGTCGGGGGTGCCGTACCACTGGCTCATCCCCATGCAGCCGAGGCCCATGCGTGAGACCTCAAGACCCTGACGGCCGAGCTTCGTGTGCTCCATCGGTGCGTACTCCGTTTCGCTTCGGGAAGTTAGATCAGAAACCATGTTTGTACTTCAGGTCAAGATTTGTGTGCTCCAAGTCACACGGAAACCATGTCAACGCCGTGTTAAACCTGCCCACAAGGGACCTCGACGGCAGCTCAAACTTGACCCCTCGTCTATTCTTGGACGCATCACTTGCGTTGAGGGGGAGTCATGAAGACGCCGGTTCACGAGCAGGGCGACGAGATAGCGATCGTCGGGATGGGGTGCCGGTTTCCCGGCGCCGACGGTGTCGAGGAGTTCTGGCACCTGCTGACCCGCAACACGGACGCCGTCACGGAAGTCCCGTCCGACCGCTTCGACATCGACGCCGTCTACCACCCGGCCCCGGCCCCGCCCGGCCGGACCGCCTCGCGCCACGGCGGCTTCCTCACCCGGGCGTTGGACTTCGACGCCCTGTTCTTCGGGATATCGCACGCCGAGGCCCGGGACATGGACCCGCAGCAGCGGCTGCTCCTGCACGTCGCCTGGGAGGCGTTCGAGGACGCCGGCATCCGGCCCTCGGCCCTCGCGGGCACCCGTACCGGCGTTTTCGTCGGCCAGGCCACCGCCGAGTACGGCGAAGTCGGCGCCGACCAGGCGGTCTCGGGCATCCGCAGCGCGGCCGGCAGCCGCCTGCGGGCCACCACCGCAGGGCGCGTCTCCTACGCCTTCGACCTGCGCGGCCCCAGCCTCGTCCTCGACACCGCCTGCTCCTCCTCCCTCGTGGCCGTCCACACCGCGCGGCAGAGCCTTCTTGCCGGCGAGAGCGACCTGGCCGTCGCGGGGGGCGTCAGCTTCGTCCTGTCCCCGGCCGACGCCATCGCCTACTCACAGGCCGGCATGCTCGCCCCCGACGGTCGCTGCAAGTTCGCCGACTCCTCTGCCGACGGCTTCGTACGGAGCGAGGGCGTCGGGGCCGTCGTCCTCAAGCGCCTCTCCGACGCCCGCCGCGACGGCGACCGGGTCCTCGCCGTCCTGCGCGGCAGCGCCGTGGTCAACGACGGGCGCGGCAGCGGCCTGCTCCTCCAGCCCGCCGTCGACGGCCAGGTCGAGACCGCCCGCACCGCCTGGCGCAGCGCCGGAGCCGACCCGGCCGACCTGCGCTACGTCGAGGCGCACGGCACCGGCACGGTCACCGGCGACGGGGTCGAACTGCGCGCGCTCGCCGAAGCGGTGGCCGGACACCGGCGGCCCGGGGACCCGCTCCTCATCGGCTCGGTGAAGACCAACATCGGCCATGCGGAGGCCGCCGCCGGCATCGCCGGCCTCATCAAGGCCGTGCTCATCGCCCGCCACGGCCTGATCCCCGCCTCCCTGCACGTCACCGAGCCCCACGAGATCCTCGCCGCCGAGGGCTCCCCGCTCGCGGTCGTCACGGCCAACCGCCCGCTGCCCGACGGGGCCGGAGCCGCGCTGATCGGAGTCAGCTCCTTCGGTATCTCGGGCACCAACGCCCATGTCGTCGTGGGCGCGTACGAGCACGGGACCGCGGGGCCGGACACCGTACGGGCCGAGCCCGCGGCCGAACCGGCCTTCACCCGGGCCCAGTCCGGCCCGGACGGCCCGCAACTGCTCGTCCTCTCCGCCCGGTCGCACGCCTCGCTGCTGGCGCTGGCCCGGGCGTACGCCGCGCACCTGGGCCCCACCGGGCCCGGACGCGGGGTCCCCCTGCGGGACCTGTGCGCGGCCGCCGCCCTGCGCCGGGACGCCCACCCGTACCGGCTGTGGGCCGTGGCCGGCACGCACGAGGAACTGGCCGCCACCCTGACCGCGCTCGCCGAGGGCCGGGAAGTCCCGGGCGCGGGCATCGCCGAGGCGGGCTTCGCCCCGCGCCCCACCGTCTTCGTCTTCCCCGGCCAGGGCTCCCAGTGGCCCCTGATGGGCCGCGGCCTGCTGGCCGCCTCACCCGCCTTCGCGGCCGCCATGGCCGCCTGCGACGAGGTGGTCCGCGCCGAACTGGGCTGGTCCCCGCTCGCCTGGCTGGAGCGCGACGAACTGCCCACGGAGATCGACGTGGTCCAGCCGCTGCTGTGGTCCATGGAGGTCGCGCTCGCCGCGACCTGGCGGTCCATGGGCGTCGCACCGGACCTCTGCATCGGCCACAGCATGGGCGAGGCCGCCGCCGCACAGGTCACGGGCGCGCTCTCCCTCGCCGACGCGGCAGCCGTCATCTGCCGCCGCAGCCGGCTGATGAAGCGCCTCGCCGGGCAGGGCGCCATGCTCGCCGTCGAACTCTCCGCCGAGGAAGCGCGGGAGGCCGCCGCCCCGCACGGGGGAGCCGTCTGCGTGGCCGCGGAGAACGCCCCGCTCGGTACCGTCCTGGCCGGCGACGCCGAGGCCCTGCGGCAGATCGGCGAGGAGCTCACGGCGCGCGGGGTCTTCAGCCGGCCCGTCCGCGTGGACGTCGCCTCGCACTCGCCCGCCATGGACGCCCTGCGCGAGGAACTGCCCGACGCGTTGCGCTCGCTGACCCCCACGGCGCCGCACACCGCCATGGTCTCCACCACCCGGTGCACCCCGGTCACCGGGCCCGAGCTCGACCCGGCGTACTGGATGGACAACCTGCGGATGCCCGTCCGGTTCGTCGACACCGTGCGCGCCGTCCTGAAGGCGGACACCCCCGTGTTCGTCGAGATCAGCCCGCACCCCCTGCTCGTCGGCTCCCTGGAGCAGACCCTGGAGGAGGCCGGGGCGCAGGGCGGGGCCGTACCCTCGCTGCGGCGCGGGCAGGACGAACGGACCGCGCTGGTCCAGGCCCTCGGGCAGGTGTACGCGCACGGCGGCCGGGTGGAGTGGGAGCGCTGGTTCGGTGCCGCCCCCGAGGACGTGCCGCTGCCCCGCTACGCCTGGGACACCCGGGAGTTCCGGCTGGCCCGGCGGCCTGAGCCCGCCGCGGCGCCGCTCGCCGGGCCCGTCCCCTTCGTACGCGAGACGGCGCTCAGCGCGTGGGGCGCGGGCGAGTGGGGCAGCGCGGTGTCCGTACGCGGTCTGACGCCGGTGCCGCCGGTGGTCTACCTCGCGGCGGCCCTGGACGCGGGGCGGGCACTGACCGGCGCCGCCGGCCTGGAGCTGCTGGACGCCCGACTGGGTGACACGTACCTGGACGCGGGCGACGCGGCCGGCCTTTCGCTGCGCACCACCGTCCTGCCCGCGCCCGGCGCCGGGGAGTGGGAGGTCCGCGTCGAGGCCTTCGGCGAGGGGACGGCCGCGGAGTGCCTGCGGGCCCGACTGCGGGCGGCGGAGCCGGAGGACGACGCGTCGGACGCGGGCGGGGAGGGCTTCGACGGGGCCGCCCGGGTGGACGCCGCGCTGGAGCGGTGCACGCGCTTCCACCGGGCCGCGGCCTTCCGCGAGCTGGCCGCGGACCGCGGCTACACGATCGACGCGCGCTTCGAGGGCGTACGCCGGCTGTGGACCGGGGAGGCGGAGGCCGTCGCCCGGATGACGGCGCCGGAAGTCCCCCATCCCGCGTCGCTGGAGTCGGCATTCCAGCCATTGCTCGCCGCCCTGCCCGCGGAGCTGCGGCTGCCGGTCTCCTTCGACCGGGTCCGGCTACCGGAGCGGCTCGAAGGGGAGTTCTGGAGCATCGCCCGCCGCACGCCCGCCGCGGACCGCGCCGATGTGGAGGTGGTGTCCGCCGACGGTCGCGGGCTCGCGCTCTTCGAGGGGATCCGGCTGCGTGCGGCGGGCCCGGTCGAAGCCCCTGCGGGCGCTCTGCGCTCCGGTGCGGGCGCGCTGCTGTCCGCGCTCGCGGGGCTGGCGGGGGAGGCCGCCGCGTGGCTCGCCCCCGAGCAGCGGGTCCCCGTACGCCCCAAGGCCCAGGCGCCCGCGCCGACGCCCGCCGCGTCTCCGGCGCCGCGACCCGCGCAGCCCGCTGCGGCGGTGCGTCCGACGCCGGCCGGGCTCACGGTGGAGGCATTCACGTCACACGCCGCCGTGGTGCTCGGCATGCCCGCCGACCTCCTCGACTCCAGGAGGCCGCTGCGCGATTTCGGGCTCGACTCCCTGATGGCGACGCGGCTGAGCCGACGGGTGCGGGAGGACCACGGCGTGGACATCACGGCGGACCGGCTCCTGGGCGGGGCGAGTGTGGCGGAAGTGGTGCGGGATTCGGCCGGATGACGAGGTCAGGGGAGTGTAGGGGCATTGCCAGAAACGTTGACCGCAATCTAAAGTTAATTGGGAGTCAATGTACGGGCAGTACATGCCGACCTGCTGAACGGAATAGCGCGATGGACCCACTCCCCTCCACGGCCCCCCGTACCCCACCGGGGCGTCGCGAACGGAACAAGCAGAAAGTCCGGGAGAGTGTCTACACCTCGGCCCTCGCTTTGTTCGCCGAACAGGGCTACGACAAGACCACGATCGATGAGATCGCCGAGCGTGCCGATGTCGCCCGCGGGACATTCTTCAACTATTTCTCCCGCAAGGAAGACCTCATCACCGCATGGGGTGAACAGCGCCGACACAAACTGCGGGAGCGTCTGGAGATGGTGGAGCCGCATCGCGGCGGAAGCGTGGCCTCCCAGCTCGAACGGTGCATGGCCGCGCTGGCCGACATCAACGAGGAGGAGCGCGAAGTGGCGGGGGCGATGCTGGCCGCCTGGGTGAAGGCGGGCCGCCCGCTCCTCGAAGAGCCGTTCGCCGCCGAGATATTCGCCGGAATTCTCCAGACCGGGCGCGCGGTGGGCGAGATTTCACCGGAGGTGGACCCGCAGCGCGTGGGAAACGTGCTGCGCGACGTCTACCTCGGTGTGCTTTACCGCTGGTCCCGAGAGGCCGATCCGGACATTTCCCTCCATGACGAACTACACGGAGTACTCGGCATCTTTCTCCACGGAATTGTCGCGGCGAAACGGTAGGGGCGCGCCATGACGGGAGCGAGAGCGGGATCGGCTCCGGACGGGCGGCCGGTGCGGCGGGTGGCCCTGGCCACCGACGGGTTCGGCCGCGAGCAGGACGCGGAACTGCCGCTGCTGGTAGCGGCGTTGCGTGAGCGAGGCATCGACGCGGCCGCCGTCGGCTGGGACGAGGCCGGGTACGACTGGTCCGCGCAGGACGCCGTGATCATCCGCTCGACCTGGGAGTACACGGGCCGGCTGGCGGAGTTCCTGGCGTGGGCCGACCGGGTCGGTGCGGTGACCGCCCTGCACAGCCCCGCCCGGGTGGTGCACTGGAACAGCGACAAGACGTACCTCGCGGAACTGGCTGCCCGCGGGGTCCCGACCGTACCGACCCGGTTCATCGCCCCCGGCGAGGACGTCCGGCTGCCGGAGCGCGGTGAGATCGTCGTCAAGCCGTCGGTCTCGGCAGGTGCCCGCAACAGTGCCCGGTACACCGAGGAGCAGCGGGGCGCGGCCGAGGCGCACGTCCGGCTGCTGCACGGGAGCGGCGAGACCGCGATGGTCCAGCCGTACATGGAGCGGATCGTCGACGGCGAACGCGCGCTGGTGTTCCTGGGCGGGGAGTTCAGCCACGCCATGCGCAAGGGGCCGGTGCTCACGGACACGGGGCGCGTGGACAACGCGCGCGTACCGCACCCGGACCTGGTCGTACACGTCCCCGACGAGGCCGAACGGGCCGTGGCCGAGGCGGCGTTGGCCGTGCCGGGGACCGCCGTGGGGCTCGCGGCGGGCGACCCGCTGCTGTACGCGCGGGTCGACCTCGCGCTGACCGGGGACGGCTCCCCGGTCGTGATGGAGCTGGAGCTGATCGAGCCGAACCTCTTCCTGACGACGGCCGAGGGTGCTGTCGAGCGCTTCGTGGAGGCCGTCGCCAGGCTGTGACCACCAGACCGCTGTGGCTGCTCAGTAGCGGCTGTTCATCGCGGTGCGCACCTCCGCGAGGGTGGCGTCGGCGACGGCGTTGGCCCGCGCGTTGCCCTCCCGGAGCACCCGGCGCAGGAACCCCCGGTCCGCGGCGTACTCGGTGCGCCGCGCCCGGATCGGGGCCAAGTGCTCGTTGACGGCCTCGGTCACGTACTTCTTGAGGGCCGCCGAGCCCGCCGAGCCGATCTCCTCGGCGATGGCCCCCGGGTCCCGGTCCTGGCACAGCGCGGCCAGCAGGAGCAGGGAGGAGACCTCGGGGCGGCCGTCGGGGTCGTAGGTGATGTGCCGTTCGGAGTCGGTCTTCGCGCCGCGCAGCAGCCGGGCGGTCTCGTCGGCGTCGGCGGCCAGGGCGATGGCGTTGCCCCGGCTCTTGCTCATCTTGCCGCCGTCCGTGCCCAGGAGCAGCGGGGCGGCGGACAGGAGGGCGTCGGGTTCGGGGAAGACCGGGGTCCCGTTGCCGTAACGGTCGTTGAAACGGCGGGCGATGGTGCGGGTCAGCTCGAGGTGGGGGAGCTGGTCCTGCCCGACGGGGACGAGGTTGGCCTTGCAGAAGAGGATGTCGGCGGCCTGGTGCGCGGGGTAGGTGAACATCAGACCGCTGACGGAGGACTGGCGCGAGTGGGCGATCTCGTCCTTGACGGTGGGGTTGCGGTTCAGCTCGGCGACCGAGACCAGGCTGAGGAAGGGCAGCAGCAGCTGGTTGAGGGCGGGGACCGCGCTGTGGGTGAAGATCGTGGACCGGTCCGGGTCGATGCCGATCGCGAGGTAGTCGAGGACGAGGTCCTCGACGTGCTCGGTGAGGTTGTCGGCGATGTCGCGGTCGGTGAGCACCTGGTAGTCGGCGATGACCACGAACGTCTCCACGCCCAGGTTCTGGAGGCGGACCCGGTTGTGGAGGGTGCCGAAGTAGTGCCCGAGATGGAGGCGGCCGGTCGGCCGGTCTCCGGTCAGAATGCGGAACCTGCCCGGATCGCGGCGGATCTCCTGCTCCAGGACGGCGCTGCGCGCCCGGGCCGTGGACGTGCCCAGGGCGTCGGAGGCGGCGTGCGGGTCGGTGGCGGCGGCAAGGTCGGCGGTGCTGGCGCCGAGGTCGGCGGTGTTCGTGGTGTTCACGGGGTCTCCTGAAGGTCGACGCCACCCCGAGGACGGCCGTCCACCCCTGCTCCAGGGACACGAAAGGGCCGCCCATCAGGGCGGCCCGGGTCATGCGTGAGTAGGTGGCCACCCTCAGAGGGGGCGCCACCAGCTCAAGCACGAAGAAAGCTGCATGCCGCGATCATACCGTGCGCCGGCTTCCGAGGTCGGTTCATTCCCGGCCGGGTCGCTCCGGAGGGGCCGGAGGGAAGGGCTACCTCTGGGGTATGACACGACGGACACAAAGTCCTACTTTGCTCCTAAGAGTGCGGTGTGTCCGGCGTCATACGGTGAGGTACATGAACAGGACGGCGGGACAGGGTGGACGTGGCGGCAACGGGTGCGCGTGGATGGCGGTGGGGGCGGCCCTGGTCGTCATCGCGGGACTCGCGGTCGTCGGGAGCGACATGACCTGGCTCAAGAAGGCGGTCGGCGGGGCCGGCTGGTCCCTGACGTACGAGGCCAAGGGCGCGGACGGCACGACCTCGCAGGCGCGGGAGATCTTCTACGGCCGGAGCCCCGACCGGTACAAGAACGGCGTCTCCACCGAACAGGTCGGCCCCGTCGCGCTCCCGTGGACCCGGGAGACGGTGATCAACGTCGGGGAGAAGGCCCGGGTCGAGGTCCGGCCCGAGAAGGGCGGCGTGGCCACCTGCCGGATCCTCCTGGACGGCGTCCGCGAGGTCGCCTCGGGCACCTCGCCCGCTCCGGGGGAGCCGGCGGTGTGCGAGGTCGTCACCAGCTCCGTCCCGGAGAAGTGGGACGCGAAGTAGTTGCGGATGACGCGACGGAAGGTGCTGGTATGACCCCCATGGCCGCCATGAACCCCGAAGAATTCTTCGACGCCCCCCTGTCCATCGGCGAGGTCGCCGAGCTGACCTCCCTCACGCCCCGGGCCATCCGCCATTATCACGAGCTCGGCCTGGTCCCCGAGCCCGACCGCGACGGCGCCGGCAACCGGGCCTACCGCATGGAACAGATCACCCGGCTGCTGTGGGTCCGGCGGATGGCCGCCGTCGGGCTGAGTCTGGACGCCGTCCGCGAGGCCGCCGGAGCGACCGGCGACCAGGGGATCCAGCCCCTGCTCGACGAACTGGAGCGCACCCTCGCCGCGAAGGAGGAGGAACTGCGCCGACAGCGGGCCGCGCTGGACCGGCTGCGCGAGTTCGGCGCCGCCACCGGCCTGCTCGCCCCCGAGGTGGCCGCCGCGCACCGGGAGGCCGGGCTCCCGGCTCCCGGCAGGCAGGAGCAGGAGTTCCTGCTGCTGCTCGAAGCCACGCACGGCCCCGGCGCCGTACTCGGCCAGGTGCGGGCCGACGCCTTTCTGGAAAGCCGCCCGGACCTCAAGGAGGTGAGCCTGCGGCTGGCCGCGTGCTTCGAGGAACTGGCCGGCGCCGACGCCGACGACCCGCGCGTAGAGCGGTACGCCCGCGAGATGGCGGAGCACGCCGCGGAGGTCGAGGCCGCCGAGCGGGAGGCCGGCGTCCCGGTGGACGAGTCCGCCCTCGACGAGGTCGACGAGCGCGTCCTCGCACTCGGGGCCCGGGCCATGGGCGCGGCCCGCGACCAGCCGTCGCCGGCCCAGGCCCGGGCCATCGAGCGCTATCTGGACCTGAGCATGGCGGATGGCGAGGCTCAGGCAGGGGCGTAGCCGCGCTCGCGCACGAGCTCCTCGGCGAGCCGGGCGAAGGCGCGGGCGGCCGCGGGCTCGTACGCGCTCTCGCGGCGCAGCAGGACCACCGTGCGCGGGGGCAGGGCCGGGTCCAGGAGGACGGGGGCCAGGTGGGGGTGGTCGTCGGTGACGGCGTCGGGCAGGACGGTGGCCAGTGCGGTGCGCCGGACGATCTCGGTGAGGGCCTGCACGGAGTTGGCCTCGACGGCGATGTGCGGCACCACCCGGTGGGCGGCGAGATAGGCGTCAATGTGCGCCCGTGTCGCGAAGTCACCGCTGAGCAGGGCCAGATGACGCTCCGACAGATCCCGTACGGACAGTGGATCCCGGGGACCGCCCTCGTGCGGGCCGGCGGCGGCGGTGACCAGGCTGAGGGTCTCGGTGAACAGTGCGGTGGCGCCGATCCCGGGCAGGTGTGCGCCGTGGAAGGCGATGCCGAGGTCGAGTTCGTCGGCCAGCAGGCCCGCCTCGATGCGGTCCTGCGTCAGCTCCCTCACGTCCACGGTGATGCCGGGGTGGCGGGAGTGGAGCTCCGCGACCAGCGGTCCGACCAGGTACGCGGTGAAGGTCGGGGTGATCGCCAGGCGCAGGTGGCCCCTGGTGAGGTCGGCGACGTCGAGGACGGCCCGCTCGGCTGCCGCCAGGTCCCGTAGGGCCCGCCGGGCGTAGTGCGCGTAGGTTTCGCCGGCGTCGGTGAGGCGTACGGTCCGCCCCGTGCGGTCCAGGAGCTGTACGCCGACCGTCCGCTCCAGCTGTTTGACCTGCTGGGACAGGGTCGGCTGGGAGATGCGCAGGTCCTCGGCGGCGCGGGTGAAGCTGCCGTGCTCGGCGACGGCGAGCAGATAGCGCAGGTGACGCAGTTCCGGAGCCATGGACATCACTATAGACACGGCTATAGATGAGACCAATAGCAGACATGGATATTGCGTCTTGGACACTATGAGTACAGGTCATGCATGGTGGATCTCGTCAGCCCCGAGGGGCCGACAGCCACCGAAGGGAGTGACCATGCACGACCTCACCGAGGGCGTCACGCGGTTCCAGCGCGACGTCTACCCGGCCAAGGCGGAGCTCTTCGCCCACCTGGCCGCGACCCATCGGCCGACGACCCTGTTCATCAGCTGCTCCGACGCCCGCGTGGTGCCCGAACTGATCACCCAGAGCGAGCCGGGCGAGCTCTTCGTCATCCGCACCGCCGGCAACCTCGTCCCCGCCCGCACCGCCGGCCCGGACGGTGTCGCGGCCAGCATCGAGTACGCCGTGGCCGTCCTCGGCGTCACCGACATCGTCGTGTGCGGGCACTCCGCCTGCGGCGCGATGACCGCCCTCGCCGAGCGCCACGACCTGAGCGCCGCCCCCGCGATCGCCGACTGGCTGCGCAACGCGGCCCCCGGCAGCGGAGCGCGGCAGGTGGACGTGGACACCCTCGTACGCGAGAACGTCCTCGCCCAGCTGGCGAACCTGGCCACCCACCCGGCGGTCGCCCGCGCCCTGGCGGCCGAGGCCGTCACCCTGCACGCCTGGGTCTACGACATCCCCACCGGCACCGTCGAGGAACTCGGCGCGACCACCGCCCGCCGGCCCGTCCTCGCGGTCTGACCCCGCCCCTCCCTCGCTCCACCCCTACGAAAGGAAGCACTTCCATGGTGCACGCCCAGTTCGCCCCCGCCGCCCGTCAGAACCTGGCCGACGCCGCCGTCGAGGCCAAGATCCGCAAGGACCTGTCCTGGCAGCAGATCGCCGACGCCGCGGGCCTGTCCGTCGCGTTCGTCACCGCCGCCGTCCTCGGCCAGCACCCGCTGCCCGAAGCCGCCGCGAAGGCCGTCGCCGACATCCTGGGTCTGGACGCCGACGCGGCGCTGCTGCTCCAGACCATTCCGACCCGCGGCTCCACGGGCGGCGCCACCCCCACCGACCCCACCATCTACCGCTTCCACGAGATGCTCCAGGTCTACGGCACGACTCTCAAGGCCCTCGTGCACGAGCAGTTCGGCGACGGCATCATCAGCGCGATCAACTTCAAGCTCGACGTGAAGAAGGTCGCCGACCCCGAGGGCGGCGAGCGCGCGGTCATCACGCTCGACGGCAAGTACCTCCCGACCCGGCCGTTCTGACGACGTGAAGAAATGGCCGGAATGCTGAACACTTGTCCCTCATGAGCGAACAGCACAGCAGCCAGGTGACGGCCGGCCCGGGCGGGGCGATGACCGACGAGGTCGGCGTCATCACCGGCGACCTCACGGTCACCACCACGGCCGGCCCGGAGGGCGTGGCCCGGATCGACGTCCAGTACACGGGCGCGGAGGAGTGGTACACGCTGACGGGAAGCCCCGTACCCGTGCCGGCCGCGGGCGTCGCCGAGCTGCACGCCCGGGTCGTGGACGCGGTCAGGGCCGGAGGCGGGGCCGAGGCGCCCGCCGCCTGACGGCCGCACGGTCTCCCCGCACCCGGCGCGAGGCCGCGCCCTGTACCGGTACTCCACCGCCTTGGTCTTCGGTGGCCGTCATGACCACACACCGATCGGCAGCCCGACGACCCGGCATGTCACGTTTCCCGTACGTGCCGGGTCAGAGGGGCATGACTTCCAAAACGATCGCCCTCGCCCTCCCGCTCGCCGCCGTCCTGGTGGCCGGGGTCGCGACCACCCCCGCCGCCGCGACCACGACGCCCTGGCGCAGCGCCTGGGGCACTTCGCACCAGGCCCCCGAGCACACCGACTGGTACCCGAACTGGTCCGAAGCGGGCTTCTCCGACCACTCCGTACGCCAGGTGATCCGCGTCGGCGCCGAGGGCTCCGAACTGCGCGTACGGCTCTCCAACACGTACGGCACCACCCCGCTGCGGCTGACCGGCGCCAGCGTCGCCCGGAGCGCCGGCGGGGCCGCCGTGAAGCCGGAGAGCGTACGCCCGCTCCGCTTCAACGGGTCCGGCGCCGTGACGATCCCCGCGGGCCGGGAGCTGTCGAGCGACGCGCTCGACCTGCCCGTCACCGCCCTCGAACAGCTCACCGTCACCCTCTACTTCGAGGGCCCCACCGGCCCCGCCACCTTCCACAACTCCGCCATCACCACCACCTACCGCGCCACCGGCAACCACCTCCGGGACGCGTCCGCGGACGCCTTCGGCGAGCAGAGCTACTCCTGGTACTACCTGGCCGGCGTCGACGTGAAGAGCAGCGGCCCGGCCGGCCGCCGCGGCGCGGTCGTCGCGTTCGGCGACTCCCTCACCGACGGCTTCGGCTCGACCCCCGGCGCCGACCGCCGCTACACCGACGCCCTCACCGGACGCTTCGCGGCCACCGGCCGCCCCCGCGCCGTACTCAACGCGGGCATCAGCGGCAACAAGCTCCTGGCCGACACCTGCTACGGCGAGAGCGGCGTCGACCGCTTCCGCCGGGACGCCCTGGCCCGCCCGGACGTGCGCACGGTCATCGTCCTGGAGGGCACCAACGACATCATCCAGCCCGACCGGCCCGCCGACCGCTGCAACGACCCCGACCAGAAGGCCACCGCGCAGGAGATCATCGCCGGGCACCGGCAGCTGATCCGCGAGGCCCACAGCCGCGGCATCAGGATCCTCGGCACCACCCTCCCGCCGTACCGGTCCGAGGACGCCGCCTACTGGACCGAGCGCGGCGAGGGCGTGCGCACCGCCGTGAACGACTGGATCCGTACCAGCGGCGCCTACGACGGCGTCGTCGACCTGGACCGCGCCGTGGCCGATCCGGCCGACCCGCGGCGGATACGGCAGGAGTACGCCGCCCCGGACTACCTCCACCTCAACGACGCCGGGTACAAGGCGATGGCCGACACCGTCGACCTGAACTCCCTCTGAGCCCCGCGCCCCCGGAGCCGCCGAGCACAAGAGCGGCGACTCCGGGGGCCACTGCGGTGAACTGGTCCCGGTCGCGGCCGCGAGGCCGCACAATCGGGGTGTGACCGATGATCCTTTTCTGTGGCTCGAAGACGTTGACGGTGCGGACGCGCTGGCCTGGGTGGCGGAGCGCAACGCCGAGACCCGCGCAGCGCTGACGGAAGGCCCCGGCTTCCGTGCGCTGCAGACCGAGCTGCGGGAGGTGCTCGACGACACCGGCCGCATCCCCTACACCACGCGCCGGGGCGAGTTCCTCTACAGCTTCTGGCGGGACGCCGGGCACCCGAAGGGGGTCTGGCGCCGCACGACGCTCGGCCGGTACCGCGAGGACGACCCCGAGTGGGAGATCCTCCTCGACGTCGACGCCCTCGCGGCGGGCGAAGGGGAGAGCTGGGTGTGGGCCGGGGCGGCCGTGCGCTACCCCGACTACGGGCGGGCCCTGGTGCGGCTGTCGCGGGGCGGCTCGGACGCCGTCTGCGTCCGCGAGTTCGACCTCGGCACGAAGGAGTTCGTGGAGGACGGGTTCCGGCTCCCCGAGGCGAAGACGACCATCGGCTGGATCGACGAGGACCACGTCTTCCTCGGGACCGACTTCGGGCCCGGGACGATGACCGACTCCGGCTACCCGCGCACCGTACGCCGCTGGCGGCGCGGCACCGCGCCGGAGCAGGCGGAGCTCGTCTTCGAGGCGGCGGCCGGGGACGTGTCCGCCTTCGGCTGGCACGATGCGACCCCCGGCTTCGAGCGGAGCTTCGTCGGCTGCCGCCCCACCTTCTTCACCACCGAGGTCTTCCTCCTCTCGGACACCGACGCAACCGGCGGGGCCGACGGACGGGTGGGGCTGGTGAAGGTGGACGTGCCGGCCGACGCCGACGCGGACGCCTGGCGGGAGTGGCTGCTGGTGACGCTGCGGACGCCGTGGCTGGGGCAGCCGGCCGGCTCGCTCCTCGCCTTCGACTTCGACGGCTTCCTGGCGGGGGAGCGCAGCCCGCAGGTGCTCTTCGCGCCGGACGAGCACACCGCGCTGGCCGGCTTCTCCCCGACCCGGCGCCACCTGATCCTCAACACCTTCGCGGACGTGTCCACCCGTATGGAGGTCCTGACCCCCGGCCCGGCCGGGTGGGCGCGCGAGCCGCTGGCCGACGTCCCGCCGCTGGCCTGCGCGACCGTCACCGACACCGACGCCGACGTGAGCGACGAGTACTTCCTCGACGTCGACTCCTACCTGCGGCCCTCGACGCTCTACCGCGGTGAGATCGGTGCGGACGCGGAGATCCTGAAGTCCGCGCCCGCCCACTTCGACGCCACCGGGCTGTCGGTCCGGCAGTACTTCGCCACCTCGCCGGACGGCACCGCGGTGCCGTACTTCGTCGTCGGCCCCGACCCCGCCGCAGCCCCGGGCGGCGAGTGCGAACCCGGTCCCACGCTGCTCTACGGGTACGGCGGCTTCGAGGTCTCCATGGTCCCCTCCTACAGCGGGGTCACCGGCCGGGCCTGGCTCGGCCGCGGCGGAACGTACGTCGTCGCCAACATCCGCGGCGGCGGAGAGTACGGTCCGCGCTGGCACCAGGCCGCCCTCGGCGCGGACCGGGTGCTCGCCTTCGAGGACTTCGCCGCGGTCGCGGCCGACCTGATCGTCCGCGGCATCACTACCCCCGAGCGGCTGGGCATCGCCGGCGGCAGCAACGGCGGGCTCCTCATGGGGGCCATGCTCACCCGCTACCCGGAGCTGTTCGGCGCGATCGTCGTGCACGTGCCGCTGCTGGACATGCTGCGCTTCCACCGGCTCCTCGCCGGCGCCTCCTGGATGGCCGAGTACGGCGATCCGGACAGCGAGGCCGACCGCCCGCACCTCGCGGCGTACTCGCCGTACCACAATCTGGCCGCCGGCCAGATGTACCCGCCGGTGCTGCTGACGACCTCGACCCGCGACGACCGGGTCCACCCCGGCCATGCCCGCAAGACGGCCGCCCGCCTGCGGGAGCTGGGCCACCCGGTCCTCTTCCACGAGCACACCGGCGGGGGCCACGCCGGCGCCACGGACAACGAGCAGAGTGCCTTCAACCAGGCGCTGACCCACACCTTCCTGTGGCGGCACCTCGACGGGCGGGCCACCTGACGGACCGGGCGGAGGTCAGCCCACGGCCAGCAGCTGCGGGCGCTTCGCGGTGCGGCCGTCACCGGAGGACCGGCCGCGCAGCCGGCGTCCGAGCCAGGGGCCGAGGAACCCGGCCACCCAGCGCAGCTCGGCCGCGGCGGCCTGCGGTCCCGTCGGGACCGCCCGGGGTGGCAGGGGGAGGGTCCAGGAGTCGTCGCTCCCGGGCAGCCCGATGGCCTGGGCGACGGCCGCGGCGATCCGCGCGTGCCCCAGGGGGCTGGCGTGGAGCCGGTCGGAGGTCCACATCCGCGGATCGGTGGCGATCGGCTCCAGGGCGGTTTCGGCGACCACGACCCCGTGCCGGGCAGCGGCCGCGCGGAGCTGCTCGTTGAAGTCGATCACGCGGGACCTGAGCGGCCGTGCGAGCGGCGCGATCTTCCCCACGTCGGGGAAGGTCACGGTCGCCACCCGGGCCCCGGCGGCCGTGAGCGCGGCGAACATCTCCTCCACGTGCCCGACCGCGTCCGCGGCGTCGAACCGCGGCCGCAGCAGGTCGTTGACCCCGGCGACCACGGTGGCGAGGTCGGGGCGCAGGGCCAGCGCGGGCGCCAGCTGCTCGGCGCGGATCTGGCCGGCGAGCCGGCCCCGTACGGCGAGATTGGCGTACTGGACCCCCGGGCCCGCGGCCGCGAGGTGCTCGGCGAGCCGGTCGGCGAACCCCCGCAGGCCCGCGGTGTCGTCCCCGTCGCCGACTCCTTCGGTCTGGCTGTCGCCCAGGGCGACGTAGCGCAGGTACTCACCGTTCGGCATGGGTCGTCTGCCTCTCCCTCAGAACCGCCGCGATCCGCAGGCACCAGTCCAGGTGTTCCTGCTCGAAGGCCAGGCCGCGCAGGCCCGTCAAGTACGGGCCGATCCGCTCGCCGTGGCGCAGGAACTCCTCCTCGTCCGCGTCGCCGCGCATCTGCCGCAGCAGCTTGCCGAGGAGCTCGATCTTGCCCGCGGACGCGGACGCCCGCTCCTCCAGCTGCTCGATCACCGGCGCGGTGCCGATGAGGTCGGCGGACTGGACCTTGACGAGGAGGTCGTCGCGGATGAAGGAGGGCTTCGAAGAGGCCGTCGCGAACGCCTCCAGCTCGGCCCGGCCGGCGTCGGTGACGTGGAACAGGCGCTTGTTGGGCCGGGTCTCCTGCACCACCTGGCGACCCGCGACGAGCCCTTCCTTCTCCAGCTTGGCCAGCTCGGCGTACAGCTGCTGGGGCAGGGCGTGCCAGAAGTTCGCGACGCCGATGTCGAACGCCTTCGCGAGCTGGTACCCGCTGTACTCGCCGTCGAGCAGTGCCGCCAGCACGGCGTGTCTCAGTGCCATCGCAACCGCCCCCTTCCCTTTCCTCGTCCGCTCCTGCATCCTACTCAAAAAACTGACTAGTCACATCATTGAGTAAGCAAGTGCGTGAGTAAGCAAGCATCCGAGTATCCGGAGGGTCACATGGAGACTGCCGAACGATTCCGCGCCGCCGTCGAGAAGCGCGATCTGTCCGCGCTGGACGGCCTGTTCACCGACGACATCCGCTTCTACAGCCCGGTGAAGTTCACCCCGTTCGAGGGCAAGCCGATGGTGCTGGGCCTCTTCGGCGTCCTGCTGCGCGTCTTCGAGGACCTCCGCTACGTCGGGCACTTCGAGGGGGCGGCCGAGACCAGCGCGGACGGTGCCCAGGCCCCGTCGGCGATCCTGCCGTTCCGCGCCACCGTGGACGGCAGGCAGATCCACGGGATCGACATGCTCCAGTTCGACGAGTCGGGCCGGGTCAAGGAGTTCACGGTGATGGTCCGCCCCCAGTCCGCCGTGCAGGCCCTGGGACAGGCGGTACTCGCCGGCCTGGTCGCCGACGGCCTCGTCCCCGCCCCCTAGGCCAGTCCGCAGTCAGTCCGCAGTCAGTCCGCGCGGGCCTTCTCCATCAGCTCGGGGTAGGGCGTCTGCGCCGTCGAGCCGCGCACCTGCGTGAGCCCGTACCGCTCGAAGGCCTTTTCGTTGGCGTTGGGCCACAGGGGGTCGAAGGCTATCCGCTTGTCGGGAGGCGACACGTCCACGACGATGCGCGGCCAGTCACCGCTGGACACCCTCCACAGCGTGATGAGCTGGCGACCGCGGGTCACGTTCAGGATCTCGCTGCTGTTCGAGATCTGGGACCGGTACCTGTACGTGGCGCCGAGGGGGTCGCCCTTCTCGGCTTCCCTCTTGATCTTCTCGCCTCCCGCCAGGGAACGTGCGTAGGCGCTGGTCATCTTCATCCGGTCCTTCCTGATGACGTACACCTCGGTCTGGGCCCTGATCGCTTCATAGTTGAGCGTTTCGGGGTTCCTGATCTCGACGACCGCATCCTGCGTGACCACTTCCCCCGGGTTCAGCACGCGGCCCGGGGTGACGAACTCGCCGTCGTAGATCAACTTGAAACTCTCGGGCTTGGCGTCGGCGATGCTGCTCGCGGGCCCGCCGTGGATCCAGAAGATGCTGCCGAGGACGTAGACGGGGACCTGGCCGGAGTTCTTCACGTTCAGACGCACCGTCACGTACATCTGCTTCTTCGCCTTGTCCAGGCTCGACTCCCTGAACTCGGCCCCGCTCAGGATCAGCGGGGTCCTCACGTAGGGAACGTAGACCAGTGAATAGGCCAGGTTGGAGCCGGCGAGAAGGAAGGAGATGATCGCTCCGATCGCGATCCTCCTGGGGTTCCGGAGCCCCTTCCAGGCCTTGCACCGGATGAGTCTGTACAGGGCCAAGGACGACCAGGCGAGGAGGATCATCCCGATCAGGGTGTAATTGTTGAATTGCTCGCCGATCTGTAGCAGCAGGAGGATGATGCTGCAGAGGAAGGCGATCACGACTCCGGCCAGAACGGCCACACCGGAGTAACGGATGCGCCGCTTGCGCCAATAGTCGATGGCGGCCGCGGCGGCGATCAGTTCGACCACGGCCGCGGCGAGGATGGTGATTCCCGCGACGCGTCCGCCATAGGTCAGGGCATTGCCGCTGTCCGCCAGTCCGATCTTGATGAGCAGACAGGCGGTCGCGACGAGGCCCGCGACCATGAAGCAGGCTTCCGTCCGCCGCTGCCACGCCCGGTCCGGCCAGGCGGTTTCGTCCGCACCGAGCCAACGGACTTCGTACCCCTCCGGCAAGTCGGCACGGTGCAGGATCCTTCGCAGTTCCCTGGGGGACCGCGCCTTGCCCACGGGCTTGCCGTTGACCAGGACCTTCCGCAAGCCGAGACGGTCGGGCGCCCCCACGGTTACCTCGGGCGTTCTCGCCATGACACCAGCCTGCGCCTCGTCGGTGGGAGGCGCCTGTGGAGCACGCGACCGCGACCGCGACCCGCCGCCCGCTGCTGCCCGCCGCCCCCCGCGCCAGGGTGCGCTCGACGTGGCCAGGGGCGAAGCTGGTGTCGACGTGCTGGTGTCGCTCATCCCCATAGGAGCTCCCATGCGTGCACGACTCATCGGGTTCGCAGCTGCCGTGGTACTGGCCGCCCTTGGCGTCATCGGCCCCGTCGCGCAGGCTGCCGTACCCGCCGTCGACGGACCGACGTGCGTGGCCGACAAGGTCGGGAAGGTGGAGTACGACTCCAGCACCGGCCTGTGGACCTGCATCGGAGGCAAGTACGACGGCGAACCCATCGACTGACGCAGAACCCGCGGAATCTTTTTCTCGCTCGCCCGTCACATCCGCGCGCTCCGTTTCGTCAGTGCTGTGGATGACGAGATCCGGCCGGTGCGACAGGCACCGGCGGCTCACGACACGAGAGACGGAAGAGAAGCGCATGAACGCCCGTATGAAGAACCCCGCGATGGTCCTGCCCGACGCCATGAAGGGAATCCAGAACCTCTACAAGGCCATGTACCAGGGCGGGGTGTCACCGGAGCTCATGGAGCTCGTCCACCTGCGCGCGAGCCAGATCAACGGCTGCAGCGCCTGCGTGTTCGCGGGTGTGGAGAACGCCAAGAAGGCCGGCGAGACCGACGAGCGCCTGCACGCGGTGGCTGCCTGGCGCGAGGCGCCGTTCTTCACGGACGCCGAGCGCGCCGCCCTCGCGCTGACGGAGTCCGCCACCCGCCTCGCCGACCGCACCGGTCAGGCCGTGCCGGACGCGATCTGGGACGACGCGGCCGACCACTTCGACGAGCAGGCGCTCGCGGCGATCATCCTCATGATCGCCACGACCAACTTCTTCAACCGGCTCAACGCCACCATCCAGGAGCCCGCCGGCGCGTCCTGGAGCTGATGCCGCGCCGCCGCCGGACCGGAGGGCCGCCCTGTGGGCGGGCGAGTGCACGCGCCCGCCCGGGTGGCCGACCTGTGAGTGAGCTGTACAGTTCCGCTGACCTGACGGCGGCATTGTGACAGTCCTACATTCATAGGAGATGGGTCCGGGATGAGTCCGGGGATGAGAGCGCGCACTTCAGCCGGACGACCGCCGACGGCCCCGGCACGGGACGGCGCTCCCGGCGGAGCTCCCGGGTCCCGCCTCGCCGTCCTGGACGGCGTCCGGATCCTCGCCGCGCTCGCCGTGCTCCTCTATCACTACGTGGTCCTGTCGAGGGACTGGGGCGTACCGAACACCGAGGTCTTCCCCGTCTCCCACCGGCTCGCCGTCTACGGCTGGCTGGGCGTGGAGATCTTCTTCATGGTCAGCGGTTTCGTCATATGCATGAGCGCCTGGGGCCGCACCGTGGGCGACTTCGCGGTGTCCCGGGTCTCCCGCCTCTTCCCCGCCTACTGGGTCGCCGTGGCCTTCACCTCCGCCGTGCTGTTCACCTGGCCCGAGGTGCGCGGCGTCACGAGCCTGACCGACGTGGTGGTGAACCTGTCGATGCTCCAGGGCGGCATCGGCGTCCCGCACATGGACGACGCGTACTGGACGCTCTTCGCCGAGCTGAAGTTCTACGTGCTCTTCGCCCTCGTCGTGATGCGCGGGACGACCTACCGCAACTGCGTGCTCTTCTGCGGGATATGGACCCTCGCGGGAATCGTGGCCCCCACCGCCGACAGCGGTGTGCTGTCGTTCTTCGCGATCCCGCCCTTCTCCCCGTACTTCACGGCCGGAATCGCCTTCTACCTGATGCGCCGGTTCGGGCCGAACGCCGTGCTGTGGGCCGTGGTCGGCGTCCAGTTCCTCCTCGCGCAGCACTACGTGAACTCGCGCATGATCTCCAACCTGGGCCCCGGCGTCACCGCCGAGACGCCCGCCTGGCCCGCCCACGTGACCATCGCGCTGGGCTTCCTGCTCATGGCGGGCATAGCGCTCGGTAGGTTCGACGGCGTCCGCTGGCGCTGGCTCCCGCACGCCGGAGCCGTCACGTACCCGCTCTACCTGATCCACATGATGGCCGGGCTGACCCTCATCCACCGCTTCCGCCACGACGTGGCACCCGTCCCCCTGGTCCTCGGCGTGACCGCCGGGATGGTGCTGCTGGCCTGGACCGTGCACCGGATGATCGAACGCCCGCTGGGACGTGCCCTGCGCGACAGCCTGCGCCGCGGGGTCCAGGACATCCGGTCACAGACCCCCTCGCGCCCGACCCTGGCGGGCCTCCCCGCACAGCCCTCCGCCCCCCAGGCCGAACGGATCACCTCCGTCAGCAGCGGCTAGGTTGGACGGATGTCCACACAGCCAGTGATCCTCCTGCTCTCCGGAAGCCTGCGCGCCGGATCCTCCAACGAGTCCGTGCTGCGCACCGCACAGGCCGTCGCGCCACCGGACGTGCGCACCGTGCGCTACGACGGCCTGGCGCGGCTCCCGCACTTCAACCCCGACCACGACACCGATCCGCTGCCCGCGGGCGTGGCCGAGCTGCGTACGGCCATCGCGGAGGCGGCCGCGGTCCTGATCTGCACGCCGGAGTACGCGGGCACCCTGCCCGGCTCCTTCAAGAACCTGCTCGACTGGACGGTCGGCGGGACCGAGATCTGCGACAAGCCCGCGGCCTGGGTGAACGCGGCCGCTCCGGGGCGCGGCCAGGGCGCCGAGGACACCCTGCGGACGGTGCTGGGCTACACCGGCGCCGACATCGTGGAACCGGCCTGCGTACGGATCCCCGTGGACCGCGGCATGCTGGACGCCGAGGGCGTCATCACCGACACGGGGGCGCGGGAGCGCCTCGGCGCGGCGCTCGACGCCCTGATCCGCGGCCGGCGCGCGGACGTCTGACCCATCCGGGCAGGCGGCGCCCCGGCAGGCCGTGTCGCAGGGGCGCCGCGCGGCGGCGAAGGGTCGATAGTGGGGCTGTGAGCGACTGGTCGCAGGACCCCGGGCACACCGGGCCCGGAGAGAAGACCGCCTGGTCCGGGCGCGAGGGTGCGCAGGCCTTCGCGGCGGTGGAGGCGGCCACGGACTGGCTGCTCGGGTACCCCTTCGTCTTCCGGGAGCTCTCCCGCCGGATCGGCGCCCGAGGCGTCCTGGTGGACTACGGATGCGGCCCCGGAAAGGTCGCCGACCAGGCCGCCCGCCGGCTGGGCGTGCGGGTGCTGGGGGTGGACACGTCCCCCGAGATGCTGGCGCTCGCGCGTGCCTCGGGCACGGCCGTGGCGGAGTACCACCTGGTCGAGGACGGGCGGGTGAGCGGCCTGCCCGACGGCTGCGCGGACGCGGTGATGTGCAACCACGTGCTCGCGTCCCTGCCGACCGAGGAGGCCGTGCTCGGAGTGTTCACGGAGATCCGCCGACTGCTGCGCCCGGGCGCCCCGTTCGTACTGCTGACCACCGACCCCGCGTGCAGCGGTACGCAGTACGCCTCGCTGCGGATCGGCGAACCCGGTGAGGCGTACGCGCCGGGGGAGCCCGTCACCGTACGGCTGCTGCGCACCGACGGGTCCTGGCAGGAGATGAGCAACCACGCCTGGCCCGTGGGCCTTTACCCGACACTGCTGGAGCGCGTCGGCTTCCGGGACATCGTCCAGCACCGCCCCACCGTGGCCGAGGCCCTCGGTCTCGCCGACCCCGGCCTCGCCCGCAGTCGCCCCTGGTCGGCGGAGCGCGAGCGGCCGCCGCTGGTGATCACCACGGCGTCGGCGGTCTGACCGAACTCGGATTCCCGTACCGCGATATCGCGCCACGGGCCTTGTGGTGGCCGCCTCCGGGCAGGCACGCTCGGGGTATGAACACGGCTAGGCACGCCAGTGAACAGCTGATGAGTTGGTCCGCGCTCAGCGAAGGCCGGCCGCCCTGCGGCGCCGGACTCGGACTGAACGCCGGTTCGCAGGAGATCGTCCACTTCCACGGCGAACACGAGGCCGATGTCCACCTCACCCTGGCGATGATCAGGAAACTCCGGCCCGCCCTCGACCGGTCCACCGCCGTCCGCCTGCGCTCCGGATCGGAATGGGTGACCGTACGCCTCGACATCGGCTCCGACATCGACCTGCTGGCCACCCTCGTCAGCGCCGCTCTCCAGGCCGCCACAGGCGGCGAGGACCGGGGATCGGATCCCTGCACCCGGTACGCGAGTACGCAGGGCAGCGCCGTCACCGGTGCCCCCGCCCGACCGTGGTGGGCCACGGCGCGGGCGGGGGCGGCCGGGAGACCGGCCGGTACCGGTCCGTCAGCCGGTGGGGAAGTTGTCGGCCGTGCGGATGCGGTCACGGATCCACACGCCGGCCTGCTTGAGTGAAGAGGTGCCGGCGTAGGGGCCGCCGGCGTCGCAGGTGCCCTCCTTGAAGACCGCGCCCGAGCGGTTGTCGTCGGAGTAGTTCCAGTTGGTCCAGCTGATCTTCTTGGCGGCCATCAGCTCCAGGTACTTCTGCGTCTGGGCGAAGTCGTTGGCCCCTTCGCCCGCGTAGTCCTGGGTGCCGAACTCGGTGACGAACATGGGGATCCGGTCGGCGGCGCGGGAGAGCGCGTCGAGGTACTCCGCCTTGTGGGAGGCGGCGTAGAAGTGGAACGTGTACATGATGTTGGAGGCGTTCACCTGGTTGTTGACCACCTCGGCCTCGGTCGCGTCCTCGGAGACGCCGAGGGAGGACCAGGCGCGGGTGCCGACCAGGACCGGGGCGTTGGAGTCGATGTTCCGGATGACCGGGATGATCTGCTCAGCGTAGGTCTTGATCTTTGACCAGCTGACACCGTTCGGCTCGTTCGCGATCTCGTACAGGACGTTGTTGCGGTCCTTGTGGCGGTTCGCGATCTCGGTGAAGAAGGTCTTGGCGCGGGAGGCGTTGTACTGCGGGTCACCCGGGTCGAGCATGTGCCAGTCGACGATCACGTACATGCCCCGCTTGCTCGCCTCGTCGATGAACTTGTGGGCGAGGTCGGTGAACTTCCTGGGGTTCGACTCGTAGCCCTCCTCCTGCACGTACGTGGAGATGCGCAGGACGTCGGCGTTCCAGTCCTTGGCGAGGGCGTCGAGGGAGCCGCTGGTCACGCACTGCGCGTACCACTGGGTGCCGTGGGTGCTCATGCCGCGCAGCTGGACGGGCTTGCCGTACTGGTTGCAGAGCTTCGTACCGCAGACCGTGAGCTGGCCGTTGATCCCGACCGGGGTGGTGCCGGGGGTCGGCGGGGTGGAGCCGGCCTCGACCGCCAGGTGGTCGACGTTGGGGCCGCCGGTGGCCGTGGTGGCGGTGGCCCGGACGGTGTTGGCGCCGGCCTTGAGGTTTGCCGTCAGGGCGGTGGTGGACCAACTGGTCCAGGCGCCGGTGGCGTTGAAGGCCTTGGCGGTCTCCACGGCCGTGCCGTTGACCGTAATGGTCATCGGGCGGTTGGCCGTGGTGCCGTTGGCGTAGCGCAGGCTCAGCGTGGCACTGCCCGCCTGGGCGGCGTTGACGGTCCACTCGACGTAACTGCCGGTGGTGTTGTCGTAGTTGACGAAGCCGCTGCCGGTGTAGCCGGCGTGGTTGGACTCGGCCGCGCCCTGCGAGATGACGGCGGCCTCCGCCTCGTGGACGACGGGGGCGGCTGCGGCGACCGCGGTGACCGGCGTCGTGCCCGTGGCCGTGGCCGCGGTGGTGAGGCCGACGAGCAGCGCGCCGACGAGCGTTCCGGCTCCGACGAGCGAGCGCGGGCGAATGCGTGGGGGTCTCAAGGTGTCTCCATCCCGTTGACGTTCGAGCAGTCGTAAGGAAAGTTTCCTAACGACATGGAATAGCAGCGTCCGACGGAGGTGCACAAGGGATCCGACCAGCAATCCACATATGTGGACGTCGAGTTGATTCCGAGACAGGCATTGACGGGCTGGATGGTTGTCAGCACGATGTGACGCGGCCACCCCCCCACTGGCCCTGCGTCTCTGAGCCCCTGCCTCCCTCCCCCCACTGCCTGGAGGAACCTTGTCCGCACGATGGAGAGCCCTCGCCGCCCTCGGCGGCGCCACGGCCGTACTGCTGGCCTCGGGCGTCGCGGCCGGCGTCGGCGATGCCCGAACCGCCGGAGCCCCACCGGGCGCCACCGCGGCCGCAATCACGGGCGGCCTCGACCTGTCGCAGGCCAACCGCCGTGCAGCGGTGGCCGGTCTGTACGACTGGTCGAAGGCCGGATACCGAGGCGGCGGCGGCCTGCAGGGCGCGGCCCACACCCATCCTGACGCCAACTGCCAGGTCACCGCGGCCGAACTGGCCTCCCGCTACGGGGTCAGGGCGGGTGACGGGGCCGACGACTCGGCCGGCCTCCAGTCGGCGATCGACCACATCCGCACCGCCTGCTCACCCGGGGCGGGCTATACCAAGCTCTCCCTGATCACCCTGCCCGCGGGCATCCTCGACGTGTCCCGCCAGATCTCCGTGGACGCCGACTACCTGACCCTGCGCGGCGCGGGCAGCGGCGCCGGCGGAACCCGGATCGTCTTCCGGCCCGGCGCCGACACCCGGTACGACGCCCTGACCCCCGACGGGTCGGACTGGGACGAGGACGGCATGACCTCCGGCTCCGCCAAGGGCGGCTGGATCTGGCCCGGACGCGGACTGTTCCGCGTCCAGTCCCGCGGGGTGCACACGAGCTACTCGTCCGAGTACGCGGCGGCCCCCGCCAACCGCAAGGACCTCTTCGAGGGCACGGTCAACGTCCACTGGAAGTCCGGGCTGAAGCTGCGCGGCAAGACCGGCGACACCGCCTTCGCGGCCCGCACGGGAGACACCGTCGTACCGCTGGCCACCAGCGGCTCACTCGCCAACCTCACCGTCGGCGGCCTGGTCAACATCCGCGCCGCCAACTCCCTCACGTTCTACGCCCAGCAGAACATCCGGCCGGGTGACGGGAGCCTGCAGAACATCCACATGCGACAGCAGATCTTCACCATCACCGCCGTGGACCCCGCGAACCGCACGCTGACACTGGACAAGCCGCTGGAGTACGACGTACCTGTCACCTCCACCTCCGACGGCTCGGCGCCGATCGACGGCGCGGTCTACGACTCCAAGGCCGCACCCCTGGTGGATCCGGTACTCGGCGTCGGCTTCGAGGACTTCGCGCTCACCCAGGAGATCCCGGGCCTCGACCCCGCCGACGCGGTGCGCAACTACGGCAACATGGACCCCGCCCGGGAGATGCACGGCATCGTCTTCAAGTGGGCGGCGAACTCGTGGGTCCGCGGCATCAGGACCGAGATGACGGGATCGCATCCGATCGTCACGGAGGAGGCCTACCGCCTCCAGATCGTCGACAACCGGCTCGACGGCTCCTGGAACAAGGGCAAGGGCGGCAACGGCTACTTCCGGGGCTCCCGGGTCTGGGACTCGCTCTACGCGGGCAACACCTCGCGCAACCTGCGCCACTTCACCTTCCCGTGGTCGGCCTCCGGGAACGTCGTCATCGGCAACGACTTCGACTCCGACCTCAACCTGCACGGCGGCTGGGAGCGCAACAACCTGTTCGAGCTGAACAAGGTGACCGTGCCCTACGACCACCGCTCCGCCAACTGCCGCTCGAACTGCGGGGAGGAGGGCGGCGGGGCGCCCGACGACTCCACCTGGTTCCCGATCTGGTGGGGCGCGGGCAAGAAGGCGGTGAAATGGTCCGGCTCCACCGGACCGCGCAACGTCTTCTTCAACAACACGATGACGAAGCAGGTGACCGCGGGCGCGGCGTACACCCCGTTCTACGCCGACCACCGGCGCGTCTACCAGTTCGGCTGGAACGGCACCGGGTGGCGGCACCTGGACTCGGCCGGCACTCCGATAGCCGACTGGGCGGGACGCGAGCAGCTCGACTACTCCGGCGGCCACGGCGTCGACGCCACCCGCACGGACACCCGGGACTCGCTCTTCCTCAAGTCGGCGACCGGAGGGACCCCGACGCCGACGCCGACGCCGACTCCCACCGCGCCCGCCGGCCCAGTGGTCGATGTGGCCACCGCCGCCCAGTTGAAGAGCGCCCTCGCGGCGGCCGTACCCGGCCAGACCATCCGGCTGGCTGCGGGGGAGTACCGGGGCTCCTTCGTGACCCGGCGCGCCGGGACCGCGGCCGAGCCCATCACGCTGACCGGCCCCCGCACCGCGGTGCTCGTCAACGACGGCCCGTCGGGCGACGCCCCGTCATGCCCGGTTCCCACCGCCGGCTGGGACCCGGGCTACGGGCTCTGGCTGTACGGGGCCCCGTACTGGAAGCTGACCGGCTTCACGGTCAAGGACTCCAAGAAGGGCGTGGTGCTGGACGATTCGCACCACGTCACGGCCGACGGGCTGTACGTCCACCACGTCGAGGAGGAGGGCGTGCACTTCCGCCGCTCCTCCGCCGACGGCGTGCTCCGCAACTCCGTGGTCGAGTACACCGGCCTGGTCCAGCCCGGCTACGGGGAGGGCGTCTACCTGGGCTCCGCCGGCTCCAACTGGGGCTGCCACGGCAACTCCGGCGGCGCGGACCGCTCCGACCGGGTGCTGGTGGAGAAGAACCGCATCGGGCCGTACGTCGCCGCCGAGGCGATCGACGTCAAGGAGGGCACCACCGGCGGGATCATCCGCGGCAACACCTTCGACGGCCGTGGGATCACCGGCGAGAACTCCGCCGACTCGTGGGTGGACGTCAAGGGCGTCGACTACCTGATCGAGGGCAACAGGGGCACCTTCGCCCCGCCCGGGACCTTCGCCAACGGCTACGAGACGCACAACCCGGGTACGACGCCGTCCTTCCCGAACGGCTGCGGCACGGTGTGGCGGAACAACACCTCCGACCTGGGCGGCGTCGGGGCGTACGCCATCAAGGTCAGCTCCGTCTCGAAGTGCTCGGGCCGGCCGAACACCGTCCACTCCTCCAACACCGTGACGAGGGCGGTGGAAGGGCTCGCCAACATCCCCGTCACGCCGTAGCGCGGCCGCCGGCCCGTGCCTCCGCGGCTACCTGATGCCGTGCCGGCGCAGCGTGGTGGCGAGGGCGGTGGCGTGTGCCACCACCGCCCTCGCCACCCGCTCGACCTCCGCCTCCGTGGCGGCGGCCACCGGCATGGAGCAACTGATCGCGTCGGTCGCGGGGATCCGGTAGTGAACCGGGGCCGACAGGCAGGCGACGCCGGGCGTGCCCTGCTCGCGCTCCAGGGCCCAGCCCCGGTCGCGCGCCCGGGCCAGCTCGTCGTGGAGGGTCGCGCGGTCGGTGACGGTGCTCGGGGTCAGCGCCTCCAGGCGCCTGGGCAGGACGGCGTCCACCTCCTCGGTGGTGAGCTCGGCGAGCAACGCCTGCCCCAGCGCGGTGAGATGGGCGGGCAGGCGGCGTCCGACCCGGGAGATGGCGCGGACGCTGTCGCGTGCCTCGCGGCTCGCCAGGTAGAGGACGTACGCCTCGTCCCGGCGGGCGAAGTGCACGGTGTACCCGGTCTCGGCGCGCAGGTCCTCGATCACCTCGTGCGCGTACGGCAGGGCCGGGTCGCGGTCGAGGTAGGCGGTGCCGGACAGCAGTGCGTGCGGACCCACCCCGAAGGCGGAGCCGGTCTCGTCGGCCTCGACCCACTTGAGCTCGCGCAGGGTGCGGATCAGCGCGTGCAGGCTGCTGCGCGGATACCCCAGGCGCTCCTGGAGCTCGGAGACCGTGAGCCGCTCGGCGGAGGCGGCGAGCGCCTCCAGGATGCGCACGGTCCGCTCGGCCGACTTCACGGTCGAGACGTCCGACTGGGCAGCGGCAGCAGGCATGTCCACCCTCCAGATCATTTCCTCATCAGTGTTGACCGGCATGGTAGCGGACGCTAACTTCCCCTTGCAGAGCGACTACATTCTCAGATCCTGTCCACATACTTAGACGGGCACCCGTATCCGATGAATCGCAGAGCCGCATCCACCTCCCTGGCAGCCTCCCTGGCCGCCGTGCTCTCCCTCACCTCCCTCACCGGCTGCGGCGGCGATTCCGGGCCCGCCGCCGGCAACGCCAAGGCCCCGCTGGAGATCTGGGTGCGCAAGCCCCCGGGCTCGCCCACCGAGAAGACCCACCGCGACCTGGCCGCCGCCTTCACGGCGGCGACCGGCATCAAGGCCGAAGTGACCGCCCTGTTCGACGACTTCGAGACCAAGCTCCAACAGGCGGCCGCTCAGCGGAAACTGCCGGACCTGATCGTCAACGACACCTCCCAGCTCGGCACCCTGGTCAAGCAGGGGCTCGTACGGGAAGTCGACAAGGGCGCCGTACAGGGCGGTGACCAGCTCATACCCGCCTCCTGGGAGGCGGCGAAGGCGGTCGACGGCAAGTACTACGGCGTCCCCTTCTCCGCGCAGACCTTCGCCCTCTTCGTCCGCAAGGACTGGCGGGAGAAGCTGGGCATGGCGCAGCCCGCCGACTGGGACCAACTGGACGCGCTCGCCGCCGCCTTCACCGCCAAGGACCCCGACGGCAACGGCAAGGCCGACACCTACGGCTACGTCATCCCCGGCACCACCAAACGCGGCTACCTGGACTGGTACTTCTCCAGCTTCCTCTGGTCCGCGGGCGGCGACTACTTCAGCGGCGCCGACTCCAGGACCTACCGGCCGGCCATCGACGGACCCGCCGCCGTCGGCGCGGCCCAGCGGCTCAAGGACCAGTTCTGCGCCGCCAAGAGCGTGGTGCCGGGAGCCGTGACCACCGAGACCACCCAGGCCCACCCGCTCTTCGAATCCGGCAAGGGCGGCATCTACTTCACCGGCCCCTACAACATGGCCCGCTTCGACAAGGCGCTCGGCGCGGACAAGTACGAGGTCCTCGCGCTCCCCGGCGGCCCGGGCCCGGGCGGCGGGCGCTCGGTACTGGCCGAGGGTGAGAACACGTACCTGATGGCCGGCTCGAAGAACTCCGAGGGCCAGCTGAAGTACGCCGAGTTCCTGATCGGCGCCGACGGCCAGAAGGCCGGCATGGCGGGCGACACCGCGGGCAATGTCGTACGGCTGCCCGTCAACAAGACCGTCGACCTGGCCTCCGTACGCACCGACCGGCGCTGGCTCGTCTTCGACAGGGTCTACCGCGAGTCCGGCCGCTACTCGCCCGTCGTCAAGGACTGGACCCCCTTCCGCCAGGCCTCCGCCGAGGCCATCAACGGCATGGTCGCCGACTGCGGTTCGGACCCCCGGGCCACCCTCACCGAGTTGGCCGGCACGTTCTCCGCCGAGCTCAAGAAGCAGGGAGCGGGCTCCTGATGCGCCCGCCGCGGCGGGGCCGGCTCACACCGTGGCTCTTCCTCGCCCCGGCGCTGCTCCTCTTCGCGCTCTTCAAGTTCCTGCCGATGTGGCGGGCGGTCGAGATGAGCTTCCACGAGGTGCGGCCCTACCTGGGCGACCGCTGGGTGGGCACGGCCAACTACCGGCAGGTGCTCACCGACGAGGCCTTCCTCGACGCGATCGGCCACACCCTCGCCCTGGCCCTCGGCCAGACCGGCGGCTCGCTGCTGCTCGGCCTCGTCCTCGCACTGCTCCTCGAAGGCACCGCCCGCCACCTGTGGATCGTGCGCACGGCCGTCTTCCTGCCGACCGTCACCGCCATGGCCGTGGTCGCCGAACTGTGGCGGATCCTCTACCACCCCGCTGCCGACGGCGTGGCCAACACCCTGCTCGGCTGGCTCGGGGCGGCGCCCTCACAGTTCCTGAGCAGCCCCGACAGCGCCCTCGGGTCGGTGATGGCGGTTGGCATCTGGCGCGGAGCCCCGTACGACATGATGATCTTCCTGGCGGCGCTCGCGGGAGTGGACCGCAGCCTGTACGAGGCTGCGGCGGCCGACGGCGCCGGAGTGTGGCGCCGGGTGTGGCACGTCACGCTGCCGGCCCTGCGCCCGGCCTTCGCCATCCTGTTCACCCTCGCTGCCATCCGCAGCCTGCGCGTCTTCACCGAGATCTTCCTGCTCACCAACGGCGGCCCCGACGGCTCCACCGAGGTGCTGATGACCCTGATCTACAAGCTGGGCCTGGAACGCAGCGAACTCGGCGTGGCCACCGCCGGATCCATGGTGCTGCTCGCCGCGTCGGTGGCGCTCACCCTCGCCGTACGCCTGGGCCGTACCCGCACCCGCGACCACACCCGTACCCGCACCCGCGCCCGTACCCGCACCGGAGAGGAGGCGGCCCGATGAGCCGCCTGGACACCGCCCTGGGCCTGGAGTCCCGGCGCGGCGCGCTCGCCGTCACGGCGAAACTCCTGCTGTACGCCCTGCTCGTCCTGGTCTTCGCCGGACCCCTGCTCGCGCTGCTGGCCAGCTCCTTCAACCGGACGACCGACCCCACCTCGCTGACCCTGCTGCCGACCCGGCCCACGCTCGCCAACTTCAGGGCCGCATTCGACCGCGACGTACTGCGCTACCTCCTCAACTCCTTCCTCGTCGTCGGCGGCGGACTCCTGCTCCAGATCGGGGTCAGCATCTCCGCGGCCTACGCCCTGGCCCGCAAGCACTTCCCCGGGCTGCGACTGGTCTTCCTGCTGATCCTCAGCACGATGATGCTCCCCGAGGAGATCCTGGCCATCCCGCTCTCCCTGGTCCTCTCCGACCTCTCCCTCACCGGCAGCCTCTGGGGAATGATCGTCCCGGTCGGCGCCTGGGCCTTCTCCATCCTGGTCACCGCCGAGTTCATGAAGGAGATTCCGGTCGAGCTGGAGGAGGCGGCCCGCCTCGACGGCGCCGGAGACCTGCGGGTCTTCTGGTCGGTGATCCTTCCGCTGTGCCGGCCCGCCCTCGGTGTCATCGGGATCTTCGGCTTCACCATGATCTGGGACCAGTACATGCTCCCGCTGCTCGTCGCCACGGACGCCCGCCAGTTCACCCTCCCGCTCGCCCTGCGCACCCTGCGCGCCGACGAGGAGGTCGGCGTCGGCGTCCTGCTCGCGTCCGCACTCCTCGCCCTGCTGCCCAGCGTGCTCGCCTTCGTCGCCATGCAGCGCCAGTTCATGCGCGGCCTCACCTCCGGCGCCGTCAAGGGCTGACCGGCCCGGACCGCCGACCGTACGTCCGCACTCTCCACACCCTTCACGCCCTTCCCGCCCTTCCCGTCCTTCCCGTCCTTCGCACAAGGGGATTCCATGCGCCTGCACGGCCTGCTGTCCTTCCCGCTGACCCCGTTCACCACCGACGACAAGGTGGACCTCTCGGTCTTCGCCGAACACCTGGAGCAGCAGATCGCCGCCGGCCCCGCCGGGCTCTTCGTCGCCTGCGGCACGGGCGAGTTCACCGCGCTGTCCCAGGACGAGTACCGCGACCTCGTCGCCACCGCCGTCCGCGTCGCCGACGGCCGGCTCCCCGTCGTCGCCGGCTGCGGGGGAGGGCCGCGCCTGGCCCGCGAGTTCGCCACCGCAGCCGCCGAGTGCGGCGCCGACGGGCTGCTGCTGCTCCCGCCCTACCTCATCTCCTCCACCCCCGCCGGACTCGTCGAGCACATCCGCTACGTCGCCGGGGCCACCGCCCTGCCCGTCACCGTCTACCAGCGGGCCAACGCGGTCCTCGACGAGGCCGCCGCCCTCGCGCTCCTCGACATCCCCACCGTCACCGGCATCAAGGACGGCCGCGGCGACGTCGACGCGATGCTCCGCCTGGTCACCGCCGTCCGCACCAGCGGCCACGTACGCGCCGGCGGGTTCGGCTTCCTCAACGGCCTGCCCACCGCCGAACTCTCCGCCCAGGCGTACGGAGCCATCGGCGTCGAGTGCTACTCCTCCGCCGTGCTCTGCTTCGCCCCCGACATCGCCACCGCGTTCCACCGCGCGGTGCGCACCCGCAACGCGCACGCCGTCCAGAGCCTGCTCGCCGCCTTCTACCTGCCTTTCGCCGCCCTGCGCGACGAGGCACCCGGCTACGCCGTCTCCCTCGTCAAAGCCGGCGCACGCCTGTCCGGCCTGGCCATGGGGCCCGTCCGCCCACCCCTCGTGGACCCCACCCCCGAGCACGAACAGCGGCTGGCCGCCGTCATCGCCCGCGGCCGCGCAGCCCTCTCTGCCCTGGAGATCTGATGCGCGTCCTCGAAACGGTCATCACCCCGGTCGCCTTCCCCGACCCGCCACTGCTCAACTCCGCCGGCGTGCACCAGCCCTGGGCCCTGCGCACCGTCGTCGAACTGCACTGCGGCGACGGACTCGTCGGACTGGGCGAGACCTACGGGGACGCCCCCCACCTACGGCTGCTGCACACGGTCGCCCCCGCCCTCACCGGACTCGACCCCTTCGACACCCACGGCCTGCTGCGCCGCATCAGAGCCGTCCTCGGCGACCGCACCGACACCCCCGACCGGCACGGGCTGACCGGTGGATCCAGCCCGCAGAAGACCACCCTGCGCGTGCTCAGCCCCTTCGAGGTGGCCTGCCTCGACCTGCAAGGACAGCTCACCGGACGCCCGGTCGCCGACCTCCTCGGCGGCAGGGTGCGCGACCGCGTGCCCTACTCCGCGTACCTCTTCCACAAGTGGGCCGCCCACCCGCAGGCGCAAGGCGTCCACGGCGGGCCCGAGGACCCCTACGGCGAGGCGCTCGACGCCGACGGGATCGTCGACCAGGCGAAGCGGATGACCGAGGCGTACGGCTTCCGGTCGATCAAGCTCAAGGGCGGTGTCCTCCCGCCCGACCAGGAGGTCGAGGCGATCCGCGCCCTGCGCGCGGCCTTCCCCGACCACCCGCTGCGCCTGGACCCCAACGCCGCCTGGACCGTGGACACTTCGCGCAAGATCGCCGCCGAGACCGAAGGCCTCCTGGAATACCTGGAGGACCCCACCCCCGGCATCGACGGCATGGCCGAGGTCGCCCGCAGCGCCCCCATGCCGCTCGCCACCAACATGGTCGTCGTCAGCCCCGACGACATACCGCCGGCCTTCACCACCCGCGCCGTCGGCGTGGTCCTCGCCGACCACCACTACTGGGGCGGCCTGCGCCGCACGGCGGAACTGGCCGCGATCTGCCGGACCTGGGGCATCGGCGTCTCCATGCACTCCAACAGCCACCTCGGCATCAGCCTCGCCGCCATGACCCACCTCGGCGCGGCCCTGCCCGAACTGGCCTACGCCGCCGACACGCACACCCCCTGGCAGTACGGGGTGGACGTGCTCGCCGAACCACTGCCCATCGAAGGCGGATCCGTCGCCGTACCCGACCGCCCCGGCCTCGGCGTCCGCCTCGACCCCGATGCGCTGGCCCGCCTGCACGAGAACCACCAGCGCTGCGGCATCCGGGAGCGCGACGACACCGCCTACATGCAACGCTTCGACCCCGCCTACCGAAAGAAGCGCCCCCGATGGTGAACCCGGCGGGCCGGACCCCGACCGTCTCGGCCCACGCCTTCCCCTGGGACGTCCTGGACGACCCCGCCTTCCCGGACCGGGTCCACGGCGCCGGCCTCGACGCCGTCACCCTGGCCCTCACCTACCACTCCACCCGGGCCGCCACCCCGCTCCACCCGGACCGCCGGTTCGTCGACGCCCGCCACTCGGCCCTCTACCGTCCCGTGCGCGGCCCCGCCTGGGCCGGCCGGCGGCTGGTCCCGGTACGCCCCGACTGGGTGCCCGGACCCGACCCGGGCGGCGCCGCCGTCAGCCTGCTCGCTGCCGCGGGCATCCCCGTCAACGCCTGGCTGGTGCTCGCCCACGACAGCCGCCTGGGCGCCCTCCACCCGGACCTCGCCGTCACCAACTGCTTCGGCGAGCCCTACCCGTACGCGCTCTGCCCCGCCCGGCAGGAGGTACGGGAGTACTGTGCGACCCTCGCCGCCGAAGCGCTGCGCGACCTCGCCCCCGGAGCCGTCCGCGGGGTGTCCCTGGAGTCCGCGGGCCAGCTCGGCGCCGTCCACCTCGGCTGCCACGAGAAGTCCGACGGCGCCTACCCCCCCGCCGCCCTGCGGGCCCTGTCCGCGTGCTGCTGCGGCGCCTGCCGGGAGTCCTGGCGGGCGGCCGGGCTCGACCCGGACGAGGCCGTGGCCGTACTGCGCCGGGCCGCGGACGCCGCCGGAGGGCCGCCCGTCCCCGGCGAGGTGGGAGCCGTACTCCTCGCGGCCCGGCACACCGCGGCCGACGCGTTGCGCGCCCAGGTGGCGGCCGCCGTACGGGAGGTGCTGCCCGGTGCTCCGGTCACCCTGCACGCCCACCCCGACCCCTGGGCCACCGGGCCGTCCCCCGGGCTGACCGCCCGGGCCGCCGAGGAGGTGGACGCCCTGCTCGTGCCCTGCTGGCCGACCGCCCCCGCCACCGCCGACCTGGTCCGGCAGGCGGCGCGGACCGGCCTGCCCGTCGACGCCTACGTCACCGCGCAGCCCCCGGCCGACCCCGGGCTGCTGCCCGGCCACGTACGCGGGCTGCGCGCCGCCGGGGCGGACCGGCTCAGCCTGTACCACCTCGGCCTGCTGCCGCCCGGGCGGCTTCCCCTGCTGGCCGACCTGGCAAAGGAGTTCCGCTCGTGAACCAGCCCACGACCGTCCTGCTCACCGGCGCCGCGGGCGGCGTCGCCCGCTTCCTGCGCGAGAGCCTGCCCCGCTACGGCTACCGGCTGCGCCTCGCGGACCTCGAACCGCTCGACCCGGCGGACCCCGCCGCGTCCGCCGGGTCGGTGGTCTGCGACCTGCGCGACGCACAGGCCGTACGGGAGGCGGTGCGCGGCGTCGACGCCGTCGTCCACCTCGGCGGGATCTCCCTGGAGGACACCTTCGAGGCGGTCCTCCAGGCCAACATCCAGGGCACGTACCACCTTTACGAGGCCGTCCGGCGCGAGGGCGTGCGCCGGGTGGTCTTCGCCAGCAGCAACCACGCCGTCGGCTACGTCCCGCTCACCGCCGGTGCCCCGATCGGCAGCGCGGTCCCGGCCCGCCCGGACACCTACTACGGCCTCTCCAAGGCCTTCGGGGAGAACCTCGCCTCGCTGTACGCCGACAAGTACGGGGTGGAAACGGTGTCCCTTCGCATCGGCTCCTGCTTCGCCGAACCGCGATCGGTGCGCATGCTCGCCACCTGGCTCAGCCCGGCCGACTGCGCCCGCCTCGTGCACGCGGCCCTCACCGCCCCCGGCGTCGGCCACACCGTCGTCAACGGCATCAGCGCCAACACCCGTGCCTGGTGGGACCTCACCTCGGCCCGCGCCCTCGGCTACGCCCCGCAGGACGACGCCGAGGTCTACGCCGAGGCCGTCCTCGCCGAACACGGCCCCCTGGACCCGGCCCACCCCGACGCCCGCTGGATCGGCGGCTCCTTCACCGCGGCGGACCCGCACCGACCGCCGCCCGGCGGCTAGGGGGTGTCTCAGCCGGCGCACTCCGTGTTCCCGGCGGGGCGCTCGCCGGTGGTCAGGAACCCGGTCACGGCCCGGTCCCCGCACGGGTTGCCGTTGCCGAGGTAGACCCCGTGGCCGCCGCGCTCGACCGTGACCAGGACGGCCCGCTCGCCCAGGGCCTCTCGCATCTTCAGCGCCCCGAAGTAGGGCGTCGACGGATCCCGGCGGTTCTGGATCATCAGGATGTTGGACGGGCCGTCGTCGGTGATCCGCACCGGCTTCTGCGCCGGGGCGCTCTTCCAGTAGGAGCAGGGCAGCACGTTCACCGGCATCCCCGCCGTCAGGGGGTGCCGGGCCCGGTCCTCGTCGACCGCCCGCTGGTACGCGGCCTGCGAGGTGCGCGGCCACGCCACGTCGTTGCAGACCACCCCGACCATGACGGCGGCGTCCTCGTCACGCAGGGGCTGGGCGAGCTCCGGCGGCAGCACCGGCGGCTGGGCCCGGTCCTGCGCCGCCCTGACCAGCCGGGCGAAGGAGGCGAAGGCCGAGTCGTTGTAGAGGGAGTTCTGCAGGGCCTGGCGCAGGCGGTTGCCCGTCAGGGGCACACCCGCGGTCGTCGACTCCCGCGGCGCGCGGTCCAGCGCCGCCGCGAGCGCGAGGACCAGCGGCTCCACCTCCTCGGGCCGCGCCGCCAGCCGCAGGCCGTCACGGTCCCGGTCCGGGTGGGCCGCCCAGGCCGCGAAGTCGGGGAAGCGGTCGTCCGCGCCCTGCGCCATGTTCGCCAGCCAGCCCCGCGCGACGCGCTCGGGGTCAGGGTCGCCGCTGCTGTCGAGGACCCAGCGGTCGGTGCGCTCCGGGAACTTCTGCGCGTAGCCGGCCGCCACGTACGTACCGTACGAGACGCTCCAGGCGGACAGCTTCCGCTCGCCGAGCGCCTCGCGGAAGCGCTCCAGGTCGCGGATCTGGTTGGCGGTGGTGAAGCTGCGCAGCACGGCGCCCCCACTGCGCGCGCAGGCCTCGGCGACGCGCCGGGAGCGGGCCGCGTTCTCGGTGATCTCGCCGTCCGGGCCCGGCCAGGACCGCAGGGTGGTGAGGTAGCGGTCCTCGGGGTCCAGATCGCAGCTCGCGGTGGTGCTGGCGCCGACCCCGCGGGGGTCGAAGGCGACGAGGTCGTAGGCGCCGGCCATCTCCCGCTGGAGCGCGGCGCCCTTCTGGGCCAGCCGCTGTACGCCCGAGCTGCCCGGGCCGCCGGGGATCACGACGAGCGTGCCGCGCCGGGCCTCGGGCCGGTCGCTGCGGATCCGGGAGACGGCGAGGGTGAGCTGCCGGCCCGCGGGGTCGCGGTAGTCGAGCGGCACGGGCAGCTCGGCGCACTCCTGGGCGGCCGGCCCGTCCGGTCGGGCGCAGGGGTGCCAGGCGAGCTGCGGGGCTCCGGAACCGGTGTGGGCGGCCGCCGGTGCGACGGTGCCCGTGACGGTCAGGCCGGCGGCCACCGAGGCCGCGGAGAGGGCGAGCAGCAGGGTCTTCTTCGCGTAAGTCGTCATGGGGCAAGCCTTGTTGATCCTGCTCCCGGTCCCCATCCGGGTGCCCGGCCGCCCGGGGTGGGGGTAACCCCCGCCCCGGACCGGTCCGGAGTCAGCCGACGATGAACAGGCGGGCGCCCACCTCGGTGCTGGACCGGTGCGCCTCCATGTCGTTGGCCACCTGGTAGCTGCTTCCAGGACTCTGCTCTCGGCGAAGCCGGACCGCGCGGGCCCGAGGTCCGTGTTTGAGTGGGCCGATGGAGATCTTGGTATTGGGTGGAACGGCGTGGGTGGGCCGCGAGGTCTCGCGGCAGGCACTGGAGCGCGGGCACCGCGTGACCTGCCTGGCCCGCGGGGAGAGCGGCGAAGTGGCCGAGGGCGCCGAGCTGTTCGCCGCGGACCGGCACGATCCGTCCGCGTACGAGGGCCTGGCGGGCCGGGACTGGGACGCGGTGGTCGAAGTGTCGTGGCAGCCGGGCTTCGTCCGCGGTGCGCTGGCGGCACTCGGCGGGCGGGCGGCCCACTGGACCTACGTGTCCTCGGTCAGCGCCTACGCCTCGCACGCGCGGCCCGGCGCCGACGAGTCGGCCGAACTGCTGGCGCCGACCGGGCGGGACGAGGTCGATCGCGAGCAGTACGGGGAGGCCAAGGCGGCCTGTGAGGAGGCCGCGACGGCCGCGGTGGGGGACCGGCTCCTCATCGCGCGGGCGGGACTGATCGGCGGTCCGGGGGACCACAGCGGGCGCACCGGCTACTGGGTGGGCCGCGCGGCCCGGGAGCCGCTGGCGCCGCTGCTGGTGCCGCGCGCCCCCGGAGTCCCGACCCAGGTGGTCGACGCCCGGGACCTCGCGGCGTGGCTCCTGGACTGCGCGCAGAAGGGGACGGCCGGAACGTACGACGCGGTCGGCCCGGTCGTGCCCTTCACGCAGTGGGTGGACCTCTCGCGGGAGATCGGCGGGCACACCGGGCAGGTGGTCGAGGCCGACCCCGACTGGCTGCTCGGGCAGGGGGTGGCCCAGTTCATGGGCCCGGACTCGCTCGCGATGTGGATGGCCGACCCGGACTGGGCGGGGTTCAGCGCCCGCAGCGGCGCCGCGGCGAGCGCGGCCGGACTGCGGCACCGGCCCCGGGCGGAATTGCTGGCGGACACCCTGCGCTGGGAGCGCGAGGCGGGCCTGGACCGCCCCCGCCGGGCCGGCCTGAGCCCCGAGCGGGAGCGCGCACTCCTGGAGGCGCTGCGCTGAGACGGCCCGGGCACCACCATCCGGCCGCCGGGGGCGGATGAGCGGACTGTTATCGTCCGGCTATGCCCGAGCTGATCGCACCCACCCCCCGCCTGTACGACTCGTGGCTCGCCGCGCAGCGGGAATGGGGCGAAGACGCCCACATGGACGGCGCCGGGCTCAGCTCCGACGACGACGTGGACAGCCTGGAGGGCTTCGCGGCGTGGACGGAGCGGCTGTCCCTGTACGGGGACCGCACGCTGCCGGTCGAGCACGGCCGCGTCCACGCGACGTACTGGTGGATCGCCGAGGGCGACACCTACCTGGGCGCCATCGACCTGCGGCACTACCTGAACGGCTTCCTGCTCGACGCGGGCGGCCACATCGGCTACAGCGTCCGCCCCTCGGCGCGCGGCCGGGGGCTGGCCACCTGGGCCCTGGGTGAGGTCCTGCACGAGGCACGGCTGCTGGGGATGGACCGGGTACTGCTGACCTGCGACCCCGACAACCGTGCCTCGATCCGCACGATCGAGCGCAACGGCGGTGTGCTGGAAGACGTCCGCGAGACCCTGATCGGCCCCAAGCGGCGCTACTGGATCGACCTGTAGGGGGTGTCTGACGCGAGCAGCCGCGGCAGCTCGCGCATGTCGTCGAAGACGACCGTGCCGGGGCCTTCGAGCCGCTCGGCGGGGGTCGGGCCGCCGGCGTAGCCGAAGGCGCGCATGCCGGCCGCCCTGGCCGCCCGGACCCCGGGCCCGCTGTCCTCGACCACCGCGCACGCCGCCGGGTCGACGCCCATCTGCCGGGCGGCGTACAGGAAGAGGTCCGGGGCGGGCTTGCCCCGGGGTACCTCGCTCGCGCTGTAGATACGGCCCGCGAAGTGGTCGTACAGCCCGGTGCGTCCCAGCGTGTGGCGCATCTTCTCGTGCGAACCGCTGGAGGCGACGCAGGTCGGCACGGTGAGGGCGGCGAGCGCCTCGGGCAGCCCGTCCACCGGGTCCAGCCCGATGTCCACCGCGTCCCGGTGCCGTTGCATCAACAGCTTCCACCAGAGCGCGGCCGTCTCCGCGCCGAGCCGCTCGGTGAGCTGCTCGACGATCGACTCCTTGGCGCGTCCGATGAAGCGCTCCACCACCTCTTCCGCGGTCAGCGGCCAGCCCAACTCCGCCCCGAGCGCGACCTGGAGGCGTACGGCGAGACGTTCACTGTCGACCAGGACACCGTCGCAGTCGAATATCACGAGCTCTATCGGCTTGATCATGACCGCAGCGTAGGCGATGCGCCCGGTGTGATCCACAACTCTCGATTCGGAATCACCTTGTGGTTGCCATAGATCATCCTGCAATCTTCATTCTGGACCAGATGCGGTTCGGCAGGTGAGAGCTACGGGAAGGGAGGGGCCCCATGACGAGCGAGCGCCCCGCGCTGTACGAGATGCTCGACGACCGGTTCCGTACCGGGCGGTGCATGAACGGCGACGACGCGCTGGAGGTCCTGTACACGGGCTGCCGCTGGGCCGAGGGGCCGATCTACCTGCCCGCCTGGCGCCAGGTGGTCTGGAGCGACATCCCCAACGACCGGATGCTGCGCTGGGACGAGGAGACGGGCGCCGTCAGCGTCTTCCGCCGCTCCGCCGGGCACACCAACGGCAACACCCTCGACCGCCAGGGCCGACTGGTCAGCTGCGAGCAGGGCAACCGCCGCGTGACGCGCACCGAACACGACGGCACCATCACGGTGTTGGCACAGCGGTGGAACGGCAAGCGCCTCAACAGCCCGAACGACGCGGCGGTGAAGTCCGACGGTTCGATCTGGTTCTCCGACCCGGACTTCGGCATCACCAGCGACTACGAGGGCTACCGCGCGCAGAGCGAGATCGGAGCCAACAACGTCTACCGCATCGACCCGCACACGGGCGAAGTCCGGCTGGTCGCCGACGGGTTCGGCGCGCCGAACGGGCTGGTCTTCTCGCAGGACGAGCGGCAGCTGTTCGTCTCCGACACCCGGGCGGGCTTCATCCGGGTCTTCGACGTACGCGACGACGGCACGCTCTCCGAGGGCAAGGTGTTCGCCGACGCGGCCGGCCGCACCGCCCGGTTCGACAACCTCCGCCTCGACGACGGCGGCCGGCTCTGGGCCGCGGCGATGGACGACGGGGTGCACTGCTACGACCCCGACGGCACCCTGATCGGGCGGCTCAACGTCCCCGAGACGGTCGCCAACATCTCCTGGGGCGGAGCCAAGCGCAACCGCCTCTTCATCGCCGCGGAGACCAGCCTCTATTCGCTGGTCATGGGCGTCACC
Source organism: Streptomyces sp. NPDC037242 (assembly GCF_055604165.1). NCBI lineage: Bacteria > Bacillati > Actinomycetota > Actinomycetes > Kitasatosporales > Streptomycetaceae > Streptomyces > Streptomyces sp. NPDC037242. The sequence goes on from NZ_JBVJUY010000007.1 coordinate 61,726, forward strand.
GGCACCCACCCGACCGGACCCGGACACCGGCCCTGGGCGGAGCCGGCCTCCCGGTGACTACGCTGCACCGGTGACCATAGAGCTGACCGTCCTCACGGCGGTGACCCATCGCGGCCAGGAGATCACCGCACCCCGGCTGCGCGGCCTGCTGGCCCTGCTCGCAGGGGAGTTGCGCGCCGGATGCGGCACCGGGCGGCTCATCGAAGGGCTCTGGCAGGAGGACCGGCCGGCGCATCCGGCCAAGGCGCTGCAGATCCTGGTCTCGCGGGCTCGCGCACAGCTCGGGTCCGAGGTCATCGAGAGCACGCCCACCGGCTACCGGCTCGCGCTCCGGGAGGAGCAGGTCGACTCCTCCGCGGTCCTGCTGCACCTCGCCGCGTGCGCGGAGAAGTCGCGGGCCGGCGACCATGCCGGGGCCCTCGCCGAGGCCGAGGCCGGGATGGAGCTGTGGTACGTCGGCGGGGGCGACCCGGAGGTCGCCGACTGCTCGTTCGGCGACCCGGTGGACGACCTGCGCCGAGAGCGCTACCCGGCGTACCGCTCGCTGGTCCGCGCCCGGGCCCTCGCCCTGGCGCGGACCGGCCGCCGCCCGCAAGCCGTGGAGCCGCTGGCGGCGCTGGTACGCCAACGCCCGCGGGACGAGGAACTGCTGCTGGAGCTGATCCGCTGCGAGGCCGAGACCGCCGGGCCCGCCGCCGCACTGGCGACGTACGACCGCCACCGGCGCGGGCTGCGTGACGAGCTGGGCGCCGACCCGGGTCCCGCGCTGCGCTCCCTGCATCGCGAACTGCTGCGCGGCGAGGCCCCGTTGATCCGCCGCGGCGTGCCGCACGAGCCCAACGAGCTGCTGGGCCGCGCGGATGACATCGCCGCGGTGACCCGGCTGCTGAGCACCTCCCGCGTCACCTCGATCGTGGGGACCGGCGGCCTCGGCAAGACCCGGCTCGCCGCCGCCGTCGCCCGGGGTGCGGAGCAGCGTACGGTGCACCTGGTCGCCCTCGCCGGGGTCACGAGCGACGAGGACGTGGCCGCCGAGGTCGCCTCCGCGCTGGGCGCCGCCGAGACCGGGAGGGGGTCTTCGGGCGGCTTCGGCCCGCCGCCCGACCTGCTGGCCGGCATCGTCGGCGCCCTCGGCTCCGGCCCGGCGCTGCTGGTGCTGGACAACTGCGAGCACGTGCTGGACGGGGCCGCCGAACTGGTCCGGGCCCTGGTCGCCATGACCCGTGAGCTGCGGATCCTCACCACCGGCCGGGCGCCGCTCGGCCTGTCCTCCGAAGCGGTGTACCCGCTGCCGGAGCTGGACGAGGCCACCACGGCCCGGCTGTTCACGCAGCGGGTCCGGGCCGTCCGCCCCGACGCCGAACTGCCCCACCGCGAGGTCGCCGAGCTCTGCCGCAGGCTGGAGGGGCTGCCGCTGGCCGTGGAACTGGCGGCGGCCCGGGTGCGGATCATGTCGGTCGCCGAGATCTCCCGGCGCCTGGAGGACCGGTTCGCGCTGCTGCGGGGCGGTGCGCGGGACGCCCCCCTGCGCCACCACACCCTGTACGCCGTCGTCGACTGGAGCTGGAACCTCCTGGACGCGGAGGCCCAGGAGGCCCTGCGCGACCTGTCCGTGTTCCCCGGCGGGTTCACCGCGGCCGCGGCCGCGCGCGTACTGGACCAGGACGAGACGGACGTCCTCGGCACCTTCGGCCACCTGGTCGACCATTCGCTGCTCAAGGCGGCCGACACCGGGTCCGACTGCCGCTTCCGGATGCTGGAGACCGTACGGGAGTTCAGCGCGGCCCACCTGGACCGGGCCGGCGGGACCGAGCGCCTCACCGCCCGGTTCCTCGAATGGGCGACGGAGTTCGGCCTGGCCCACCACGAGGCGCCCTTCGGCGGCGACGCGTTCGCCGCGTGGCACCGGATCAAGGCCGAGCAGGACAACCTCGTACGGGCGCTGCGGCTCGGCCTCGCACGCGAGGACGCGCCCGCGGTCGCGGCGACCGGCGCCGCACTGTGCGGCCTGTGGGCCACCGAGGGCGACTACGGGCGGCTGATCCCCCTGGCGGCGGACATCGGCCGGCTGCTCTCGCGCCACCGGCCGCGAGTCGACTGCGCCGAGGCGGCCCGGACCGCCGCCGTCCTGATCACCGTCAGCATGCTGTTGGGCGGCGGCAACGCCCCGCTGCGCCTCCTCGCCGTGCTGCGCCGGCTGCCGCCCGCACCGGCCGGCACCCTGGTCGGGGCCATCGCGACCGTCCTGTGCGCGGCCCCGGAGGTCTTCGGGCCGGACCGCAGGCTCCTGGACACCTTCCGCGACAGTGACGAGCCGCTGCTCGCCGGCGCCGCCGAGGGGCTGGCCTGCTACCTGTGGGAGCGCGAGCAGGAACCCGAACGGGCCATGGCAGCCGCCCGGCGGACCCTCGCCGCGACCGAGGCCGGCCGCATCCCCTGGTTCCGGGTACTGGCCCTGCTGCGGCTGAGCGAGCTGTGCCTGCACGTGGAACAGGGCGAGGAAGCGCTGCTGCACCTGCACGAGGCCATGCGGATCCTCGACCGGCTCGGCGCATGGTCCGACCTGATGGGCCTGCGCTGGGGCATGGTGCTCGCCAACCTCCAGACCGGAGATGTCGACGAGGCGGAGCACTGGCTGAAGCTGGCGGTCCTGAACCGGCCGGAGGAGGCCGCCGACGTACTGACCCCCGACCTGGGAGCGCGCGCCGAGATCGCACTGGCGCGCGGCGAGACGCAGCAGGGGCTGACGCTGTGGCGCGGCGCCGCGGCTCGCCTGGAGCGGCCCGCTGAACCGGTCTTCGGCGTCGAACTCGACCTGGAACCATGGGCGCTGGAGGTCCAGGCGGTCACCGTGACCGCCCACGCGCAGCACGGCCGCCTCGACCTGGTCGAGGAACTCGCCGCCCGCCTCCCGGAGCGCACGACGGCCCTCCTGCTCCGGCCCGCGGCAACGCCCCGACAGGCGCTGGCGGACCACCCGGTCTGCGGTGCGCTGCTCCTCGCGCTCGGGACGGCCGACCTCGACCGGGGCACCCGGGCCGGCGACGCACGGCTGATCGGGACGGGCGTACGGCTGGTCGTGCTGGCCGAGCTGTTCCGCTGCCGGCGCACCTTCCAGCCGACCATGTCGTCCGTACGCGCCCGGGACGCTGCCGAGAGCGCCGACAAGGCGGCCTACGGCGACGCGGTGTCGACGTACGCCGCCCTGGAGCGGGACGAACTGCGGGATGTGGCACTGGCCCTGGTGGGGGAGCGCGGCCGATCCTGACCCCTGCCGGACCGGGTCAGAGCCGTACCCGGGTCAGAGCCGCACCGGCAGCCGCAGCAGGTGGAAGCCGTCGCCGGGCCAGTGGCCGAACTCCAGCTCGTCGCGGCCGACCGCGAGCACCGGGGCCTCCCGGCGGACGAACAGCCCGTCGAGGACCACAGAGGTCACCAGGCGGCCGAGCGCGGCGCCGATGCAGTAGTGCGCGCCGTGCCCGAAGGCCAGGTGGCCCTCGCCGCGGCCCGCCTCACGGGTGATGTCGAGCCGTTCGCAGCCCTCCCCGTACGCGGCCGGGTCGTGGTTCGCCGCCAGCAGGGCCACGGTCACGGTCTCCCCCTTCCTGAGGTCGCTCCCGGCGAACGCGAAGTCCTCGGTGGCGTACATCGAGGCGCCGATGCGTACGAGCGAGATGTGGCGCAGCAGTTCGGGAACGGCCCGTGCCAACAGCTCGGGCTCCGCGCGCAGCCGGGCCGACTGGTCCGGGCGGTCGAGCAGGGCGAGGGCCGCGTGGGCGAGGAAGAGGGCCGGCGGGGTGATCCCCGTGTCGATCAGGAGGAACACCATGGCGACCGCCTCGTCCTCGGTGAGGGCGTCGGGACCGCCTTCGCGCACGGCCTCGACCAGCGTGGAGACCAGGTCGTCGGCGGGCTCGGCCTTGCGCCGCTCGATCAGGGCCCTGACGTACTCGACGATGCCGGCGAGGCCTTCGCCCATCCTGCTTCCGTCGCCGTAGGCGAAGTCCCGGATCCACTCGCAGACCTGTGCCCGGTCCTTCTCGTCGACACCGACGAGCTCGCAGATGACGGAAGTGGCAAGCGGGTAGGCGAACTCGCCGAGCAGATCCGCCTCCTCCTTCGCCGCCAGTTCGGCGATCAGCCGCGCGGCGGCCTCCTCGACGAAGGTCCGGAGCGACGCGATGCGCCGGGCGGTGAACGCGCGGGTGAGGGGAGCACGGCGGCGGGCGTGCTCCTCGCCGTCGAAGAGGGACAGGTGCCCGGATACGAACTGCACGTACTCCGGCGGGAATCCGCTCAGCGACTCCAGCAACTCGGCCTGTGCGTCGGGTCGTTCGACGCCGCCCGGGACGGCGCCACGGTCCCGGACCAGCCGGGGCTCGGTGAGCGCGGCCTTGACGTCCTCGTAGCGGGTGACGAGCCGCACGGGGGTCTGCAGGCCCGGCAGCACCACGTGTGACAGGCCGTCCCGGTCGCGCAGGCCGGCGTAACCGGCACCGGGGTCCTGAAGCCGTTCGGGGGACAGGTGGACTGCGGTGATGGCCGGCCGGGCCGCTGAGGTGCCGTGAGGTGTTGTCATGCCGCAGAGCCTGCGGGCGCCCGGCTTCAGTTCGGCTTCGGCCCGGCTTCACCGCGGTTTCAGCCGGTACCGGCCCCCGGCTGCCGCGCCGCCGGACGGGGCGGGGGCAACCCCGGGGCGGCGGGCGCCGGACCCAGGGTGGTGGTGCCGGGGGCGGAGCGGTGGCCGAGGCCCGTACGGTACGCGTCCAGGGCCGCCTCGGGCCGACCGGTGCGCCGCAGCAGGTCACCCAGCAGCCGGCACAGATCGGCGAGGTCGCCCGTCGCCCCGCTGCGCTCCAGCAGCGCCAGGGCCTGTACGTAGTGCTCCTCGGCGGCCTCGGTCTCGCCGCGCTCCTCCGCCATCAGCCCGAGCAGCCGGTGCGCCCCGCCCGCGTGCACGGCGCCGTGGCTGTCCCCCAGTTCCAGCAGCGCCGACAGCAGCCCGGCGGCTTCGTCGTACCGGCCGAGCCGGCGCAGTACGTCGGCCAGCTCCACCTCCACCTGGGCCGTGTACAGGGCCGCGCGCCGGGCCGAGAGCATCTCCCGGGCCGTACGCAACTCGCGCTCGGCGGCTTCCAGTTCGCCGTTCTGGGCCTGTACGTAGCCGCGCATCCAGTGGCAGTGGGCCAGGTCGGTGCGCAGTTGCAGCTGCCCGTAGATCGCCTGGGCCTTGGCGAGGGAGGCGTCCGCGTCGGCCACGCGCCCCTCGGCGAGGAAGGTCCGCGCGACCTGCCGGTGCATGCCGGCGACCAGGGCCGGGTCGCTGACCTGCGGTGCCAGCGACAGCGCGAGCTCGGCGGCGTGGGCGGCCCGGGCGTGGGCGCCCATGTCGATGTACGGCCCGATGACCGCGGCGTAGAGCAGGACCAGCGCCTCGGGGTCGGCCAGTCCGCTCGCGCCCAGCTCGTCGATGGCCGTCTCCAGGAGGTAGCAGGCGTAGCGCAGCTCCCCGGCGAGCAGGTGCGCGACGGCTCGGCCGCGGATCGGGCGGACGCGGCGGGTGAGCGGCTCGTCCGCCAGGAGCCGTTCCGCGGCCTCGAACTCTCGGATCGCGTCGGGCAGTTCACCCGACTCCAAGGCGCAGTCCCCGAGTCCGAGCAGGGCCTGCGCCTGCTCGGGGGCGAGCCCGAGGCGCTGCGCGTCGGCGAGCAGCCGCCGGAACTGCGCGGCGGCCTCGCCGGCGGCGCCCGAGGCCAGGGTCTGCTGGGCGTCGGTGAGGGAGAGCCGCAGCTCGGTGCCCAGGTGCACGGGGCGCCCGGTGCTCAACTCCTCGTACGAGGTGCCGAGGCGCCCGGCGAGGAAGCGCAGCGCGGCCTCGGAAGGCCGCACCTTGCCCGACTCCAGCGTCGAGACGTAGGCAGGGGTGTAGGACGGCTCCGCCAACTGGCGCTGGGTCAGGCCGAGTTCCTTGCGCATGCGCTGAACCCTGCGGCCGATTGCGGCCGGTTCGTCCATGGAGTCCCCCTGGTTGCTCGAACTCCCCAGTATTCAGGGGGAGCGGGCCATTGCGCACCTCCCGTGCGCCACCTAGTTTAAGCAGCCGATTCACTGAATTTATCTTCCCGCTTAACTCGCGTTTCCTCAGGAGGACTTCATGCCCCGGCCCAAACGCCCGACCGTCCGCACCGCCGTCCGCTCGGCCGTCGCGGCGGCCTGCGCCGCCGCCGCGCTGCTGGCCGCCGGACCCGCCCGCGCGGCAGACGCGCCGGACGCGCCCGTGAAGTCGCGGGTGGAGGTGGAGATACCGGGCCCGGAGCACGGAGGCGAAGCCGGCTCGGGCCACGCCCGCGTACCCGCTGCCGGCGGCCCGGCCAAGAGCGGATCGGCCAAGAGCGGATCGGCCGGGCTGTCCGAGGCCGCCCGGGCCGCCGACGGCGGGGTCACCAAGGTCGTCGACAACGGCCCCACCACGGACCGCCTCGACGTCGTCATCATCGGCGACGGCTACACCGCGGACGAGCTGGCGAAGTTCCACACCGACGCCAAGGACAAATGGGCCGAGGTGACGGCCGTCGAGCCGTACACCACCTACAGGAACCTCTTCAACGTCTGGACCGTCGACGCCGTCTCGAACGAGTCCGGCGTCACCGGCGACCCGGACCGGGCGACCACCCGCGACACCGCCCTCGGCTCGTACTTCTGGTGCGAGGACATCGAACGGCTGCTCTGCATAGACCAGCCCAAGGTGGACTCGTACGTGGCGAAGGCCCCGGCGGCCGACCTCGTCATCGTCCTGGCCAACAGCGCCAAGTACGGCGGAGCGGGCTACAACGAGCCCAGCGCCGACCTCGGCTACGAGGGCATATCAACCGCCTCCGCCGGCCACCCCAAGTCCGGCCAGGTCGCCATCCACGAGACCGGCCACTCGCTCGGCAAGCTCGCTGACGAGTACTTCTACCCCGGTGTCCCGGACTACGAGAAGTACACGGGCCCCGAGCCCGCCGATTCCAACATCTCCACCCTGTCCGCCGACCAGATGACCGGGCAGCGCGCCAAGTGGTACCGCTGGCTCGGCGAACCCTCGCCGGACGGCGGCACGGTCGGAGCGTACGAGGGAGGCGGCTACTTCGTCACCGGGCTGCAACGGCCCACCGACAACTCGCTCATGCGGGTCCTGGGCAAGCCCTTCAACCTCCCCGGCGTCGAATCGATGATCGCCGGCTTCCACCGGCACGCGAAGACCGTCACCCCGCTCACTCCGACCGACCGCACCCTGCGCCTGCGCCACACCGCGAAGGCGGCCGTGCCCCGGCTCACCGGTGCGGACGGCCGGCAGCTCGTGGTCCGCTGGTACCTGGACGGCCGGGAGCTGAAGCGGCTGCAGGGCCGGACCGAGGTGGCGGTGGCGGACCTGTGGCTCTTCGACCTGCGGACGCACAAGCTGTCCGTCACCGCCGAGGACCGCACGCCCTCGGTCCGTGACCCGGAGATCACCCGGACGCTGCGCTCCACGGTCGGCTGGAACGTCCGCCTGTAGGCCGTCCGCCGGGGGCCGTACGGGTTCCACGCGAACGCCCTGTTCCCCGCAGCGCCGGAAGGCACCGCGGGGAACAGGGCCTCAGCAGCAGTCCTCAGTCCCGCAGGAACGCCAGCACCGCGAGCACCCTGCGGTGCGTGTTGTCGGTCTGCGGCAGGTCCAGCTTGGTGAGGATGGAGCCGATGTGCTTGCCCACCGCGGCCTCCGAGACCACCAGCTCCCGCGCGATCGCCCCGTTCGACCTGCCCTGGGCGACCAGCGCGAGCACTTCCCGTTCGCGCGGGGTGAGCCGCTCCAGCGGATCGCGGCGGCGGCGCAGCAACTGCCGTACGACCTCGGGGTCCACCACCGTGCCGCCCGAGGCGACCTCGGTGAGCGCGTCGAGGAACTCCTCCACCTGGCCCACGCGGTCCTTCAGCAGATAGCCGACCGCGGTCCCGTCGCCGGAGTCGAGCAGGTCGGCGGCGTACGCACGCTGTACGTACTGGCTCAGTACGAGCACGGGCAGCCCGGGACGCTCGGTCCGCAGCCGCACCGCGGCCCTGAGCCCCTCGTCCTGGAGCCCCGGGGGCATCCGGACGTCGGTGACCACGATGTCGGGGGAGTGCTCGGCGACCGCACCGAGCAGAGCCTCGGCGTCACCGACGGCGGCGACCACCGTATGGCCACCGCGGCCGAGCAGCCCGATGAGCCCCTCGCGCAGCAGCACGCTGTCCTCGGCCAGTACTACGCGCAGCGGCAAGGGATCTCCATTCGCAACACCGTCGGGCCGCCCGCCGGCGCCTTCAGGGAGAGTGTGCCATCGAGCACCGCCACCCGGTCGGCCAGCCCGACCAGTCCGCTGCCCGCCGCGAAGTCGGCGCCGCCGCGGCCGTCGTCGCCGATCTCCAGCACGAGCCTGCCGGCGCGGTGCCCGCCGTGCACCCAGGCGCGGGCGGCGCCACTGTGCTTGGCCACATTGGCCAGGGCCTCGTTCACCACGAAGTACGCGGCCGCCTCCACCGCTTCGGGCAGCCGGCCCGGAAGGTCCACCGCCACCTCGACGGGGACGGGGGAGCGGTCCGCCGCGTCCTGGACGGCGGCCTCCAGACCGTAGTCGGCCAGCACCTGCGGGTGGATGTTGTGAATGAGCTCCCGCAACTCGGTCAGCGCCTTGCCGGCCTCGTCCTGCGCGGCGGCCAGCCGATCGGCCAGCGGTCCCGCGGGTACGTCCAGCCGGGCCAGCCCCAACGCCATCGACAGGGCGACGAGCCGCTGCTGCGCCCCGTCGTGCAGATCGCGCTCGATCCGCCTGCGTTCCGCCTCGAACGCGTCGACCAGCCGCGCCCGGGACCGTACGAGGTCCCGTACCTCCGGCCCCTCCCGCACCAGCATCGCCCGGGCCAGCGCCGCCCGGGCGCCGGCCGCCACCCCGAGCACGTACCCGGCGGCGGCGAGGCAGGCGAGGCCGACGGCCATGACGCCAAACGCCCCGGGATACGAGGTCACCGTCCACAGCTTCACCACCCTCAGTTCGCGCCCGCCCCCGACGGTCGCGAACAGCACCGGAGCGGCCGCCGCCGCCAGCGGACACACCAGCACCGACGTGACCAGCAACGCCTCCAGCGGCCACACCACGCACGCCAGCAGCGCCGCGTGCGCCAGCTCCCGCCACGTCGCCCGCTCCAGCAGCCGCGTACGCAACCACCCCCACAACCCCGGCACGGGCGGCACCACATGCGCGCCCACCATCGGCGGGGCGCCCATGAGACGAAGCCTGCGCCGCTCCACCGCGGCCACCGGGATCCCGCACAGCGCGGCGAGGACGAGCAGCACCAGCCCCACCACGACGACGGCCAGCACCGTTCCGCTCAGCGTCAGCACCAGGAGCGCCACCAGCGTCACGGCCCCCACGCACACCCCGCCGAGCAGATAGCCCGTCGCGCGCCACGGCCAGGAACCGAGCAGATAGCGGCGCTGCGCCAGGGCCTGCCACACGGAAGTCGGATGCATGTGATCACCCTAGAAGCCCGCGCGTGGACCGGACCATCCGCCCAGTAGGGGTGAGGGGGGTAGGGCCAGGCATACCCCAGGAGTAGGCCCGGCCATGATGTGCCGCCCGTCGTACGCCGGTTGGCTTGAGCCATGGATCAGGAACGCATGGACCACACGGACGACGACGTGATCACCCTCCGGTCGGTGAGCAGGAGGTACGGATCGGGGGAGGGCGCGGTCACGGCCCTGGACCGGGTCTCGCTGTCCCTCCCCAGGGGCAGCTTCACCGCGGTGATGGGCCCCTCCGGCTCGGGGAAGTCCACCTTCCTGCACTGCGCGGCCGGACTCGACCGGCCCACCTCCGGCACCGTCACCCTGGCCGGCACCGAGCTGAGCACGCTCAGCGAGTCCAGGCTGACCAAGCTCCGCCGGGACCGGATCGGCTTCGTCTTCCAGGCCTTCAACCTGCTGCCCTCGCTCACCGCCGCGCAGAACGTCGCGCTCCCGCTGCGCCTGGCCGGCCGCCGCCCCTCCAAGACCCGGGTCTACGAGGCCCTGGCCCAGGTGGGGCTCGCCGAGCGGGCCGGACACCGGCCGGGCGAACTCTCCGGCGGGCAGCAGCAGCGGGTCGCGCTGGCCCGGGCGCTCGTCACCTCGCCCCAGGTGCTCTTCGGGGACGAGCCGACGGGGGCACTGGACACCCGCGCCGGACGGCAGGTCCTGGAACTGCTGCGCGCACTGGTGGACCGCGACGGCCAGAGCGTCGTCATGGTCACCCACGACCCGGTGGCCGCCGCGTACGCCGACCGGGTGCTCTTCCTGGTCGACGGCCGCATCGACGGCGAACTCACCGGCCCGACCGCCGCGGACATCGCCACCCGGATGACCACCCTGGAGGACGCGCCGTGCTGACCCTCGCCCTGGCCACCCTCCGCACCCGCTGGTCCGCCTTCGCCGGCAGCTTCCTCGCCCTCAGCCTCGGCGTCGCCCTCACCGGCGTCATGGGCCTCGTCCTCGCCTCCTCCCTCGACGCACCCCAGCAGCGGCCCGAGCGCTTCGCCGCCGCACCCGTCGTCGTACAGGGCGCGGACACCTTCCCGATACCGACCGGGCGGGGCCCGAAGACCGGCAGGCTGGACCGCCCGCGCCCCCTGCCCCCCGAACTGATCGGGCAGCTGCGCCGGCTCGGGCCGGTCACCGAGGACCGGGCCTTCCCGGTCCGGGCCCGGGGCGGCCCGGCGGACCTCGTCGGACATCCCTGGTCGACCGCGCCGTTCGCCCGCTACGAACTCCAGCAGGGCCGCGCGCCACAGGCCGACGACGAAGCCGTGGCGACCGGCGGCTGGGCCACCCCCGGGCAGCGGCTGGAGACCGACCGGGGCACCGTGCGGATCGTCGGCACCGTAGGCGAACTCGGCTTCGAGCACGCGGTGTTCTACACGGACGTACGCGCCGCACAGCTCGCCCCCCGTACCGAACGGGTGGTCGTCGACGCCGCCGCGGAGCGGGTACGGGAGGTGGTGCGGGACAGCGAGCGGGCCCAGGTGCTCACCGGTGACGACCGCAGGCTCGCCGACGCCGACCCGGACCGCGACGCGCAGGCGCTCATGGCGCTGAACGCCCTCTTCGGGACCGCAGGAGGAGTCACCGCCTTCGTCTCCGTCTTCGTCGTCGCCTCCACCTTCTCCTTCGCCGTCGCCCAGCGCCGCCGGGAGTTCGGCCTGCTGCGCACCGCCGGGGCGACCCCGCGGCAACTGCGGGGCATGGTCAACGCCGAGGCCGCGGCGGTGGGCGTCCTCGCCTCCGCCACGGGTTGCCTGCTCGCCGCCCACGCCGCCCCGCGGCTGGCCTCCTGGACGGTACGGGAGCGACTCGCCCCCGCGTGGTTCGCCCTGGGCGAGCACACCTGGCCGTACCACCTGGCCTTCTGGACCGGCCTGTCGACCGCGCTGCTCGGCTCCGCCGCGGCGTCCTGGCGGGCAGGGCGCACCGCCCCGGTGCAGGCGCTGCGCGAGGCCTCCGTGGACAGCCGCGTCATGACCCCGGGACGCTGGGCCGCCGGCGGCGCCCTGCTGCTGACCGCGCTCGCCACCGTGCTGCTCGCGCTGGCCGACGACCCGGGCGACCTGCTGCACCGCAAGACGTACATGACGCGCCCGCTTCTGCTCATCACCGCATGCGCCCTGCTCACACCGCTCCTGGTGCGCCCGCTCGCCCGGCTGCTGGCCTGGCTCCCCTCCCGGCTGCCCGGCGCGCTCGGCATGCTGGTCCGCGAGAGCGCCGCGGCCGGCGTCCGCCGCACTGCCGCGGTCGCGGCGCCGGTGCTCGTCACGGTGGCGCTGGCGGGATCACTGCTGGGGACCACCGCCACGCTCAACGCGGCGAAAGCCGAAGAGCTGCGGACCCGCACGCTCGCCGACTTCATCGTGGTCCCACCCGCGGGCGGCCTCCCCGAGGAGGAACTGCGGCGGCTGCGCGAGCTGCCCGGCGCGGTGGTCTCCCCCTCCGCGGCGGGAACGGTGTACGCCGTGGAGGACGGCATCGCGCCGGTCCGCTCCGAAGTCCGCGCCGTCGAGCCACAGTTGCTGGCCGGGACGGTACGACTGCCGCTGGTGGCGGGCGACCTGCGTGACCTCGACGACGACTCGATCGTCGTCAACCAGGAGTGGCAGCAGCACACCGTCGGCGCCCACGTCCCCGTATGGCTCCCCGACGGCACACCGCGCACCCTGCGCATCGCCGCGGTGATGCGCACCGGCACCGGCGGCAACGGCGCCTACGTCACCCCGCGCAACGCCGCCGGAGCCCCGGTGGACCGCATAGACGTCCGCGGCGGCTCCTTGGCCGCCCTGCGCGCCGCGGCCCCCTCGGCCGAGGTGTCCACACGCACGCAGTGGTTGCGGGCCGCCGCCCCGGACACCAAGCGCACCACCCGGCTCGGCCTGCTCCTGACCCTGGGCATCGCCCTGCTCTACTCGGCCGTCGCCGTCGCCAACACCCTGGTCATGGCCGCCCGCGACCGGCTGCCGGACCTGGCGGCGTTGCGCCTGGCCGGCGCGACGAAACCCCAACTCCTGCGTCTGGTGACGGGCGAGACCCTGCTCGTCGTGGCCATCGGCACGACCGCCGGCCTGCTCACCACCGGCCTCAACCTGGCGGGCCTGGGGGCCGCGCTCGCCCTGCTCGGCCTCCCCGCGCTCCCCGTGGTCCCCTGGGCCGCGCTGGGCGCCGTGGCCGCCGCCTGCACGGCGATCGCACTGCCCGCGGCCCTGATCCCGGCGGCCCGGTCCCTGCGCCCAGGCGCGAGGACAGCCTGAACGGCCGGTGCCCGAACTGCCGGTGCCCGAACGGTCGTCCGCGAACGGTTCAGGCCCCCAGCGCGCGGGCGAGCCGCAGTCGCTGCCTCCGGGACAGACCCCGGGCCGGCCCCGGACCGTACCGCGGGCTCGCCGGGACGTCGCACCGCGCGATGCCGGGCGCCCGTCCCGCCGGCACCGTCCAGCGGGCCGCCTCCCAGCGGGCTCGCCCCAGGAGGAACTCCGCCGCAGGCACCGCACCCGCGGCCGGGACACCCGCCGAGACCAGCGCCGCGCCGACCACCCCGGGGGCGTCGGCCGGCAGGTCCGCGTCACCCAGCGCCGGCAGCAGGAGCAACAGCCGGGAGCGCGGGTCGTGGACGCCCGGGGCGCCGGTGTCCGGGGTGGCGGCGATGTGCGCCAGCTCCCGCCAGGACAGGCCGGGGCCGGTCCGGTAGCCGTCGTCATCGAAGCCGAGTCGGCGCAGCACGTCGTCGTCCGTCGCGGCGAGGCGCCGGGCACCGCCCCGCAGAGGAGCCCAGTCGGGGTGGGTGACGTAGAACTCCGTCCCCCAGTCCGTGGGGAAGAAGTCGCAGCTCGCCACCCACACGGCGTGACCGCCGCCGAACGGCACCCGGAACCGCCCCACGTCGCGCAGGTGCGCCTCCCACGCGGCGTCGCCGGCGGCGGCGTCCGTGCCGAACCAGTCGGCGACGAGCGGGCCCACCGAGTCGTCCGTGGCCCACATCCGCGCCAAGTAGCCGGCCCAGAAACCCGGCCGGGAGAGCGACCTGTCGCCGCCCGCCACCAGCTCCTCGGCACATCCGTCGGCCGGCGCCGGTGCGGACCGGCGCCCGGCCCAGGCCCGTGCCACGCGACGGACCAGCGGATCATCGTGGAATCTGCTCATCGACACCCGGCAAGACTGCCAGCACCCCACCGCACGCACTACGCGCGCACCGGCGGCGACCGACGCCGCCCGGGCCGGCCCGGACGCCCCGAGGGACGAACGGACCGGCCCGTCCGGCCGCCCCCCGACTACCGGGCCGACGCCGCCAGCACGGCGGCGACCGACGCCGGTACCGCCGCCAGGCCGGCCGGACGGGTGGTGAAGGTGCCCCGGCCCTGGGTCCGGCCGCGCAGCCGGGACGCGTACCCGAACAGCTCGGCCAGCGGCACGGCCGCCGTGATCACCGCGGTGCCGGCCTCCGTGACGGACCCGCAGACCCGGCCGCGGCGCGCGGCGAGGTCGCCGAGAACCGCCCCGACGCCGTCCTCGGGAACGCTCACCGTGACCTCCACGACCGGCTCCAGCAGTTCGAGCGTGCTCGCGCGCAGCGCCTCGCGCAGACCGAAGCGGCCCGCGGCCCGGAACGCCATCTCCGAGGAGTCCTTGGAGTGGGTCGCCCCGTCGCGCAGGGTCACCCGCAGACCCGTCACCGGATGGCCGCCGAGCGGCCCCTCCGCGAGGGCGTCCCGGCAACCGGCCTCGACGGCCCGCGCGTACTCCTGCGGCACCCGGCCGCCGACGACCGTCGACCGGAACTCGAACACCGCCTCCTCCAGCGGCTCGACGTCGAGGACCACATGCGCGAACTGCCCCGATCCACCGTCCTGTTTGACGTGCCGGTGGACGAGACCGGACACACCGCGCACGACGGTCTCCCGGTAGGAGACCTGCGGACGGCCGACGACGACCTCCACGCCCTGGCCGCTGCGGATCTTCTCCACCGCGACCTCCAGATGGAGTTCGCCCATCCCCGACAGAACGGTCTGGCCCGTCTCCGCGTCGGACCGCACGACCAGCGACGGATCCTCCTCGGCGAGCCGCGCCAGCGCGGTCGCGAGCCGGCCCGTGTCGCTGCTGCGGCGGGCCTCGACCGCCACCGACACCACCGCATCGGCCACCGAGGGCGGTTCGAGGACCAGCGGCGCACCCGGCGCGGACAGGGTCGTCCCGGCACGGGCGGCCTTGAGGCCGACCACCGCGACGATGTCACCCGCCACCGCTTCCTCCCGTTCCTCGTGGCGGTCCGCCTGCACCCGCAGGATCCGGCCGACCCGCTCCGTGCGGCCCGTGGCCGCATCCAGTACGGACGCGCCCTTGCGGAGGGTTCCCGCGTAGACGCGCAGGTAGGTGAGGCGCCCGGTCGCCGTCGCCGTCACCTTGAAGGCGAGCGCCGCCAGCGGCTCCGCCGGATCGGCGGCGCGCTCCCGCACCGGGCCGTCGACCGAACCGTCCGCCGTGCCGCGGACCGGCGGCATGTCCGCGGGCGACGGCAGGTACGCCAGGACCGCGTCCAGCAGCGGTTCGATCCCGCGGTTGCGGTACGCCGAGCCGCACAGCACCACCACGCCGTCCCCGCGGAGGGTCAGCTCGCGCAGGGCGCGGGCCAGGGTCTCCCCGGTCAGCGCCGAAGCCGCGCAGAACTCCTCCAGGGCTTCCGCATGGAGTTCGGCCACGGTCTCCTCCAGGAGCCGGCGACGCCGGTCCGCCTCCTCCCGCAGCGGCTCGGGGACCGGCCCCGTCTCGTAGCTGTCCGCGCCGGCGTGCCAGACAAGCGAGCGCATGCCCAGCAGGTCGACCACGCCGGTGAAGCCGTCCTCCCGCCCGATGGGCAGTTGGACCACCAGCGGTACGGCGCCCAGCCGCTCCCGGATCGAGGCGACCGCCGCGTCGAGGTCGGCGCCCGCCCGGTCCAGCTTGTTGACGAACGCGATCCGCGGCACACCGTGCCGGTCGGCCTGCCGCCACACCGACTCGCTCTGCGGCTCGACGCCGGCGACGGCGTCGAACACCGCCACCGCCCCGTCCAGCACCCGCAGGGAACGCTCGACCTCGTCGGAGAAGTCGACGTGCCCCGGGGTGTCGATGAGGTTGACGCGGTGTCCGCCCCAGGTGCAGCTCACGGCCGCGGCGAAGATGGTGATGCCGCGGTCGCGTTCCTGAGCGTCGAAGTCCGTGACGGTGTTCCCGTCGTGGACCTCGCCCCGCTTGTGGATGGCGCCGGTCGCGAACAGGATGCGTTCGGTGATCGTGGTCTTGCCCGCGTCCACGTGGGCGAGGATGCCCAGGTTCCGGACGGTGGTGGGGGAAGTGACGGCGAGGGGTCGCCTGTTGGTGCGCATGGCCCGAGGCCTTTCGAACGACGAGGAAGAGGGCGGCGCGATTCCCGGCCACGGCTCCGCCCGTCCGTCCGCGCGTCGTCGTACGGCGCGTGGCGGCGTACGGGCAGCGGTGGAGGCGGAGGCTAGAGGTGTGACACGGGCATACGGTGACGGCCGCGCGGCCGGCACCGCGCACTGCGAGACACCGGGATCACGTCGTACCGGGACGGGGGAACGAAGGCGGCGGTGCGGTGCATGCACATGGCCCGGTTCCCCTTCTCTTCGACTTCTCTTCGACACGGCGGCAACTGCGCGG
Source organism: Streptomyces sp. NPDC037242 (assembly GCF_055604165.1). Lineage (NCBI taxonomy): Bacteria > Bacillati > Actinomycetota > Actinomycetes > Kitasatosporales > Streptomycetaceae > Streptomyces > Streptomyces sp. NPDC037242. Next base: position 77,957 of record NZ_JBVJUY010000007.1, read on the forward strand.
TGCCGTTCTCGTGGGCAGCGCGCTCGGCGAGTCTAGGGAGCACACCGGCTCCGGGGCACGTGATTTTCCGGCGCTCGTCCGCGGGCCCCGCCGCGTCGAGCGGGCCTGTGACCGCGGGCGGTCAGAGCAGCAGGTCGCGGGCGAGGGCGAGCATCACGGACCGGGTCTTGGTCTCCCCGGACGACGGCGGGGTGATGTCGAACTCCCGCAGCGCGCGCCCGAGATGTGCTTGTACCTCGGCCGCGTCGGCGAGGTCCGTGCGAACCGAGAGCTCCAGGAAGCGCAGACCGCCCAGGGTGGTCCACTCCTCGATCGCCACGGTGCCGGGGAGGGCGTCCCACTCCTGCTTCCACTTGACCGCCCGCACCGGGCCGAGCGCCGTCAGTTCCTCAAGCTCCTTCTCGGCCACTCCGGCGGTCCGCAACAGTTCCAACTGCGGCTTGATCAGCACGTGGTCGAGCGAGCCGCGCTCGGCGGCCTTGAACGCGACTGCGAAGTTCCGCTCGGCCTGCAGAGAAGCCGCCACGACAGGGGTGAACACGGGGCCGGTCCGGTCCTCCTCGATCGTGAACTCCCACCGCTCGCCCTCCAGGTCCTCCTGCCACGGGGGCGGCAGCGCCGGGCACGGGCGCAGTTTGACGGTGATGTCCGCATCGGTCTTGGGCCCGTGCTCCTCGTGGTCGCGGCGCAGGCGCAGGATGACCTTCCGGTCCAGGAGGGGCAGCACGACTCCGTCGGCGGCCGACCTCCGGGGCTTGTCCCAGAAGTGGATGGCCCGACGGCGCCCGTCCCCGCGGTCGAGCTCCAGCGCTTCGAAGGCCGCCTCGGCCTCCGCGCCGGAAAAGCTGATCTTGATCTCCGCGGACGTGGCTGTCGGCGACTCGGTCATGGTGCCGTTATCGCACGCCGGGTCGGGGCCCGCATCCCGCCCACCACCCTCTCCCACGGCCCCACACCCCCGGACGGCCCAAACGGACCGCCGAGGGGCGGGGGCCCGGGCAGCGGCTACGTGCCGTCCCGGAGCACGCGCTCGACCAGTTCCTCCTGGGCGTCGCTGATGTCGGGGTCGGCGAATTCGACGGTACGGTCGTCCACCGTCACGGTGTAGTGGTAGCCGTCGGGCACACCGGAGACGGGCCCGGGCCCTGCCCCGGCGACGACCTCCAGCGCGAGGCGCTCCAGGTCGGCCGCGTCGGGCAGGCCGGACGTCTCCAGTTCGGCCTTCAGGGTCAGACCGGCGATACCGCCGCTCCTGGTCACCCGGATGCGCATGGCGCCGTGGGGATCCGATCAGCCATTGCCGTTGCCGTTCACACCCACATGGGCCCACGCCTTGAGGACGGCCTCCAGCTCCTCGCCCGAACCGAAGCGGCTGCGCGTGGCGGTGACCGTCGCCTGCGCGAACTCCTTGAAGTCGGCGTTCTTGGAGAGTCCGCCGGAGCTGAGCGCGTCGTACCAGATCTGCCCCGCCCGCTTCCAGGCGGGGCCGCCGATGGCGGTTGCGACCAGGTAGAACGCGTGGTTGGGGATGCCGGAGTTGATGTGGACGCCGCCGTTGTCCTCGTCGGTCTCCAGGAAGTCGTCCATGGTGGCCGGCTGCGGGTCCCTGCCGCCCAGCATGGGGTCGTCGTACGCCGTGCCCGGCGCCTTCAGGGAGCGCAGGGCCTGTCCGCGTACGGCCGGGGTGAACAGGCCCGCGCCGATCAGCCAGTCGGCCTCCTCCGCGGTCTGGCCACGGGTGAACTGCTTGACCAGGGAGCCGAAGACATCGGACATCGACTCGTTGAGGGCGCCCGACTGGTCCTGGTACACGAGATCCGCGGTGTACTGCGTGATGCCGTGGGTGAGTTCGTGGCCGACGATGTCCATCGAGATGGTGAAGTCGTTGAAGACCAGACCGTCTCCGTCGCCGAAGACCATGCGCTCGCCGTCCCAGAAGGCGTTGTTGTACTGGCGGCGGTAGTGGATGGTCGCGTCCAGCGGGAGGTTGGAGTCGTCGATCGAGCGCCGCCCGTAGGCCTTCTCGAAGAAGTCGAAGGTGAGGCCGAGGCTGTCGTAGGCGCGGTTGGCCGTACCCTCCGCCACGGGGTCGCTGCCCTCTGCCCTGACGACGTCACCGGGCAGCGCACGGGTGTGGTGGGTGTCGGAGACCGTTCGGTTGAGGACGGCCGGGCCGACCGCCCGTGTCGCCGTTCTGGGCGCTTCCTGCCGCTTCAGCCGGAACGCGGCGTCGATGGCGAGGGTGTTCTCAGCGGCTTCGCGCACCTTGGGACTGGGTGCTTCGGCGAGCTTCTTGAGCATGTAGGGCGGCAGGATGCCGCAGAAGCAGTTACCGGACTTCGGCTTACGGTGTTCTCCGTAGCCGGCGGATTCAGTGGTCTGCACGTCAAAAAAGCTGCCAGGCGAATGCGGCGGGGGTCACGCACAAACCGGCGATCTCACCCTTGTGGCCCGCCGGAGTGGTCCGAACGGCCGTGCCGTCCCCACCGGGGCGGTGCCACCGTCCGGACCATCCGGTGCTCCTGTCAGACGTCGCCTCCCGCACCGTCCTCGGCCGTGTCCGTGGGGCGGGCCGGCGGCCAGGGAACTTCGGCCAGGAGCGGCAGAATCGATTCCTCTTCGTAGTCGAGGTGCGCGTTCAACTCCGACGACATCCTGGCCAACTCGGAACGCAAGCGCTCCGGCTCATCGATGCCGACACGGGTCAACAGGGCCGCCAGGTCGCTCTGAAGGCGCGCGATCGTGCGGTGTTCCTCGCCGAGGCGGTCGAACACATCGCCCAGGTGGGGGTGGTGGCGGGCGATCCCCGGGAACAAGTGGTCGCCCTCGCTGGTGTGGTGGAACTGAAGGGCCTGGCAGAACGCCAGGCAGCGCTGGCGGATCTGCAGCCCCAGGCTCGGGGCGGGCGGCTCGCCGGGGCCGCGGTGAGCCGCGCGTACGGCGAAGTGGGCGTCGACCTCGGCCTTCACCTGGCTCAACTGGCCGCGCAGCCAGGTGTGTACCTCCATGAGCTTCTCGGCGAGGGTGCCCACCACGAGGGGTGGCTCCCAGCCGTCGGGATCGGCGCGCTCCAGTACGACGACCGGCAGCCGACGGGTGGTGCGTTCCTGGTAGTCGCCGTATCCGGGAGCCACCCGCACGGCATGCGCGAACAGTTCGTCGCGCCGGGCCCCTTCGGCGGGGACCGCGAGGGCCTCGAAGGTCCGGGTACCCGTCTCCACGCGCACCACGGGGTGGGCGAGCAGGTTGTGGTACCAGGCGGGGTGCCGCGGGGCGCCGAGGTTGGACCCGATGAGCAGCAGGGAATCGCCGTGGCGGACGTAACCGAGCGGAGTGGTCCGCGCGGTCCCGGACTTGGCGCCGGTGGTCGTCAGCAGGAGCAGGTCACTGCCTTCGAAAGGTCCGCCGACCTTCCCGCCGTTGGCGCGGAACTCCTCTATGACGGACTGGTTGAAAGACGTGGGCATACGGTTTGTGTCTCCGGAAGATGACAGGCGTGATGTGTACGCAGGGCGGAGCGACCGCACAGCACGGCATGGCGCACATGACGGTGCCGGGGGCTGCGGGAGGGGAAATGACGTGCGGCTGCGCTACGTCATGAAGAGGGCGCGGAGCTTGAGCTCATGGCGGATCCCTTGAGTGAAGGGTGTTCGCCCGACCGCCGGCCGGCCCACTGCTCTTTGGCCGGCGTCACGCGACACCACCGCCATTACACGCGCCGCGTGGTCACCTGTCAATGCGGAAGGCCGGCCGCCGCGTGGTCGCGACGGCCGGCCGGGAGATGCTGTGCGGCGCAGGTCAGGCGCCGCCGGCCACCTTGCCGAGGCCGATCCAGCCGTTGCCGCCGTCGCCGCCGTTCCAGGAGTAGACGGTGGCGCCGCCGTTGGCGTCGCCGAGGATGTAGTCGGCGTGCGTGTCGGCGTCGAAGTCGACGAACTGGACCTTGGGGTGGTCGTTGGTCAGTCCGGCCGCGATCTGGCCCATCGGCTTCCAGCCGCCGCCGACGTCGCCGCCGCGGTTGATGAAGAGGTCGATGCCCCCGCTGGGCTTGACGATGTAGTAGTCGGCCTTGCCGTCGCCGTCGTTGTCGGCGAACCGGATCCGGGTGCGGTCGGTGGTGGCGCCGGTGGTGACGGTGCCGGTGGCCTGCCAGCCGCCGCCGGTGTCGCCGCCGCGGTTGAGGTAGACGCCGACGGCGCCGCTGTCGTTGAAGGTGATGTAGTCGGTCTTGCCGTCGCCGTCCCAGTCCGCGAAGCGGACCTTGCTGGCGTCGTTGGTGATGCCGCCGGCGACCTTGCCGATGCCCTGCCAGCCGCCGCCGACGTCGCCGCCGCGGTTCAGCCAGACGTTCACCGCGCCGCTCGGGTCGATGACGATGTAGTCGAACTTGCCGTCGCCGTCGAAGTCCGCCAGGCGCACGCGGCTGCGGTCGTTGGTGATGCCGCCGGCTATCTGGCCGACGGGCTGCCAGCCGTTCGCGCCGGCCGGGTCCCCGCCGTGGTTGAGCCACACGTTGATCGCACCGCTGTCGGCGACGGTGATGTAGTCGGGGCGCTTGTCCCCGTCGTAGTCGCCCCAGCGCACGCGCTCGCTGCCACCGGCCTCGTTGGACGCCGCGGACATGACCCCCACCGGCGGCTCAGGCCGGACGGTGAGCTGCTGGAGGTCGGCCTCCGTCCCGTTGAAGTTGTTGTGGTCGCCGACGATCGCGCCCTTGTCGGTGTACTGCCAGATGGTGTGGGTGTTCCAGCCCGTGGGGAGCGCACCGATGCTGGTGTTGTAGCTCGCCAGCCACAGCTTGTTCGTGGAGGAGATCTGCGCGTCCGAACCGACGCACTGGTTCCACCAGAGGGTCGAGGTGTAGACGATCGCGTCGAGCCCGGTGGCGGCCTTGTATGTGGCGGTGAAGTCCCGGATCCACTCGGACAGCTGGGCCTTGGTCAGCCCGTAGCAGGAATTGACCCCGGTCGACGTGTAGGGGTTCCATTCCACGTCGAGGACGCCCGGCAGGGTCTTGCCGTCGGCCGTCCAGCCGCCGCCGTTGTTGAGGAAGTGGGTGGCCTGGGCTGCACCGCTCGACTTGTTCGGCAGGGCGAAGTGGTAGGCGCCCGCCTTCATGCCGACGTTCTGGGCGCCCGGCAGCTGGGTGCCCAGGTAGGGGTTCTTGTACTCGCCGCCCTCGGTGGCCTTGACGTAGGCGAAGCGGTTGCCCGCGTTCCAGAGGCCGGGCCAGTCGACATTGGTGCCCTGCCAGCTGGATACGTCGACGCCCTCGACGCCGGTGGCCGCGCCGGCGGCCGCACCCGCGGAGGGTGCCTGGAGCGAGCGGGACTCCTTGGATATCCCCTCGTGCAGACGAACGCCATCGCCCATCTTGGCCTCGCCCTCCTTCTTGGGGAGGGGCGCGGGCGTCTGGTTGCTGGTGACGCCCTGACTGCCGTCCGCAGCCATCGCCGGTACCGCGGCCAGTGCCAGGGACACCATCGGCAGGGCAACGGCGATGCTGAGGATTCTGTTTCGTGACAAGTGCTCGCTCACAGTCTGAGAGTCGGACCTCTGAAGATCTCAGACTCTAATACCGGCCAGGCGGCCCACCGGCTCGGGGTCGGGCGTGCTGGGACTGTGGAACGGGCCACACTGCGGGGTCAGTTGGGGTGATATGTCGGGATTGTGCGGGCGCTGCTCGCCCAATGCACTGTCAACCGCCCTCCGGTGAACCCCGAGTGGATCTGGATTTCGGCTCCAGCGACTCTTCAGTGGCGGGAGGGACCCTTGGGGTCGAGAACGGGTAAACCGGCCTCGATCCGGACCGGACCTCAAGCGGGTTACGTCCCCGCCCGACCCCGTTGTCCGGTCAGTCTCGAATCACCTTCGGCTTCCGCTTCCACCACGGGAGACATATATGTCTGACAACGCACGTTCGTCTGAATTCGACCTGCAGGACCTGGACCTGGGCGACCTCACCGTGACCTCGATGCGCGACACCGCCGCGCTGCCCGAGGGGGGCGCCTCCTGGGGCTCCTGCTCCTGCCAGGGCTCGTCCTCGTGCGCACAGCCGCAGCTGGACACCGGTGTGATCACGGACTGACCACCGAGAACACCCCGCCCCCGCACACCCATCACCGCAGGCCTCCACCAGAGGAGACGTACATGACCCACTTCAACGACAACCCGGGCTTCGACCTCGAGGACCTCGACCTCGGCGAACTGACCGTGACGTCCATGCGCGACACGGTCGCGCTGCCCGAGGGCGGAGCGTCCAACGGCGGCAGCTCCTGTTCCTGCGGCTCCTCCTCCTGCGCCCACCCGCAGATGCCGGACATCCCGGCGGTCTAGAGCCCCCAGCCCCGGCCACCAGCCGACACATGCACGCCGGATGCTTCCCGCCGCACCTCACGTGCGGCGGGAAGCCCGCGCGCCGCCACCGACAGGACGGGACCACCATGCCGCAGCCGCACCGCACGGCCGCAGACACCGTCGCCGCCGCCGACGGATACCGGGTCAGCTCCGCACCGTATGCGCTGGCCCGCGCCACCGTGCTCGCCCACCCGGCGCAGCGGCCCGCCGCGGTGGAGTTCCGCGCCCTGCTCGCCGAACTCCACCGGATCGACACGCAGCTCCTGCGCACCGCCGAACCGCTCTGCGACAGCCTGTACGAGAGCCGCCCCGGCCACCCCGCGGACTTCCACCGCGACGTCGTCCTCCCGCTGCGCCGCGCCCTGCACAACGGGCGCGAGCCCCGGCCCGCCCTGCTGGAGCGCCTCGGCGACCTGCCGGCCCGGGTGCCCCTGCTCGCGGCCTGGATCGACCTGCGCGCCCGCCGCGGCACGCTCCTCACCGAGCTCGACGCCGCCGCCGAGCGGGCCCTGACCGCCGAACGCGCGGACCTGGCGGCCCTGTGCCGCGAACCCGCCCTCGGCAAGGCCGTCGCCCTCACCAGCGCCGACCTGCTCCGGGCCGTGGAACGCGCCGGCACCGGCGCCGCCGACCGCAAGTCGCGCAAAGAGGAAGCCGCCGTACTGCGCTACGCCCTGCGGGCCAGCACCAAGACCAGCCCGCTGTCCTGGTTCACCGCGGTCGGCTGGGGCGAACTGCCCGGGTCCGCCGCCCGTCCAGTGCCGTCATGGGGCGCCCCGGAGCTGTTCGAGGACCCGCTGACCGCCGTGGTGAAGGCCAACCGCACCCTGACGACCGCCCTCACCCTCGCCCTCCTGGACGCCCCGCACCGCCGGGCCGCGCTGCCCCACCGGATCACCAGCACCGCCCGGGTCACAGCCGGGCGGGCGACGTACTCCCGCGACCGGGCCGCCTTCGCCGGCGGCCGCTATCTCGTGGCCGGCGAGGACGAGGTGGAAGTGGCCTGGGGCGGCCCGCTGGGCCTGGTCACCGGCCACGCCGAAAGCCCGCTGACGCTCGCCGAGCTGACCGAACAGCTGGCCGCCTCCCTCAAGGGCAGGGGCAGCGACGGCCGCACCGCGGCCGCCTCCTTCCTCGACCGGCTCGCGGAGGCGGGCCTGCTGGTCCCCGGTGACCCGGTCCCGCCGGAGGACCCCGACCCGATGGACCGCATCGCCGCGTGGCTACGGGACCTCGGCGCGAGCCACCCCGAGGACGCGGCGCTCGCCGACCGCATCGACGAACTCGCCAGGATGACCGAGGCGTTCGCCGCCACACCCGCGACGGAGCGCCCCGCCCTGCTCGCCGCCCTCTCACAGCGCTGGACCGAGCTCCTCGCCGACGCCGGACGCCCCGTACCGTCCCTCTCCGCCCCGCTCACCGTGCTCTCCGAGGACGTGGTCGCCCCCCGCCCGCTGGCGCTCGACGGCTTCCTCGACGCCGCCGACCACGAGGCGCTCGGCGAGGTCACCGCGCTGGCGGAACTGTTCGACCTCGGCCACCTCGTCCGCCGTGTCGTCCGCGACCGCTTCGTCGCCCGCTACGGCCGCGGCGGCAGCTGCCGCCACCCCTGGGAGTTCGGAGCCGAGGTCACCGAAGCCTGGGAGACCGCCGGCCGCCTCTCGCTCCTCGACCCCGCAGAACGCGCCGCCTTCCCCACCGGGGCCGACGAGCTGGCCGACCTCCGTACGGAGGTCGCCGAAGGCATCCGGGACGCCCTGGCGGAAGATCCGGCCGGCGTGGAAGCCGTCCTGCCACCGGACCTCGTCAAGACCCTCGGCGAACGCCTGCCCGGCTGGACCGTCGAACGCCCGCTCAGCTACGCGTACTTCCTCCAGCGGGACCCGGATCGGGGCCGGCTCGCCGTGAACCACGTGTACGGCGGGTGGGGCAGGTTCACGAGCCGGTTCCTCGACGCCCTGGACCCGCGCGCGACCGCCGAGGTCTCCCGGCAGGTCCGCCGCGGACTGGGGCCCGGCGCACGCGCCGCCCAGATCCGGCCCGTCGGCGGGTTCAACGCCAACCTCCACCCCCTGCTGGTCCCCGACGAGATCGGCCCCGACCGCCGCCGGGCCTCGATCGGCGAAGGCGACCTGGACCTCGTCCACGACGAGGCCACCGACCAGGTGCGGTTCCGGCTGCGGAGCACCGGCGAACTCCTCGACGTGCTCTACCCCGGCTTCCTCGCACCCGTCCTGCTCCCGCGCCGCATCGGGGCCCACCTGTGCGACCAGCCCCAAGGGGTCGTCGACTTCCGGGGGCTCGTCCCGCGGCGCGCCTTCCCCGCGCCGGGCGGCACCGTGACCCACAGCCCCAGGCTGAGCCACCGCCACGTGGTGCTCCAGCGCCGCCGCTGGCTGCTGCCGCCCGGCGTACTGCGCGAGCTGCGCGCCGACCTCGCCGCGGGCCCGGTCCCGGCGGCGGCCGCCCGCTGGCGCGCACTGCTGGACCTGCCCGAGCAGGTCTTCCTGCACCCGGTCGCCACCGCCCCCACCGGGAGCGCCACCGAGGACTTCCTGAGCGGGCTCAGCCGGCCCAAGCCCCAGTTCGTGGACCTCGGCAACGCACTGCACCTGCACTGCCTCGCCAAGTGGCTCTCCCGCCACGGCGACGGCGCGGTCCTGGAGGAGGCACTGCCGGCGCCCGGCGGCCTGGCCGCCCCCACCCGCGCGGTCGAGCTCGTGACGGAGGTCTACCGGGCCGGCCGGCCGCGATGACCCGCCCGCAGACGACACAGGAAGGAACGGTGCCGCACGTGCAACCGCATCCCCGCGAAACCGGCGCCCACGAGACCGGCCCCCGAGCGGCCGGCGCCCCCGCCACCAGCACCCTCGACGTGGTCGCCTACTACCACCACCCCGTCAAGGCCCCGCTGCTGCGCGAGGCGATCCTGCCGCTCGCCGAGTCCTGCGCGGCGGACGGACTGGCCGCACACGTCGAACGGCACTGGCTGCGCGGACCCCACCTGAGGCTGCGCCTCCAGGGCCCGGCCGCACAGGTGGAAGCCGCCGCCGAGTCCGCCGCGTCCCGGATCCGCGACCACCTCCGCACGCACCCCTCGCACGGCGACCTCACCGACGCCGAACTGCTGGAGCGGGCGGCCGAGGCGGGGCGCGCCGAACTCATCGCCCCGCCCTACGGGCCGATCACGGCGGACAACACGGTCCGGATCGAGGCCGTAGACCGGTCCTCGGTACGCGGCCTCCTCGGCGACGACGGCGCGGACCTGCGGGACGACCTGCTGCGCTCCGGGCTCGGCGCGCTGCGGGCCGGCGCCGGGTTCCTCGGGGACCACGGCGACAGCGCGCAGGCGAGGCTCCAGCTCACGGTGGCCGCCCTCGCCGCACACGCCTGCGCCCACCCCGGGGGTCTGGCCGGCGGGCACTTCTCGTACGTCTCCCACCTGGAGGACTTCCTCCTCCACGACGACCCGGACGGGCAGCTGCGCGCCCGCTTCGACCAGCACTGGGAACGGGCGGGCGACGCGGTGACCGGCCTGGTCGGCCGCATCTCCGGCGGCGGCGCACAGGGCTGGGAGCGGGCCTGGTCGGAGTTCTCTGGCGGCGCGTGGCAGCTGACGCAGGACCGGTACGACGCGGGCGCGGATCTGCACGGCGCCCCGCTGGAGTACCGGGTCCGGGCCGCCGCCACCGGCGACGCCGCGGCGGCGGAACGCTGGAACCAGGACGTCCGCACCCGGTACAGCGAGTTCCACCGGCTCCTGCGGCGCTCCGACCCCCAGGGCGCGATGTGGAGCCGCCCCGACTACCTCGTGTACCGGGCCTGCACCAACGCCCTGTACCGGCTCCTCGCCATCTGCGACGTCCGCCCGCTGGAGCGGTACCTGGCGGCGCACCTGGTCGTCCGCGCCGTACCCGGCCTGACCGGCTGCGACTGGCGCGCGGAGGTCGGCGCGGTCATCGACGCGGTGGAGGCCGGGGCGTGAGCACCAGGGCCGCCGCCGCGCCGGCGTACGAACTCGCGGCTCCCCGGACCGTACGCAGGCTGCGCCCCGGGGTCGCCGTGACCCCGCTGCGCCAGGGCCTCCACCTGCGGGGCCGCCGCGGGAGCGTCACCCTGGAGGGCAGCGCCGCGCTGCCCGCCCTGTGGCGGCTGCTGGAGGAGCCGCTACGGGACGGAGGGCTCGAAGACTTCCTGGACGGTACGGAGCCGGGCTCGCCCCTGCGCGCCGCGCTGGACACCCTCGTCGGGCAGTTGGACGCGCACGACCTGCTCGTGGCGGGGCCCGCCGGGCCGGGCGACTGCGGTCCCGTCGCGCAGTGGCTCGCCGTCACGGCGCAGCGGCCCGCCGACGCCGCGGCCGCGCTCGCCACGGCGCGGGCCGAGGTGGTGGCCGGCGCCCCCGACTCCCCGCTGGCCGGCGCCGCCGGACGGGCGCTGGCGCGGGGCGGGCTGCCCGTCTCGTACACCGTCGACCCGGCCCTGCCGCCGGGCCGGGTCCTGCTGTACGCCCATGGCGCCGGACCGGTGCGCGGAGTCGCGGCCGGACTGTGCGGCGGGAGCGGATACGCCACCGCCCCCGGCAGCGCCGACCAGCTGTGCTCCGACGCGGCGGCCCTGGAGGCGCGGCTCGGATCGGCCGGCGCCGGCGGTGAGTCCGGCGGGGCTGCTGAGCCCGGTGCGCCGGAGGGCGCCGCCGCCTTCACCACCCTGCTCGCGGGCGCCGCCGCACACCGGCTGCTGTGCGCGGCCGCCGGACTGCCGGACCCCGCGGGCGAGGGCGAGGACGAGCGGCTGCTGCCCGGGCTTCCGGCGGTGCTCCTCGCCGACGGCCGCCCGCTGCGGGCCGACTACCGCACCTGGCTCGGTCCCGCACGGCTCGACCCCGACCGGCTGACGGACCTCGCCCCCGCGGCCACCCTCGGCGAAGCGCTGCGCCGCGTCGCGGCCCTGGGCGACGCGCGGAGCGGCGTGCTGCCCGAACCGCACCCGGCGGACCTGCGCCAGCTGCCCGTACCGCTCGCCCGCTGCGAACTGCCCGAGTCCGTGCGACCCGGCGGCAGCCTGATCGGCGGCGCGCCGCGGCTGGACCTTGCGCGCCTGGAGGTGTTCTGCCGTGCGGCCGAACTGCTGCTGGACGAGGAGGACTTCACCGTCGGCGCGAATCCGGACCACGCGCGGGGCCGCGCCCTGCGCCGGGCGGCCGCCCGCCGCTTCGGGCCGTCCGCCGGGCTCGCGCGGGTGGCCGAGGCCCGGTGGGCCGGGCATCCGCAGGTGCGCCACTGGTGGACCACGCTCACGGACCGCCTCGGCGTGCCCGCCCGCCTGGAGGTCTTCCGGGCGGCCCCCGGCGAGGAGGTCTACCGGGCCGTCGTCCGCGGGACCGCGCCGCAGGTGCTGGGCGACGCCGTCGAGGCGACGCCGGGCGACGCGGCCGCGTACGCGGCGCTCGCCGCGGTCGCCGCCGTGTCCGCCGACGGACCGGCCGGGGCCCGCCCTTCGGGCGGCGCGCTCGCCCCGCTGGCCGCCGCCGGGGCGCGGACGGCCGCCTGGGAGGACCGTGGGTGGACCGGCGGCTGGCTGGCCGACACCGCCGCACGCGAGGGCGCGTTCCAGGACGCGCTGCACCGGCTGACGGGAGCGGCCCTCCCCGCACGGGCGTCCGTACCGGACCGGGCCCGCCAACTCACCGAGACCCTGCGGGCCTTCGGATTCACCGTCCTGCGCACCCCGGAGGAGGCCCGATGACCGCCACGACGATGACCGCCACGACGGCGACCGGCCCGCTCGGCGCCCTGCCCGCTCCGGTGCTCGACGCCGGATCCGCCACCGCGGTCACGGCCGGCCCGGCCGTGGTCCTGCTGCCGCGTTGGACCCTCGGACTCGCCGAGGAGCTGAGCCGCCACGCGCTCGGCCACCCGGTGGCCCTGGTCCCGGTGCGCTCCGACGGGGCGCTCACGGTGGTCGGGCCGGTACTGGGCCCGGGCGCGGCGGCCTGCCTGTGCTGCGCCGAGTACCAGCGGCTGGCCACGGCAGGCGGCCGGGTGCCCTGGCAGAGCCCGAAACTGGCACTGGCCGGCGTATCGTCCCCGGCGTTCGACGAGTCCGTCGGCGCCCTCGTACGGGACCTGCTGGAGCCGCCGCACGACCCGGGCGCCCCGCACGACCCGGACGGCGATCCAACCGCCGTCGTACACGTCGTGCACCAGGGGCGCGGCACCTGGTCCACCCACCGCATCCGCCCGGTCGGGGGCTGCGCGGTGTGCCGGCCGCTGCCGTCGGACGCCGCCTGCGGGGCGGTCCCGCTGCCCTCGGCGCCCCGGCCGCTGCCCGACCCGTACGTACTGCGCGAGCCCAACCCCCGTACCGGCCCGGACCTGTTGCGGGCGGCCCTGCACGACGAGCGGTTCGGCCCGGTGCGCCGACTGGTGCGCTCCGAGGACTCGGCCTTCTGCCTGACCAGCGCGTTCGTGACGGACGGCCGGTCCGTGGACGACGGCGGCTACGGCCGGGCCCGCGACTTCGCCGACAGCGAGCGGATCGCGCTGTTCGAGGGCATCGAGCGGTACGCGGGGATGCGGCCGACCGGCCGGCGCACCGGTCTGCGGGCCTCCTTCGCCGCGCTCGGTCCCGACCGGGCGGTGGACCCGGAGCGGCTCGGCCTGCCCGACCCCGCCCACCACGGGCACCCGGCGTCCTCGACCGTCCCGTACACCCCGGATCTGGAGCTGGACTGGGTGAACGGCTGGTCCCTGACCCGCGGGCGGGCGACGGTCGTTCCCGAGCACGTGGCGTACTGGGACGTACCGGGCACCGGCCGCCCGCGCGTGGTCTACGAGTCCTCCAACGGCTGCGGCCTGGGCAACAGCCCCGAAGAGGCCGCCCTCTACGGCCTGTTCGAGGTGGCGGAGCGCGACGCGTTCCTGATGGCCTGGTACGCGGCGACGCCGCTGCACCGCATCGAGCCGCCGTCGGACGACCCGGGTACGGCCATGCTCGCGGACCGGGCGGCAGCGGCGGGCTACCGGCTCGTCCTGCTCGACGCGACCAACGACTTCGGCATCCCGGCGGTCGTGGCGCTCTGCCGCTACGAGGGCTCCCACCCGGCCGCGCCGCGGATGTTCCTGGCGGCGGGGGCGCACCACGACCCGCGCGCGGCGATCCGCTCCGCGGTGGCCGAGGTCGTCACCAACGTGCTGGAGTCGGCGCACCGCTCGTTCGCCGAGGGCGGCCCGCGCGACCCCGAACGGCTGCGGCCGATGCTGGACCGGCCGGAGCTGGTGGTGAGCCTGGACGACCACGTCGGGCTGAACACCCTGCCCGAGGCGGGTCCGCGCCTGGAGTTCCTGTTCGCCCCGACGCCGTGCCTGTCGGTCGCGGAGGCCTGGCCGGGGGCGCCCGAGCCGGTGGGCGACCTCGCGGCCCTGCTCGCGGCCACGGTGGAGCGGCTGGCCCGCGCCGGACTGGAGGTGATCGCCGTCGACCAGAGCGAGCCGGGGGTGCGCGACCGGCTCGGCCTGCACTGCGTGAAGGCCGTCGTACCGGGCTCGCTGCCGATGACCTTCGGACACGTCAACCACCGCACCCGGGGGCTGCCCCGACTGCTGGAGGTGCCGTACCGGCTGGGCCGCACGGACCGGCCGCTGCGCTACGAGGACCTGTCGCTCCACCCTCACCCCTTCCCCTGACTCCCGCCGAGCCTGCCGACCGAGACCACCGAGATCACTGACACCGCCCACCCGGACGCGAGGAACCGCCGTGACGACGACCGACACCTGGCACAGCCACCACCTCTTCCTGCACTCCGCCGCCGAGGACACCGACGCGTTCCTGCTCCGCGACGCGGCCCCGTTCCTCGACGGCCTGGTGGCCTCCGGTCAGGCCGCCCAGTGGTTCTTCATCCGGTATGCCGAGGACGGCCCCCACGTACGGATCCGGGTACGCGCCCCGAGCGCGGCGGCCGCCGCGGCACTGCCGGGCGAACTGGCCCGGGCGGCGCAGGCGGTGCCCGTGGCGCCGGGTCCGTGGCCGTCGCGCCACGGCGAGGTCCGTGGGACGGCGTACGAGCCGGAAGCCGACCGCTACGGCGGCCCGGAGGCGCTGCCGGTCGCCGAGCAGGTCTTCGTCGCCTCCACCCAGGTGGTGCTCGGCGCCCTGAGGCAGCTGCACGGCGGCGGAGGGGGCGGGTCCGCGGCGCGGCTGATGCTCGCGGCGGACCTGGCGCACACGACGGCGTACGCGCTCGGCATGGACGCGCTCACCGCGGCGCGCTGGCTGCGCCGGCACGCGGCGAGCTGGCGGTGGATCACCGAAGTGCAGTTGCTGCCGGGCGCGTCGGTGCACACGCAGGTCAACTCCGTGTACGGCGCCCAGCGCGCGGGCCTGGCGCGCCGCGCGGCGAACCTGCGGGAGCGGCTCGACGCGGGCGCCGCCGCGCCCTGGCTCGGCGAGTGGGTGGAGCGGGTCCGCGAGGCCGACGTACTGCTGAGCACGGGGAGCGGGCAGCGCCTGACCGAGGCCAGGCGCGAGTGTCTGTGGGCTTCTCAGCTCCACATGCTCCTCAACCGGCTCGGCATCACCCCCGACGAGGAGCGCGCGGTGTGCCGACTGGCCGCCCGGACCCTGCTGGAGACGGACGAGCCGCCCGGCTTCTTCCCGCCGGGGCACACCGCAGCCGACGTGCAGTACCTGGAGCGCAGCAAGTTCCAGATCGGCCGGGGCGAGGACTCGGCCCTGCGGTCGCCGGGGCCGACGGCGGACGCCGAGGCGGCGGCCCGGCCCGAGGTCGCCCTGCCCGCCGATCCGCTGCCGGAGGTGTCGCTGCGCACCGTGCTGGCCGGCCGGTCCTCACTGCGGGGCGCGCTCGGAGGGCCGCTGGACGCGGGCACCCTCGGCTCGCTGCTGTGGCACTCCCTGTCCGAGAGCAGCCGCACCGAGCACCGCCTCGCGGACGGCTCGGCCCGCGTCCTGGCCCACCGCCCGTATCCGAGCGCGGGCGCCCTGTACACCGCCCGGGTGCGCCTGCTGGTCCTCGACGTGGCCGGCGTACCGTCCGGCACCTACGACTGCGTGCCCGAGCGCCGCACACTGCGCCGCATCGGCGCCGCACCGGAGGTGTCGGAGATCAAGCCGCTGTCCACCTACCTGTCCCGTCCGGCGACGGACCCGGACTGGATCGGGGTGGAGGAGGCGCCGGTCGTCCTGGGCGTGTACGCGGACCTCGGCCTGCTGCGCGGCCGCTACGGCCTGCGGGCCCTGCGCCTGGCCCTGTTGGAGACCGGCCACATGGCGCAGACGCTGCTGCTCACCGCGACGGCCCTGGGCCTGGCCGGCACCCCGCTGGGCGGCTTCCACGACGACCTGGCCCACGAACTCCTCGGACTGGACGACCTGGACCAGCCCTTGCAGTACCTGCTGCCGCTCGGACGCCGCACAACGGGGTGACACGCGGAGCGCTACCGGGCCTGCGCGCCCCCCTTCCGGGCCGAGACGGTGACGTGGTCGACCCGCATCGCGTGGCCCGGTTCGGTGGCCGGGCCCACGGTCGCGCCGTCGGCGAGCGGGAGCTTGCCGCCGACGGCGACGTCGAGGATCAGGAACAGCCCGTGGTCCACCGCCCGCTGCCAGGTCCCGGGGTCCATCCGGGCGGCGGGCACCCGGTGGTACACGCGGCCGTCGAGGTACCAGCGCACCTCCTGGGCGCCGGGGGAGAGGTCGACCTCGACGGCGTACGAGTGGAACCCCGTACGGCAGTCGGCGCACGGCTGGGGACCGGAGGTCAGGCCCACGGGTTCCGCGCAGGGGCCGCCTTCGGGCACACCGCAGTGCAGGGAGCCGAAGACGGTGTCCCGCCCGTTGACGGACTCCATGACATCGATCTCCCCGACGCCCGGCCAGCCGGTGTACCCGTCGCGCAGCGACGCCCCCAGCGTCCAGAACGCCGGCCAGTAGCCCGCCGCCTTCGCTCCGGTCACGTCCGGCAGGGCGATCGACGCCTCGATCCGCAGGATCCCGCCGGGCGGCGGCGCGAAGTCCGAACGCCTGGTCTCGATGCGCCCCGAACTCCACGCGCCGTCCTTGCGGGTGGGGACGATCTCCAGCGCCCCCTTCCCGTCGAGGCGGACGTTGTCGGTGGAGTCGGTCATGGTCTCGACCTCACCGGTGCCCCACTGCGGCGCGGGGCAGCCCGGGTAGCAGGTGCCGAGGTCGTGGATCCAGTCGGCGGCGGAGGGCGGGCTGCCCGCCGGGCCGTCGAACTCGTCCCGCAGCAGCCGGATCCACCCGTCGGCCCCGGGCCCGGGCCCGGCTCCGGCCGCATCCGCTCCGGGCGGACCGGGCAGCGCCCCGGACTCCGTGAGCAGCCGCTCCAGGCGGCCGGTGAGCACGACGGCCGCCACGTTGGTCAGGTGGGCGTCGTCCCGGTACAGCAGGATCCGGTCGATCACGGCCGGGCAGGTCGGACCGTCGCCCGGGCACAGGACCGGGTTCACGCTGATGCTCCGTACGCCGGGCAGTGCGCCGGAGGCGATCCGCCGGGCCAGCGGATCGGGCTGCCGGGAGTCCTTGCGGCTGAACGCGCAGGCGGCCGGGGACTCGGGACTGCCCGAGACGCACGCCGGGACGTCCGTACCGGGTACCGGGGTGTCCTCGATGTAGACGATCGGCGCCCCGAGCGCCCGCAGCGGCGTCAGCGTCTTCTCCCAGGCCTCCTCCAGGAGCCCGGCATCGCCGGTGTAGCGGTTGAGGGAGGCGATCACGATGAGCCGGGGCTTCGGCTGCTGCCGCAGCCGCTCCAGGGCGTCCGCCCGCCAGGCGTCGCACTCCCTGTAGGCGCGGCCGAGTTGGGGGCTGTCCACCGCGAGCTGCGCCAGCGGGCAGCCCTGCTTGACCAACTCCTGGAGCGCCCAGCCCCGTTGCGAGGCCAGCGCCAGCATCGGGGAGAACCACTGCCCGGCGTGCGAGTCGCCGAGCAGCACGATCCGGTCCGGGCTGTCCACCGCGCCGAACAGGCAGTCCGGGCTGCGGGTCACGGCCGGCGCGACCTCGCAGTCCCCGTCCGGCGGGAAGTCCTTGCGCGCCTGTACGGGACCCGGCACCACCGGGCCGTCGTCCACGCGGGCACCGGGGGTACGGGCGAGCAGGGAGGGGCCGGAGACGGCGCCCGGGGGCAGGCCGTTCAGCTGGACCGGGGTGGCCGGTCCCAGCAGGTGCAGCGTCGTGGAGCCCACCACCAGGGCGAGCACGACCGGCAGCACGACGGCCGAGACGCCCACCGACAGTCCGCGCCGGGGCAGTTCGGAGACCGTACGGCTACGGCGCAGCGGCTGCTCGACCCACCGCATGGTGGCGAGCGCGGGCAGCACCGCCGCCAGCGTCAGCGCGGCCTTCCCGGGCCAGCCGAGCGCGCCGAGGCGGGCCTCGGCGAGGACGAGCACCGGCCAGTGCCACAGGTAGAGGTTGTACGAGAGCCGCCCCACCGCCCGGGGTGCCCGCCCCGCGAGCAGCCGGCCCACGCCGTGGGCACCCGTCGCGTCCCGCTCGCCCCGGCCCGGTATCGCGGCGAGGATGACGGCGGCGGTGCCCAGCGTCGGGACGAGCGCCGCGTGACCGGGGTAGGGGGTCGAGGCGTCGTACGACACGACGCACCAGCCGATCGCCGCGGCCCCGGCCCAGCCGCACAGCAGCCGCAGCGGCCGGGGCCCGCGCATCAGGTGCCAGGGGAGCAGGGCCAGCAGCGCACCGACGCCGAACTGCCAGACGCGCGAGGGCGTTCCGAGGTACGCGAGCGATACGGAGCGGTCGGTCCAGTGCAGGGACAGGGCGAACGACGCGAGGACCAGCAGCCCGGTGAGGAGCGCCACGGTGGAGCGTACGGCCCTGCCCCGGCGGGCCGCCCGGGCCGTGCAGAGCACGGCCACCGCGAGCAGCGGCGCCCAGAACAGGTAGAACTGCTCCTCGACGGCCAGGGACCAGAAGTGCAGCAGCGGGCTCTGGTCGTGCCCGGCGGCGAGGTAGTCGGTCTGCTGCGACACGAAGCGCCAGTTGGCGGCGGACAGCGCTGCGGCGACGACGTCGTACTCCAGGTCGGCGCGGCGCAGCGGTAAGGTCAGCCAGGCTCCGGCCACGGCCACGGTGGCGAGCACCACGGCGGCGGAGGGCAGCAGCCGTCGGGCCCGCCGGGAGAAGAAGTCCCCGAGCCGGATCCGGCCGGTGGTGACCGCCTCGCGGACCAGCAGGCCGGTGATCAGGTAGCCGGAGATGACGAAGAAGACGCCCACGCCGACGAAGCCGCCCGCCGCCCCCGGAATCCCGGCGTGGAAGGCGAGGACCGAGAGGACGGCGACCGCGCGCAGACCCTCGATGTCGGGCCGGAAGGCGGAGCGGTGCGGGCTGGGTCCGGACTCCTCGCCGGAGCGGGATCCGGACGTCGGCCTGCGCAGACGGCGCGGGCCGGGTGCCACGGGGAACGACACGGTGATGAAGCCTTTCAACTCAGCCAGGGAAGCATCGGGTCGACCCATCCGGACGCCAGCAGACCGGTGAGCACGAGGACCGCGGAGGCGGCGATCGTCTCGGGCCAGCGGCGGGGCAGCAGGCCGGAGCGGGGGCGCCGCACCGACCGTGCGCGGGTGCGCAGCTCGGCCGTCAGGTCCCGGATCAGCGGGACGTTGATCTGGCACTGGACCAGGAGGTAGAGGAGCAGCCCCCAGTTGGGCTCCCAGCCGCCCCGGGCCACGGCCAGCGCGAGGCCCACGGCGGCGGCGCCGTTGGAGACGACGAGCCAGACCAGCGAGACGGCCACCACGCGGCGGGCCATCCCGCCCGGAGCAGCGGCACTGCGCGTACCCGTGGGCACCCAGGCGGCGCTGCGGCCCCGCAAGGTGTGCAGGAACGCGGTCGCGGCGGCCACGCTCGTCAGGACGTTCGCCCGGATCACCTCCACCCGCCAGCGGGTCCGGCTGATCCTCGGCAGCAGCACGTGCCAGAGCCACAGCGGGGCGAGCAGCGGCAGCACGTGCCAGGGCCGGATGTGGTCCGGGTACCAGAACATCATCACCAGCGGAGGCAGTGGCGCCGCGAAGGTGTTCACCGCCGTCGTCAGGTACCCGACGATGCCCTCGTAGAAGCACAGCCGCATCCGCCAGGGCGCGCGCATCCGCTTCAGCACGGGGGCGGTGAGCAGGTGGAGGTTGCCCATCGCCCACCGGTACTGCTGGTTGACGAAGGAGGTGAGCTCGTCGGGCGAGGTGCCCTTGGCCACCAGTACCGGTACGTACAGGGTGCGGAACCCCTGCTCGTGCAGGGCGAGTCCGGTGTACAGGTCCTCGCTGTGGTCGAGCCGGGCGAAGCCGCCGGCCAGGTCGATCGCGCTGCGCCGGTAGACGGCGTTGCTGCCGCAGCAGATGGCGGCGTCGCTCGCGTCCCGGGACGGCTGGATCCAGCGGAAGAACCACTCCTGGGCGGAGCCGGCGGCCCGCTGGATCCAGCCCATCGTCTCGTCGGTGTCGAAGCACTGCGGGCTCTGCACGATGCCGACGGCGGGGTCGGCCAGGTACGGGACGAGGTGGCGCAGGAAGTCCGGCCTGGGTGCGAAGTCCGCGTCCAGGATCGCGATGAGTTCGGCGCTGCTCAGGGTGAGCGCGTGGTTGAGGTTGCCGGCCTTCTTCAGGTGGCCCCGGTCGGGGCGTACGACGTACTCGTAGCCGTACGAGGCGGCCAGCGCCGCGACCTCGGGCCGGTCGGCGTCGTCCAGGATCCAGACGGTCAGCGCGCCGGGCCAGTCGACGGCCGCGACCGCGCGGTAGGCGTTGGCCAGGACGGGCAGCGGTTCTCCGCAGGTCGGCAGGTACAGGTCGACGTCCGGCAGCCGGGCGGGCTGCCACGCACGGACGAGCACCTCGTGCGACTGCCGGGTCAGCCGGCGGGTGCGGAGGCTGTTGACGGAGGAGAGCGCGAGGGCCACGACGTTGAGGCCGAGCACCGCGAGGAAGGCCCACAGGGCCGGGGTCCGCAGCGCGAAGGTGAACATGGTCGCCGCCGTGAACACGAAGGCGAGCGAGGTGCTGACCAGGACCCAGCGGCGCTGCGGCCCGAAGTACCAGTAGAGCTCTTCGTCGGAAGGAGGTTGCGGAAGGTGCGGAAGATGATGAACGGTCATAAAGCCCCCCACGGCTGTGTATGCGCCCGTTTCAGGTGACCCACCCTAATGCCAAAGGTGTAGACCATTCGTCCGAGAGCGGTGCAACGGGCGGAATGACACACGGTGTTGGCGTGAATGAAATGGTCCAGACCTGCGGCGTGGCTCCATTTCACCGGCAAGCCGGCCCGGCTCGGGAAGGTGTAGGCCACACGGGGGTGAACAGTCGCCGAACGGCTTCATTACCGTCTCTTCCCGGCCACGCGCAAGGCTTCAGTACGAAGATCCTTGATGCCGCAGTAGACTGGCGGGCTGTTTGGCGCTGGACCGGAACAACCTGGGCAGACCCGGGCTCCGCCCGGCGACCCGGACGTTTCCGGGAACGAGACGCGAGGGCCGATGGCAGCCACACCTGAGCGCGGTGATCTCACTCTGCTCGAAGACGTCGAGAACCCCGCGCGCCTCGAAAAGGGCGACGGGCGCGAGGAGTCGGGCAAGTCCGCCCGGTTCTCCGCCGGCCCCGCCGCCCCGCCGCGCACCCTCGTCGACGTCTTCGAGGCCTCCGTACGGGCGTACCCCGACGAACTCGCCCTGGACGACGGCACCGAGCAGCTGACCTACCGGGCCCTGGCCGCCGAGGTCGAGCGCCGGCGCCGCGCCCTCGCGGCCGCCGGAGTGGGGCTCGGCGACCGGGTCGGCGTACGCGTGCCCTCCGGGACCAACGAGCTGTACGCGGGCATCCTCGCGGTACTCGCCGCGGGCGCGGCCTACGTGCCCGTCGACGCCGAGGACCCCGACGAGCGGGCCGAACTGGTCTTCGGCGAGGCCGGGGTGCGCGCCGTGCTGGGTGCCGGACGGCACATCGACGCCACCGGCCCCGCGCAGGCCACCGCCCCCGCCGCGCGGCCGGGACCCGAGCACGACGCGTGGATCATCTTCACCTCCGGCTCCACCGGCAGGCCCAAGGGCGTGGCCGTCAGCCACCGCAGCGCCGCCGCCTTCGTGGACGCCGAGGCCGCACTCTTCCTCACCGAGGAGCCGATCGGACCCGGCGACCGGGTCATGGCCGGACTGTCCGTCGCCTTCGACGCCTCCTGCGAGGAGATGTGGCTCGCCTGGCGCTACGGCGCCTGCCTCGTGCCCGTACCCCGCTCCCAGGTCCGCAGCGGCGCCGACCTCGGCCCCTGGCTGGTCGAGCAGGAGATCACCGTGGTCTCCACCGTGCCGACCCTGGCCGCGCTCTGGGAGCCCGAGACCCTCAACGAGGTCCGGCTGCTGATCTTCGGCGGCGAGGCCTGCCCGCCCGAACTGACCCAGCGCCTGGTCACCGAGGGCCGCGAGGTCTGGAACACCTACGGCCCCACCGAAGCCACCGTCGTCGCCTGCGCCGCGCTCCTGACCGGCGAAGAGCCCATCCGGATCGGCCTGCCGCTGAACGGCTGGGAGCTGGCGGTGGTCGACGAGTCCGGCGAGCCCGTGCCGATGGGCGGCAGCGGCCAGCTCGTCATCGGCGGCGTCGGCCTGGCCCGCTACCTCGACCCCGAGAAGGACGCGGAGAAGTACGCCCCGCTGGAATCCCTCGGCTGGCAGCGCGCCTACCGCAGCGGAGACCTCGTCCGCGCCGAACCGGAAGGGCTGGTCTTCCTCGGCCGCGGCGACGAGCAGATCAAGCTCGGCGGCCGCCGCATCGAGCTGGGCGAGGTGGACGCCGCGCTCCAGGCCCTGCCCGCAGTCGCCGGCGCGGCCGCCGCCGTCCGCACGGCGCGCAGCGGCAACCAACTGCTCGTCGGCTACCTCGTCACCCAGGAGGGCTGGGACCGCGCGGCCGCCGTGGAGCGGCTGCGCGCCGAACTGCCCGCGGCCCTCGTACCGCTGCTCGCACCCGTCGACGAACTGCCCACCCGTACCTCCGGCAAGGTGGACCGGGGCGCACTGCCCTGGCCGCTGCCCGAACTGGAGACCACCGGCCCCGCCGAACAGCTCTACGGCACCGAGGCCTGGCTCGCCGAGCAGTGGGGCGAGACCCTCGGCGTGGCCGTCACCGGCGCCGCCGACGACTTCTTCGCGATCGGCGGCAACAGCCTCGCCGCCGCCCAGCTCACCACCCGGCTGCGCACCCGCTACCCGACCGCGGCCGTACTCGACATCTACCAGCAGCCCACCCTGCGCAAGCTGGCCCGGCACCTGGAGAAGTCCGCACAGGACGACGGCGCGACCCGGACCGTCGCGCCCGTACCGCTGCGGACCAAGGTGACGCAGTCGCTGCTGCTGCTCCCGCTGTTCACGCTGGTCGGGCTGCGCTGGACGGTGGCGCTGCTGGCCCTCGGCAACGTCCTGCACCGGTTCGGGCCCTACCCGTGGGCGCCGACCGCCTCGTGGTGGCTCGTCGCCGCCGGCGCCGCGCTGCTCTTCAGCCCGCCGGGCCGTCTCGCGATCGCGGCCGGCGGCGCACGGCTGCTGTTGCGCGGGGTGAAGCCCGGAGGCTACCCGCGCGGCGGCAGCGTGCACCTGAGGCTGTGGACGGCCGAGCGGCTCGCCGAGTACGTCGGCGCGACCTCGCTCACCGGCTCCTGGCTGGAGCGCTACGCCCGGGCGCTGGGCGCCAAGGTCGGCCCCGGAGTGGACCTGCACTCGCTGCCCCCGGTCACCGGCATGCTCAAGCTCGGCCGCGGCTGCGCCGTGGAGTCCGAGGTGGACCTGTGCGGGCACTGGCTGGACGGGGACCGGCTGGAGATCGGCCAGGTCAAGGTCGGTGCGGGCGCCGTGGTCGGCACCCGCAGCATCCTCTTCCCCGGCGCGCGGGTCGGCAAGCGGGCCGAGGTGGCCCCCGGGTCCGCCGTGGTCGGACAGATCCCGACCGGCCAGCGCTGGGCCGGAGCGCCCGCCGTCAAGCTCGGCAGGGCCAAGCGCAACTGGCCGGGGGAGCGGCCGCCGCGCGGGCTCCCCTGGCGGGCCGCGTACGGGGCGGCCGGCTTCTGCCTGGGCGCCCTGCCCGTACTCGCCACCCTGCCCGCCCTGCTCGTCGTCAGCCGGTTCGTGCCCGCCGACGCCGGTCTCGACCGGGCCCTGCACGGGGCCCTGCTCGCGGTGGTTCCCGCAGCCCTCGCCTACGGGTTCGCGTACGCAGCTCTGCTCCTGGTCCCGGTACGCCTGCTCAGCCTCGGGCTGCGCACCGGAATCCACCCGACGCACAGCCGGATCGGTTGGCAGGCCTGGACGGTCACCCAGCTGATGGACCTGTCCCGGGAGACCCTCTTCCCGCTGTACGCCGGGCTGATCACACCGGTGTGGCTGCGGCTGCTCGGCATGAAGATCGGCCGGGGCGCGGAGGTGTCCACCGTGCTCGCGCTGCCGAGCCTGACCACCGTGGGCGAAGGCGCGTTCCTCGCCGACGACACCCTCACCGCCCCGTACGAGCTGGGCGGCGGCTGGATGCGCATCGGACACTCCGAGATCGGCCGCCGGGCGTTCCTCGGCAACTCCGGAATGACCGCGCCGGGCCGCAACGTACCGGACGACGGGCTGGTCGGCGTACTGTCCGCCACTCCGAAGAAGGCCAAGAAGGGCAGCTCCTACCTGGGCCTGCCGCCGGTCCGGCTGCCGCGGTCCGCCGCCGACGCCGACCAGAGCCGGACGTACGACCCGCCCGCGCGGCTGCTGTGGGCGCGGGGCCTGGTGGAGCTCTGCCGGCTGGTGCCGGTGTTCTGCTCGGCCGCGCTGGCCGTACTGACCGTGGCGGCGCTCTGCGCGCTGGCCGGGCAGGGCGGTCCGGGGATCTGGGCCGCCGCGCTGCTGTCGGGGGCGGTCCTGTTCGCCTCCGGAGTGGCCGCGTGCGCGGTCGCGGTGGCCGCGAAGTGGCTGCTGGTGGGCCGCCACCGGGCGGCCGAACACCCGCTGTGGAGCGCCTTCGTCTGGCGCAACGAGCTGGCCGACACCTTCGTCGAGGTGCTGGCCGTACCGTGGCTGGCCGGATCGGTGCCCGGTACCCCGGTGCTTGCCGTGTGGCTGCGCGCGCTCGGGGCGCGGATCGGGAAGGGCGTGTGGTGCGAGAGCTACTGGCTGCCCGAGACCGACCTGGTCGTACTGGGCGACGCGGTCAGCGTGAACCGCGGCTGCGTGTTGCAGACACACCTCTTCCACGACCGGATCTTGAGGACGGATACTGTGGTCCTCCGCGAGGGCGCCACCCTGGGCCCGGGCGGAATCGTCCTGCCCGGAAGCACGGTCGGGCCCCGCAGCACGCTGGGTCCCGCGTCCCTGGTGATGGCCGGGGAATCCGTCCCCGCCGACACCCGCTGGCTGGGCAATCCGATCGAGGCGTGGCGTTCCTGAACGGGCGGCGCCTGCACGTCGTACCAGCACAGCGCAGGGAGCGGAAGCGGCAGTGAACGGCCAGACGACAGCGGCATCCGACCCGTACTTCCCGGCCAACGGAGATCCCCGCTACCGGGTGCACCGGTACGAACTCGCCCTGGAGTACCGTCCCGGCCCCAACCGGCTGGCCGGGACGGCCCGGCTCAGCGCCATCGCGGGCCGGGCGGCGCTCGCCGAGTTCCACCTGAACCTGGCCGAGTTCAAAATAGGCCGCGTCCTGGTCAACGGCCGGGCGCCGCACTACACCCACCGGGGCGGCAAGCTCCGCATCCGTCCCGCCAAGCCGCTGCCCGCCGGCGCCGCCTTCACCGTGGAGGTGCACTGGGCGGGCAACCCCAAGCCCGTGCGCAGCCCTTGGGGCGGTCTCGGCTGGGAGGAGCTGACCGACGGCGCCCTGGTGGCCAGTCAGCCCGTCGGCGCGCCCTCCTGGTACCCGTGCAACGACCGGCCGGCCGACAAGGCCTCGTACCACATCTCGGTCAACACCCCGTCCGCGTACACGGTGGTGGCCGGCGGCCGGCTGCTGACCAGGACGACCAGGGCCAGCACGACCACCTGGGTGTACGAGCAGCCCGCGTCGACCTCCAGCTACCTGGTCGGCCTGGCCATCGGCATGTACCAGACGGTCCTCCTCGGCGACCCCGGCCTCCACGGCGTTCCGCAGAGCGCCCACGTACCGGCGCACCTGCTGCCGCAGTTCTCCCGCGACTTCGCCCGGCAGCCGGCCATGATGGAGCTGTTCGAGGAGCTCTTCGGGCCCTACCCCTTCGGCGAGTACGCGGTGGTCGTCGTCGACGAGGAACTCGACGTGCCCGTGGAGGCCCAGGGCCTCTCGCTGTTCGGCACCAACCACGTGGACGGCGTGCGCGGCTCCGAGCGCCTCATCGCCCACGAACTGGCGCACCAGTGGTTCGGCAACAGCGTCAGCATCGCCGACTGGCGGCACATCTGGCTGAACGAGGGCCTGGCGAAGTACGCCGAGTGGATCTGGTCGGAGCGCTCCGGCGGCCGCCCCGCCCAGGAGCTGGCGGCCGCCGCGCACCGGTTGCTGGCCTCGCAGCCGCAGGACCTGATCCTGGCGGACCCGGGCCGCAAGCTCATGTTCGACGACCGCCTCTACCAGCGCGGGGGCCTCACCGTGCACGCGATCCGCTGCGCGCTGGGGGACGAGGACTTCTTCAAGATGCTGCGTGCGTGGACGAGCATCCGCAGCCACGGTGTCGTGACCACGGACACCTTCACCCGGCACGTGGGCCACTACGCGCACGAGCCGCTGGACGACCTGTTCGCGGCCTGGCTGTACCGGCCGTCCCTCCCGCCGCTGCCCTCCGGCGTCGCGGGTCAGCGCTTGCGCTGAGCCGGCGGGGTGCCCACGAGGAGCGCATCGGTCACGAGCCGGGCGCCGCGGGACAGGCGGCCCAGCTGTTCGAGCTCGACGGCGTACATCCTGATCGTGTTCTCGATCACCGACTCGGCGACACCCATCACGGGCAGTTCGGCCCGGCAGGTGTGCAGGGCCACGCGGACCGCGCGCATCTCGTGCTGGAGCTGGAGCTGTACGTGCCGTGACAGGAGCGCGGGGTGGCGGGTCAGTGTCAGGTAGCCGCCGTAGCGGGCCGGCAGGAGGTCCCGCAGCCAGCGCGTGGCCGTGCGTTCCCAGTCGTGAGTCCCGGGCGCCTTGACCTGCAAGGGCCAGTCCGGGCTACGCGTGATGGTGGCCGTCTGGGGCATTTCTCGTCACTTCCGAGTGGTGTCGAACTCTGATCGAGAGGTCTGCTGCTTGGGGCGGCCTCGGCCCAGGGGTTGACCGAGGCCGCCAGGGCGCTCTGCGGGATCCGTAAGCCGGACGGGACGCCCCGCCGTGACGTGAGGAGGAGCGTCACGCCGGGTGTCTGTTCTGGGAGTGCGTGGGGACGTACTCCGTGGCATGCGATGGATCCGGAACGCCGTCGTCAGTAAACATATATACCGTCTGGTAAGCAAGGGAATGAAAAATTTCATACACCTGGACGGTGTGAATATGCCGGGGATGAACCGGGTGAATTTCTGGCTAAAGGAAGAAACCGTGCTGGTCAGCGACCTGCTCGTACCCTTCGAGGCGGGCCTGGGTCCGCTCCGGATCCGCATCGGCCATCGCCTGCAGCAGGGCGGCGGACAGCATCCCGGGCGCCGCGTACGAGTCGAACACCAGGCGGGAGCCCGTACCGGCGGTCAGCGCGACGTCCGCCTCGTCCACCAGCGGCCCCAGGGTGGGGTCCGTGATCAGCGCGACGCGCAGCCCCGTACTGCGCGCGGCCCGCAGCGCGGCCAGGGTCTCCTTGGCGTGCCGGGGCATGGCGAAGGCCAGCACCCACGTCCCGCCCGCCGCCCGGGACTGGAGCAGGGCGTCGTACGCGACGCTGCCCCCGCGGGTCACCAGGCGGACGTCCGGATGGATGCGGCGGGCCGCGTAGGCGAAGTACTCCGCGAGCGAGACCGAGATGCGCAGGCCCAGGACCGTCAGCGGCACGGAGCGGGCCAGCTCACGGCCGATGTCCAGCACCTGGTTCGTGTCCGCCAGCAGCCGGCGCACGTTCTCCAGGTTCTCGATCTCGGCGTCGACGGCCGCCTGGAGCTCGTTGCGGCGGATCTGCTCGCGGCTGTCCGGGACGGCGGCGATCGCGCTCAGGGCGATCGGCTGGAGCACCTCCCGCAGCGCCGGATAGCCGCTGAACCCGAGGGAGGAGGCGAACCGGGTCACGGACGGCTGGCTGACGCCGACCCGTTCCGCGAGCTCGGTGATGGAGAGGAACGCGGCCTCGGTGAGGTGGTCGATCAGGTACTGGGCGATCCGCCGCTGTCCGGGGGACAGTCGTCGGCCGTCGAAGAGCGCGAGGAGCCGGTCGGCCGGCGCGCGGCCCTGATCCGGCGTCCGCTCACCCGGCCCGGTCGGCGTGATCGCAGAAGCCTGTGCGCGTGCCTGCTGCCCCGATGACACCGACGGGCCTCCTTCCTATGTCACTCGTGTTCAAACATAGCTCACCCCTCGTGTTCGGATGATCAAAGTCCGCGGTACGGCGCGGGCCGCGGCCGCGGTGACGGCCCCGGGCAGGTCCGGAGCCGTCACCGCGCAGGTGCTAGCCCGGGAGGTACGCCTGTCGCGAGGCGCACTTCCACACCACGGCCCGGGTCATGCCCGAGGCGTTGACGGCGCTGCCGGCCACCCGGTCGTCGTCGGCCGAGGCCACCGCCGAGGACGCCTTCCCGGCGGCCAGCCGGGGGAGCGCCAGCACCGGGCCCGCCCCCGGCCACAGCACGGCCTGGTCGGCCGCGTTGACGCCCGCGTCCTCGGGGTGGAAGCGGGCGGTGCCGACGGCCGCACGGGTGGAGGGGCTGATCCCGTCGAGGCTCGTGTACGGGTGGGTGCTCAGCCGGCCCGGCGACGAGGAGCCCGCGGTGCCGTAGGGGGCGGTCCACACCCACGCCGTCCACTCGTACCCGGGCCCGTACCAGTCGCTCCCGACGACGGTCCCGTCGGCTCCGATGCCCGTCACCCAGCTGTAGTTCCCGCCCTGGCCGGCCTGCGGGAGGACCCGGGCGGGACCCCCGTCACCGGGCCACAGGACGGGGTGCGAGTACTCCACGCGCCCGCCGGTGTCCGGCTCCGCCCTGTGGACACTGGCCACGACGTCGCCGCGGGAGTTGATCCCGCCGAGGCTGGCGACGTACGCGTCCGGGCCGAGCTCCTCGGGAACCGCGAGCGTACGCTCCAGCACGCCGTCGGCGTAGACCCGGACGGAGCCGCTGCCGTACCCGGCGGTGACCACGCGGCCCGCGTCGTTGACGCCCAGCCCCGCGACCGAACGCGCGGCGCCGGGCAGTTCGGTGACGGCGGCGTCACCGGCCCGGTAGGTGAAGACCACTTGATCGGTGGTGCCGTAGGGCCGGTACCAACCCGCCATCAGACCACTCTGGTTCACCCCGAGCAGTTCGCTCTCGATCCGGCTCCCGTCGGGGACGGGAACCCGGTGCACGGTGGTGCCGGTCCAGTAGACCGCCTTGCCCCGGGAGGAGCCGACCGACAGGGTGCCGCGCCCCAGCGCGCGTACGCCCTCCTTCGGCCAGGCCACCTCCGCACCCGTCAGCGCCCCCAGCGCCGTGAGCGCGGGCTTGCAGGGCGCGGCGCCGGCCGCCGAGGCCGGCCCCCCACCGGCGCCGACCAGTCCGGCCAGGACGACCGCCGCCCCGACCGCGGCCATGGATTTCTTCATGTGTTCCCCCCTGGTTCGTATGTTCTTGTACTCATGTGTTCTTGTACTCATGCTGCCCCGTGATCGTGACGGGTGGAGCCAGAACCCGCCAGAACCACCGGGATCAGCCCTGCTCGCGGTCGCGGGCGTCGCCTCCGCCGCGGGCACCCGGGTGGAGACCCGGGCGGTGAGCATTCGCGTCGAGCCCCTCACGCTCCCCGCCGCGGGCCGCGCCCGGGAGGTGGCCACCGCGCTCGACGAGATCCGCCGTCAGGCCGTCCGGCTCGCCACGGAGCAGGCCTTGCTCCAGACCGGTGTCAACACGATGTTCGCCCACTTGTCGCGGCGGTCCCAGGCACTCGCCGAGCGCCAGATCTCCCTCCTCGACGAGATGGAGAACCGCGAGTCCGATCCGGACCAGCTGTCCTCGCTCTTCAAGGTCGACCCCTCGCGGCCCACATGCGCCGCAACGGCGAGAACCTCCTCGTCCTCGCGGGCGAGGAGCCGGGCCGCCGTTGGACCCGCCCCGTCCCGCTCGTCGACGTGGTGCGCGCCGCCGCGTCGTCAACGACCTCGTGCACCTGCTCGCGGAACTGCTGGAGAACGCCACCTACTTCTCCTCCCCGCAGACCAAGGTCAAGGTCACCGCTTACCGACTGCCCGACGGCCGCGTCCTCGTAGAGGTCCACGACAGCGGCATCGGTCTGTCGCCCGAGGACCTCGACGCGATCAACGAGCGGCTCGCCACGCCGCCCACCGTGGACGTCTACGTCCCCCGCCGCATGGGCCTGTTCGTCGTGGCCCGGCTGTCCCAGCGCCACGGCATCCGCATCCAGCTGCGCCCCTCCGACTCGGGCGGCACCACTGCCCTCGTCATGAGGCCCGCGGGCTGCACGAAGGGGGCACATGCGCCGCCGGACGCCGAGGCGCCCGGCACGCCGGGCTGATGCCCGTCAGGCGGTCTCGGTGTCCGGGCGTACTTCGATGTGGTCGGGAGCGAGGTCGACCGCGACGCGCTCCTCCATGCCCAGGGCCTCCAGGAACTTCTGGGGGAGCTGGACACGGCCGGTGCGGTCGAGCATCACGTACTCGCGCTCGCTCACCGACTCCTCGCCGTGCTCGTCGGTGACCGTACGGCGCAGCACCTCGCTGCTCGTGCGGCCGTCGCGGATCGCCACCGTGCGGCGGACCTCACCGGCGACGAGCGGGTCGTGGGTCACGATGACCACCGTCGCGCCCAGTTCCCGGTTGACCGTGCGGAAGGCCTCGAAGACCGCCGATCCGGTCTCGGAGTCCAACTCGCCGGTGGGTTCGTCGGCGAGCAGCACCGCCGGGTCGTTGGCCATGGCCACGGCGATGGCCACCCGCTGCTGCTGACCCCCCGAGAGTTCGGCGGGGCGCCGGTCCGCCAGTTCGGGGATGTCCAGGGCCTCCAGGAGTCGGCTCACCTGCGCGGCATGGCGCTTGCCGGCGCCGCGCCCGCCCCCCTTCAACTGCATCGGCAGGGCGATGTTCTGCGCCGCCGTCAGGAAGGGCATCAGGTTGCGCGCCGTCTGCTGCCAGACGAAGCCCACCGCCTCCCGGCGATAGCGCAGGCGGTCCTTGGCGGACATCTCCAGCAGGTCGTAGCCGTCGACCCGCGCGGCGCCGGCCGTCGGGACGTCCAGACCCGCGAGGATGTTCAACAGGGTGGACTTGCCGCTGCCCGAGGCGCCGACCAGAGCCACCAGATCGCCCTTGGCCACGGTCAGCTCCAGGCCCTGGAGGGCCTGCACCTCGATCCCGTCCGCGCTGAAGATCCGCACCAGCCGGTCGCAGACGATCGCGGAACCCGCCCCGTGCGTGCGGGGTTCGACGGCGGCCAGCGCCTGTCGGCGCAGTTCCTCGTAGGTCGGCGCTTCGCTGCTCACTGTTGGTCCCCTGCTCTCAACTCGGTGGTGATCTGCCGGCGCCCGGTCACGACCGCCTCGGCCAGCACGGCCACCGCCACCAGAGCGGCCAGGCCCAGCGCCTGAGCCAGTACGGGGCCCGCGGCGAGCGGCAGCCCGGTCGGCACCGGGGAGCCGACCAGGGTGGTCAGGTCGATGGCGGGACCCAGCAGGGCGACGGCCGCCGCGGCGGCGATGGCGCCGCCGAGCGCGGCGGCCAGCGCCTGTGGCAGCGCCTCGGCCAGGATCAGCAGGAAGCCCTGCCGCGGCCGCAGGCCCATGGTCCGCAACCGGGCCAGCAGCGCCGCCCGTTCCGGAGCGGCCCGTACCAGCGTGAGCAGCACCGCGAGCAGCGCGAAGCCCGCGGCGCCGGCCACGGAGGCCCAGAACAGCCGGGCCGCGGCGCGCTGGAGCGGATCGGCGGCGAGCGTGGACGCGACCTCCTGGCTGGTACGGACGGCGTAGCCGTCGACCGCCGCGGCCGGAACCATGTCCCGTACCAGCGCCTGCAGACGGGCGTCCTCGACCTTGCCGATCCCGAACCACTGGTTGGGACGCGCGACTTCGGGCACATGGGCGAGCGTCGGGCCGGCCGGCAGGATCACCGTGCCGTGCCCCTCGCCCGGCAGCGCGGGCGTCCCGTCGAAGCTGCCGACGGGCTTCGCCCGCAGCTCCCCGCCGTTGCTGAAGCGCAGCCGGTACGAGCCGTCGGTGGCCCGGCCCGTCAGGTCGCCGCTGAACAGCGCGGGCAGGGGCGCGTCCGGTCCCGGGGGACCGGCGGCGAGCAGCGCGGGGTCGAAGCGGCCGCGCCCGACGTACCGGGCCAGTTCGGCGTACGCCTCGGGCTCCGCGACGAGGACCGTGACCCGGGGCGAGCCCTGCACGCTGCCGAACAGGAAGGCGTCGGCGTCGCTCCACACCCGCACACCGCGTACGCCGGGCAGGGCGTCGGCGGCCTTCATGAGCGCTTCCGGCAGGTCCTTCCCCGGGGCCACCGCGAGCTGGGCGTCCCCGCCGACGGTCTGCCGGGCCACCCGGATCCGGGAGTCGTCCACCGACGCCAGCACGGTGGCGCCGAACCCGCCGGTGGTCACGGCCAGCAGCAGCGCGACCAGCGGCAGTACCGAGGGCCCGCCCCGCCCGCCGGTGGTCCGTGCGGCGCGGGCCAGCCCGAGGAAGCCGACCAGCCCCGCCCTCCGCCGGGCCGCCCTGGCCAGCACCCCGATCAGCGCGGGCTGTACCCGGGCCAGCAGCAGGCCCCCGCACAGGGCGATCAGCAGAGGGGCTGTGACCAGCAGCGGATCCAGCCCCTCGCCGGCGGGCGCCACACCCCGGCGGCGGACCTCCACGACCGCCGCGACGGTGGCGGCCACGACGAGCACCTCGCCCACCAGCCGCCTGCGCGCGACCGGCCCGCGGGGCGCGGAGAGCAGCACGGCGGCCCGTAGCGGGAATGCCAGCAGGGCGAACAGGGCCGCGGCCGCGGCCGCGTACAGGGTGCCGGCCAGCCGCGGGGTCGGCAGCAGCACTACCGCGGCCGCGGTCGCCAGCGCGGCGGCCGGCAGCACGGTGACGGCGCCCTCCCCGAGCAGCCTGCCCAGGATGCCGCGGCGCGAGCCGCCCCGGGCCCGCAGCAGCAGGATCTCGGCCTCCCGCCGGTCCCCGGTCAGCGCGGCGGCCAGGCAGAACACCACGATGGCCACCCCGGCGACCCCCGCAGGACCGATCGCGCCCAGCGGCGCGGCGGCCTGCTGGCGGGCCTGGACCTCGGTGATCAGCTGCGGCATCCGGGAAGTGATGCGCAGGTCCATCCGGCTGATGGTCCACGTCAGTTTGCTGGCCGTGGGACCGGCCACGTACGAGGAGATGTCCTTGGCGCTGGCCGCGAGGGTGTCGGAGCGCAGCCTGTCGGTGTCCACGGGCAGTCGCCAGAAGTCCTCGGAGCCCTGGCTCCAGGCGCTCATCCGGTTGAGGCTGTCGGGGCCGACGAGCCCCGAGGTCTGCCAGTACGCCCTGCCCTTCTTGTCATAGGCCACGCAGGCGCCCGCCAGGCACGGCAAGTCCGTCCAGAACGCTTCGGCCTCGTCGTTGACCTTGTACAGGCCCACGACCTCGGCCCGCTGCGTGCCGCTCAGATCGGGGGCGGCCTCCAGCACCATGCCGACCCGGGCGCCGAGGGTCTGAGCCGCGCTCTGCGACAGTGCCACCGGGAGGGGCGCGTCCTTGTCGGCGGGGGCTCCCGGCCACTGCCCGGCCACCAGCGTGGTGTGGGCGCCGGCCTGCCGCAGGTGGGCGAGGCGGAGCAGCGGCGGGACGTCATCGGGCCGGGCGAGTTCCGGATTGGTGAGCGTACGCGGCTTGGCGCCGAGGGAGCCGTGCACGGCGTCGGCGCCGATCACGGAGAAGCCCGGCCCGGTATGGGCGATGAGGGTGGTCAGTACCTCGTCCAGCTCCCGCGGCGTCTCCTTGCCGTACCGCGCCCCGGCGGTGGCCAGCAGGCTCGTCGGGCCCGGGCCCTGGTGGCGAAGGAACGAGCGCAGCGCCTGGTCGGCGCCGCGGTCCACGGCGCGCGGCAGGGCGGCGGCGAGGAAGACGGTGACGAACGCGAGGGCGGCGGCGAGCAGTGCGCTCACGGGAGCCGAGCGCAGCCGGGTCCGTACCCAGGGCGCGGTGCGGACGGCGGACCGGCGCCCGCTCCCGGTGGTGAGGGCGGGGCCGGTCACATCTCCTCCAGATACCGCAGCCGTGCGGCCACATTGCGACGGCCGCGCGCACCGAGCACGGCGGACAGGAGCGGCACCGCCGCGATGCCGAGGGCCAGCAGGAGCGTCGGCCCGGCCGGCAGGTCGACCACGGCCGACGGCACCGGGCGCCGGGCGGTCGGGGTCAGCACCATCAGCGGTACGACCAGGTGCACGATGGCGGCGCCCAGTCCGACGCCCGCGGCGGTTCCCAGCCCCACCAGCACTCCGCTCTCGGCCAGGGCGGTACGGGCCAGGCTCCGGCGCGGTGCCCCGAGGGCCAGCAGTACCGCAGACTCCTGGGCCCGCTGCCGCCCGGCCGCGGCGGCCGACGCCGCGAAGCCGATCGCCGCCAGGACCGCGCACGCCGCGGCCAGTGCGGCCAGGGCCGCCTGGGGGCCCGCGCTCAGCGGGTCGTCGAGCAGTCCGGCGGCCACTTCCTCGCGCAGCGCCACCTGTTGTGCGGCCACGCCGGCCCGCAGCTCGGCGGCCGCCCGTGCGGGATTCGGGTCGTGCGCGGAGGCGGCCGGCAGCCACCACTCGGTGGGCGCGGGGAGCACTTGCCCCGTGACGGCCAGCAGCCGGGCGGCGGTGGCCGCGTCGACGGCCACGGCGGTGTCGCCGACCACCGGGAGGGAACCGGTCGCGGCGGTGATCCGCACCTGGACGGGGACACCGCCCAGGGCGATCGGGACGAGGTCGCCCACGGAGGCGCCGATCGCCTTGAGGTACGCGCGGGTGGCGGTCGCGGGCAGTTCGGCGGCGGGCGGGGCGGTCGAGGTCAGCGAGACCTTGACGCCGCCGGGGACGTGCGAACCGCCCGTGTGGCTCATCCGGAGGAGGGCGGGCCCGGCCGGACCGCCGTCCGTCAGCAGCTTCCCGGCGGGTTCGCCACCGCCCACGTTCGGGGCGGACAGGTTCCAGGCGGGGCCGGAGGGGCCCGACGTCTCGACGGGGACGGCGGGACCGGTCCCGTCGGCGGCGGTGGAGATCCGCCGGACCGTCAGCTGCCCGCCGGGCGCGCTGGAGGTGATGACCACCCCGGCGATGTGCAGCGGCTCGGCGGCCGACCCGATCGGGGCGTCCGTCAGCGTGCCGAGGTTCATGGAGAGGGTGCTCTCACCGTTCTCGGCCAGCGGCAGCATCGGGGACTGGTGGATCAGACCGAACCGGTCGCGCAGCATGAGCCCCAGCAGGGTTCTGCCCGTCGCTCCCGAGACGTCCACCGATTGCGCGGCCACGTCGATGTCGATGCGCTGCGCGTTGCGCGGCAGCGCGATGCCCGCGCCGCCGGGGGCGGGCGCTGCGAGGGGGGCGAAGAGGTCGCGCATCGGCCGTCCGTCCCTCAGGTCCGAACGCAGCGGT
This sequence comes from Streptomyces sp. NPDC037242, assembly GCF_055604165.1. Lineage (NCBI taxonomy): Bacteria > Bacillati > Actinomycetota > Actinomycetes > Kitasatosporales > Streptomycetaceae > Streptomyces > Streptomyces sp. NPDC037242. The sequence continues at coordinate 113,088 of NZ_JBVJUY010000007.1, forward strand.
ACCCGTTCGGCCACGCCGGTCGCGTCGAGCGCGAGCACCTGCCCCGGCCTCCCGCCCGGCAGGTCCTGCTGACTGCGGATCACCGGAACGATCCGGTCGCCGCCGGGCAGCGATCCGTACCGGCCGGAGCGGCCCATGGGCGCCAGCGCGCTGTCGGAGATGCGCAGCCCGCCGGCGGTGGCGAAATCGGCCTGATCGTGCTGGGAGTCGGACCACGACGCGTGCTGGCCGAGGGCCAGCACCCCGCTGGACACCGCGAGTACGAGCAGCAGCACCGGTCCGGTGGCCCGCCCGGGGCGGCGCGCGAGCTGCCAGCCGACGAGCGCGGGCCCCAGCCCCCGGCCCCGCGCGGCGATCCGCCCGCCCAGCCGGGCGGCCAGCGGCAGCAGGCGCAGGACGAGCAGGGTGCCGGCGCACAGCGCGAGCGTCGGGGCGGCCACGAGCACCGGGTCGACGCCCAGCCGGCCGGCCCCCTCGGCGGCGAAGGCGCCGTCCCCGCTGTACTGGGAGAGCTGCCGGTAGGTGAGCGCGGCCAGGACCAGCAGGGCGAGGTCCGCGCCGGAGCGGGCGGCGCCGCTGACGACGGCCTGGCGCCGGCCGGTACGGCGCAGCGCCGCGGCCGCGGCCCCGCGCAGCAGGGCGGGCAGCGCGGTCAGCAGCACGCACGCGAACGCGCAGCCGGCCGCCACCGGCCAGAGCCGCGGGCTCGCGGTGCTGTCCAGCGGCACCTTGGCGAGCGGCCCCACACCGCCGAGCAGCCGCAGCAGGACGGGAGTGAGCAGCGGCGCCAGCACCGCGGCGGGCAGCGCGAGCAGCAGCGATTCGGTCGCCGTGAGCGCGCCGAGCCTTCGGCGGGAGGCGCCGCGCGCGGTGAGCAGGATGCGTTCGGCCTCCTGCCGTTCCGTCAGCAGGTGGGCGACGAGCAGCAGTGCGGCGGAAGCCAGTACGGCCAGTTGCAGCGCACCGACCAGCAAGGTGGACCGGGCCACCAGCTGGCCCGATTCCACCTCGCGGAGCAGTTCGGGCAGTTGGGTGCGGCTCTGGAGCCCGCTCGCGTTCAGGAACCGGGCCTGGGCCGGGACGACGCGGGCCCGGATCGCGGCGATCTCGCTCGCCGGGGCGTCGGCGATCTCCGGGGTCAGGAGCGCGCCGCGGCTGTTCTGCGGCAGCCCGCCGGCGGTGAAGACGGAGTCGTCGACGAGCAGCGGCCCGTACGTGGTGAACGTGCCGACCTGGATCTCCCGGCCGCTGAGCGGATCCAGCCGCCAGTAGGCGGCGTCGGGCTCGGCGGCCCGGTACACGCCGGTGACCAGCACGGGGAGCGGGGGCCCGCCGTAACGGTCGTCCAGCAGCACCTCGGCGGGCAGCGCGCCCGCGGCCAGGCCGAGCCGGCTCAGAGCGGCCTGAGGCACCGCCACCGGGACGCGTCCGCCCGGCTGCGCGACGGCGGCGGGCCACTGCCCGGCCAGGAGCCGTACGCGGCCGCGGTCCAGGGCGGCGAGCAGGGTGAGGTCGGCGTCCTTGCCCTGGGCGCGCGCGCCGGGGATTCCGTACGAGCGGCTGCGGGCCATGGTCTCGACGCCGACGGGCAGCGCGGCGAACAGGTCGGCGCCGAAGGCCCGTACGGCCTCGTCGTCCTTGGCGCGGGCGTTGGCCTGGTGCTCCCCGGAGACCACGACGACGGTCCGGTCGCGGCCGGGGCCCTGGAGCGCCTGGCGCAGCCCGGCCTCACCCACGCCGCGGGTGAAGGCGAGCAGTGCGGTGAGCACCGTGGTGGTGATCAGTACGGTCAGCAACACGGCGGCGGCGAGCGGCAGTCGCCCGCGCAGCCGGCGCATGACGAAGCCGAGCATGTGCCGTTCCTCCCCCATCCGGACGGTTGCTCCCGGATAGCGGACGATGCTGTCAGATTCGATCAAGTTGCGGAAGGGTCTTGCGCCTGGAAGGTGACGGATGAACAAATTTGAGAGGCGAGGCGCTCGGGGACAGCGCACGCCGACGACCCGAGAGGGAGCACGCACCATGACGCAGTCACAAGTCACCGCACTGGAGCCGATGGTGACGGTTGATCAGGTACACCGCAGTTTCGGCAGCGGGGCGCAGGCCGTCCACGCGCTGCGCGGCGTGTCCTTCGAGGTGCGCCGCGGCGAACTCACCGCGCTCAAGGGCCGGTCCGGCTCCGGCAAGACCACCCTGCTCAACGTCGTCGGCGGCCTCGACACCCCGACCGGCGGCGCCGTCCGCATCGACGGCACCGACCTGGCCGAACTGGACGAGTCCGGGCTGCTCGCCCTGCGCCGGGACCGGATCGGCTTCGTGTTCCAGTCCTTCGGCCTGATACCCGTCCTCACCGCCGCCGAGAACGTCGGGGTACCGATGCGCATGCGCAAGGTCCCCGCCCCGCAGCGCGAGGAGCGGGTCCGCACCCTGCTCGCACTGGTCGGCCTGAGCGAGCACGCCGACCAGCGCCCCGGCGAACTCTCCGGCGGCCAGCAGCAGCGCGTCGCCGTGGCCCGGGCCCTGGCGAACGAGCCGGCCCTGATCATCGCGGACGAACCCACCGGACAGCTCGACTCCGAGACGGGCCGGCAGATCATGCAGCTGCTGCGCGCGGTCGTGCGCAGCGAGGGAGTCACCGTCCTGGTCGCCACCCACGACCCGGCCCTGATGGAGCTCGCCGACCGGGTGGTGGAACTGCGCGACGGCCACATCGTCAACCAGGACGCGGAGCACTAAGGGGTGTCTGACGGGTGTCCGCGGCGTCGCGGCGCCCGGCACGCGCTCTCGCCGCACCGACGGCGGCCTGGTCCTCGGCCTTGCGGCGCCGGTACGGTTCGCCGATCACCATCATGCCGCCGGGAACGAGACTGCGCCGCAGGAGTTCGACGGTACCCGCCACGCCATGGCCGATCCAGGTCGCGCCGGTGCAGGCGGCGATGCCAGCGGGATCGTCGGCGACATGGCCCGAGGCGTCCCAGGTTCGCCGTGGATCTGGCGGCATCGGTCCACGCCGCAAGGTGTCAGACCGCGGGCCGCTGCTTCGGACCCGAACTGCGTGTGGAACGAGTCAGGATGCAGACCGGCACCCCGTCGTGGCCAGTGCGTCATCGTCGAGCGCCAGGTTGAGGTCCTGGGTTATGGTGCCGGCTCGACGGCGAGCCGGTGGCAGTCGGCGCCCCGTACGGTGGGCGCGACGCGCCGACCACCTGTAGGTGTCATCGTCGGCAACGAGACGCCGGGCCTTCCTCGGGTTGCGAGCCGTCAGCATTTCACCCCTGGTCGGGTCGGGTATCGAGGCAGCAGCGTACGAAGTCCTGGACCTCGGGGGTGGTGTCGTTCGAGGGACCCCAAGCGACGCCGACCCGGCTGGGGCTGAGGCCGCTGACGGGCCGGTAGGTGATACCGGGGCGGGCGTAGAAGCGGGCGGAGGACTCGGGGGTGAGGGCGATGCCGTAGCCGTTGGCGATCGCGCTGAGCCAGTCGTCGGGTTGGTCGGTGACGGCCCCAACTCGGACCGGGTGGCCTTCGCGTTCGTCGGTGGCCAGCCAGTACTCGCGCCACGCGCCGGTTTCGGGCGGGGCTGCCACGAACGGCTCGTCCCACAGGTCCCGGAAGGGGATCCGCTCGCACGCGGCGAGCGGGTGGGAGGCGGGCAGGGCGACCCAGCGGGGCTCGGTGAACAGCACCTCCACGCGCAGGGCGTCCTGGCCGGGGAAGGGCAGCCGCAGGAGGGCGACGTCGACGTCCCCGTCGGCGAGTCCGGCGGTCGGGTCCGACCACGACGCCTGCCGCATCTCGGCCCGCCACCCCGGCCGACGGCGGGCGAACGCCGCGATGATGCCCGGGGTGGTTTCGTTGGCTGCGCTGGCGAGGTAGCCGATCCGCAGGACGCGGGCCGCCCGGCCGGCCGCGGTCCTCGTATCGCACAGGACCTGGTCCCAGTCGGCCAGGAGCACAGGAATCCGATCCGCCAGGGCGCGGCCCGGGCCGGTGAGTGCCATGCCGGCGCGGGACCGGGTGAACAGCGTCAGCCCGAGCAGGGTTTCCAGTTGCTTGATCTGTTTGGTCAACGCCGGCTGGGACACGAACAGCCGCTCAGCCGCGCGGGTGAGGTTGCCCTCCTCGGCCACTGCGAGGAAGTAGCGCAGCAATCGGGTGTGGATGTCCATGCCGCCAGGTTATCGATGCAGGTATTGGACGCCAAGAGGGTGGCGGAGCGAGGGTTTTCGCAGGGGAGGCCGACCGTCGGCCCATCCCCGGTGTGCTGAACGGAGCTCGGGCATGCTCATCGCTTACCTGTGCGTCACCGCCGTCACGGCCCTGGCCAACGCCTGGGAGGCCGTCGCCAACTTCACGAGAGCCCGGTTCGTCCTCGCCAACGCGGCCGAAGTGGGCGTCCCGCACTTCTGGCTCCCGGTGCTCGGCGTACTGAAAGGGGCCGGAGCCGTGGGGCTCGTGCTCGGGCTCCTGGGCTTCCGCTCCATCGGGATCGCCGCTGCTACCGGGCTCGTGCTCTTCATGATCTGTGCCATCGCCCTCCACGTCCGGGCCCGCGTCCTCCGAAACATCGCATTCCCCGGTGCCTTCCTGGGACTGGCCGGCGCGGCTCTCGTCCTCGCCGTCGCGCAGTGAACGGTCGGACGCCAGGTCACGGCCGGTCCGGGGCTCGGCATTTCCGCCGACCGACCCAACGCGCTCGCGGGCCGTGAGGCAAAGCATCTCGCGGTGACGGCGTGTCCGACATCGAGAGCAAGCCGGCTTTTTCCGTAGTGGGACGGTTCGGACTCAGATGCTATGTGCCATGGGACGCCGTATGACATGGGCCCCTGACATGTGTGCTGACCGTTCCGGTGTCCATCGAAGCGACCATCTAGGAGATCCAGTGAGCCGCTCGTCCGCGTTACGTCTGCGTTCCATCGCCGTAGTCCTTGCCGCGGCGGCGTGCCTCGTTGGAGGTGTCACGTCCGCCCAGGCGGCTCCGGCCGGAGCCGTCGAGGGAGCCGAGCACACGTACAGCAGCGCCGTCCTGCCCGAGGTGAGGACGTTCACCGGCAACGGGATCGGCACCTCGCCGTCCCAGGCGGTGGACGGCGCGGTCCGAATGGCCTACACGAACGCCCAGTCGGCCGGCTGGCAGGCGAGCCAGTGCCACGTCCGTGCCACCGACGTCAAGTCGGTCGGCGGTGGCGTGTACGCCGCGGTCGCCAGCCTGTTCTGCCAGCGCTGAATCAGACCGATTTCCATCAAGAGGGGTTCCAGCATGACCAAGATGCTCATCCGGGGTGCCGCTGCCATCGTTGTCGCGTGCCTTGCGGCGTTCACGCCGACCGTCGCACACGCAGCAGTTGCCGGCGCGCAGGAAACACAGCCGTTCACGGGCTGGGCGTACGAGAACAGCCCCAACGAAGCGAAGCAGGAAGCCGAGAAGATGGCCCGTCAGCGCGCGCTGATCAGCGGATTCACCAATGAGCAGTGCGTGCTCCTCTACGCCAACTCCTACAGACTCGCGCCCGGCTACTACTCGGCCAACGCCGCGATCAGCTGCACCCGCTGAACCTGAACCACTGAACATCCCGCTGAGGCGAACCGGGGGCTGACGCCCGGAGTTGACCGCTCCGCGGACGGGACCGCCCCCTCGCACGACCGGCTGAACGGCCCGGTCTCCTGCTCCCACGCGCGGAGCAGGAGACCGGGCCGTTGGAGATCCGCCGGCACTTCTTTGTCGACCTTGGCCAGGAACTTCTTGAACTCGGCGGCCCGGTGGCGCCGGTGCAGTGATCCGATCACCTTGCCGGTCGCGACCCCCAGGGCCGCGAAGAGGGTGGTGGTGCCGGCACGGATGTAGTCGTGACTGCGGCGCTCGGGAACACCGGGCATCATCGGCAGGACAGGCTGGGACCGGTCCAGGGCCTGGATCTGCGACTTCTCGTCCACGCAGAGGACCAATGCCTTCTCCGGCGGATCCAGGTAGAGACCGACCACGTCACGGACCTTGTCGATGAAGAACGGGTCTGTCGACAGCTTGAACGTCTGCGAGCGGTGCGGCGCCAGCGCGAACGCCCGCCAGATCCGCGAGACCGTCGACTGCGACATACTTTTGACGATCACCCGCTCGACATCTGCGTCGGTGATCTTCCGCGGGACACCCGGCCTCGGCTCGTCGCCCAGACCGTCCAGACCGTACTCCAGGAACCGCCGCCGCCAGGTGCGGACCGTGTCCGGCGCGATCCGCAACCGGCGCGACACCTCCATCACCGAATGCCCCCGCGCACTCCAGCACGATCCGTGACCGCTGAGCCAGCGCCTGGGCCGTCGAACGACGACGTGACCAGCCCTCAAGCACAGCCCGCTGCGCATCGGTCACCGACAACGGCGCAATCTTCGGACCCGGACGACTCGTACCGAACCAACCACAAACCTCCGACTCGGGTCACTGGCGCCGCCGCCGGTTGGACCGGCCGTGTTCCATTCGTGGTTCCTTCGCCCGTACTCGCGACAGCCGCGGCGACGTGGCGCCCGGTTGTGGCGGCGGCGGGGTTACCTTCGGCGCCATGGACGGTGATCGCCGCAGGTGGCGGCAGTGTTTGCTCGGCGGGGCCGTGTTCGCCGTGTGCATGGCCGGCACCACACTGCCGACCCCCCTCTACGGCCTCTACCAGGAGAAGTTCGGGTTCTCCGAGCTGACGGTGACCGTCGTGTACGCCGTGTACGCCTTCGCGGTCATCGGCGTACTGCTGCTCGCGGGCAACGCCTCCGACGCCGTGGGCAGGCGGCCGGTGCTGTTGGCGGGCCTCGGCTGCGCGGCGGCCAGTGCCGTCTGCTTCCTGTGTGCCACCGGGCTCGGCTGGCTGTACGCGGGCCGACTGCTGTCGGGGCTGTCCGCGGGCCTGTTCACCGGGGCCGCCACGGTGTACGTACTGGAGCTCGCGCCGCGCGGTGGCGCCTCCCGGGCCACCTTCGTGGCGACGGCCGCCAACATGGGCGGGCTGGGCTGCGGCCCGCTGTTCGCCGGAGTGCTCGCGCAGTACGCCGCCGCGCCGCTGTACCTGCCGTTCGCCGCGCACCTCGTCCTGGTGGCCGGCTCGGCCGTCGTACTGCTGCGGCTCGCGGAGACCGTACGGGAGCGGCGGCCGCTGGGCGCCGTACGCCCGCAGCGGCCCGGCCTGCCCGCGCAGGTACGGGCCGTCTTCGGGCCCGCGGCGATCGCCTCCTTCGTGGGGTTCGCGCTGTTCGGGGTGTTCACGTCCGTCAGCCCGTCGTTCCTCGCGCAGTCGCTGGACGTGCACAACCGCGCCCTGAGCGGGCTGGTGGTCGCGCTGGCCTTCTTCGCCTCGACCGCCGGGCAGCTCGCGGTCGGCCGGGTCGGGGTGCGCAGGTCGCTGCCGCTGGGCTGTGCGGGGCTCCTGGCCGGGCTGGCCCTCCTCGCGGGAGCGCTGTGGTGGGAACTGCTGCCGCTGGTGGTGCTGAGCGCGCTCGTCGGCGGGGTCGGACAGGGGCTGGCGTTCCGGGGGGGGGGGGGGGGGGGGGGGGGGGGGGGGGGGGGGGGGGGGAGAGGAGGGGGGGGGGGGGGGGGGGGGGGGGGGGGGGGGGGGGGGGGGGGGGGGGGCGG
>NZ_JBVJUY010000007.1:120703-260094 GCF_055604165.1 Streptomyces sp. NPDC037242
GGATCCGATTTCCTGTGGGGGTCCTCTGTCTCTGCGGTGGCTTCCCCCCCCCCCCCCCCCCTTCCCCCCCCCCCCCCTCCCCCTCTCCCCCCCCCCCCCCCCCCCCCCCCCCCCCCCGCGGTGGTCTCGACGCTGTTCGTGGTGGCCTACGGCGGCATCTCGGTGCCGGTGATCGGCGTCGGGGTGCTGGCGGATCCGCTCGGCCTGGAGGGCGCGGGACTGGTGTTCATCGCCTGCATGGCCGTCCTGGTCACGATCGCGGCCGGCTACCTGCTGCGCGCGGGTCGATCGGCGTGAGGACACCGAGCCGGTCCTCGACCGCCTGGGCCGCGTCCAGGCACAGGTCCTCCCGGAAGGCGCGGCCGACGATCTGCACCCCGCAGGGCAGCCCGTCGACCACCCCCGTCGGCACGGCCACGGCGGGCACGCCCGCGAAGCTGGTCGCCGTGCACAGGCGCATGCCCGACGCGACCCGGTCCCGGCCCGCCCTGTCGCGCGACTCCAGGCCCGGCTCGACGGGCGGCTCGGTGAAGGACGGGCCGAGCAGGAGCGGGTACTCGTCGAGGAACTCGGCCCACGAGCGGCGGATGTTCATCCAGGTGCCCATCAGCTGCATGACCTCCTCCGCGCTCGCGGGCGGTGTCCGCTCCATCGCCATCCCGATGTAGCGGTCCCCGCCCGGGCCGAGCAGGGTGCGCACCACCGGCCAGTTGGGGGCGAACTCGGTCACGGTGATCCGGTCGTACGCCTCCAGGGCCTCGTCCAGCCTCGGTACGTCCGCCACCGCGCGGACGTCGTACCCCGCGTCGCGCAGGGCGTCGGCCGCGGTTCCGACGGCCGCGCGCACCGCCGGATGGACGCCGTGCCCGCCGGGGTCCGCCACGACCGCGACCTTCACGGGCCCCGGGAGCGGAACTCCGCGTACGGGCACCGGGACGGCCCGCGGATCGCGCGGATCGGCGCCCGCGAGCAACTCGTACGCCAGTCTCAGATCGCCCACGCTCCGGGCCAGCGGGCCGTCGGTCACCAGCATCTGGGAGGCGGGGCCGGGGTCCTGCGGGCCGAGGAAGCGGTGGTCGGCGGCGAAGCGCCCGGTCGTGGGCTTCAGCCCCGCCACACCGCAGAACTGGGCCGGGACGCGGATCGAGCCGCCGGAGTCGTTGCCGAGGCCGAGCGCCGCCATGCCCGTGGCGACGGCCACCGCATCGCCCCCGCTGGTGCCGCCCGGTGTCCGGCTCGGGTCCCACGGGTTGGCCGTGTCGCCGAACAGCTCGCTGCGGGTGTGCATCCCGGCCAGGATCAGGGTGGGTATGTTCGCGTGCCCGATCGGGATGGCCCCGGCGGCGCGCAGCCGCGCCACCGGGGGTGCGTCAGCCGGTGCCACCAGGTCCCGGAAGCGCTTCACGCCGAACGTGGTCGCCGCGCCCTCGACGGCGGTGGTCTCCTTCACCGTGAACGGCACGCCCGCGAGCGGCCCCAGGGCCTCACCGGCGGCCCGCCTGCGGTCGGTCCGCTCCGCGGCCCGGAGCGCACGCTCCGCCAGGAGCTGCGTGACCGCGTTCACCTGCGGATTGACCTCGGAGATGCGCTCAAGGTGGCTCTCGACCAGCTCGACGGCCGACACCTCCGCGGTCCGTACCGCTTCGGCCTGTGCGCCGGCCGTCCTCTGCCACAAGGCGTCCCGCATGGTCCGCACTCTCCCTCGTCCTCGTCGTCGTTCCGATGCGCTTGCATCGAAACCATACCCCGTGAACCGATGCGGGTGCATCGAATAGAATCGGCGCACGACGGACCGCGATCGGAAGGCGACGGACATGCCCAGACAGGTGGACCACGAGGGCCGGCGCCGGCTCATCGCCGAGGCCGTCTGCCACCTCGCCGACGAACGAGGGCTGGAGGGCGTGACCCTGCGCGACGTCGCGGCCCGCGCGGAGGTGTCGATGGGCGCCGTCCAGCGGTGCTTCCGCACCAAGGAGGAGATGCTCGTCTTCGCCCTGGGGCAGATCGGCGAGCGGATCGGCGAGCGCGTACGGGCCCGCCTCGTCAGGAGTCCGGCCCAGTCGGCGGCTTCCGCCGTGGGCCACGCGGCCACCGAGGTGGCACTGCTCAGGGAGGAGCACCGCGCGGAGGCCAGGGTCTGGCTCGCCTTCGTCGCGCAGGCGGCGGTCAGCGAGGTGCTCGCCGAGATTCTGAAGGCGAACTACGCGGCCCTGCAGGAGGCGTTCGCCGAGCTCATTGCGGAAGCCTGCCAGGGCGCCGACCACGTCGTGCCCCTCGATCCGCGACACGAGGCCCGCACCCTCCTCGCCCTGGCCGACGGCCTCACCGCGCACGTCCTCATCGGCCACCTGTCCCCGAAGGAGGCCCAGGGGGTGCTCCACTCACACCTGGCCCGCCTCTGGGACACACCGGACCCCCGGTGAGGTCACCGGGGGTCCGCATGCCTCGGGTCAGGAGACGCGCTTGAGGGTCCACGCGTTGTTGTTGAAGCCGGGGTTCGAGGTGTACACGCAGCTGCCGCTGTAGTACGACGCGGTCTGGACCCAGCCGGCAGGCTGGTACGTGGAGCCGCAGGCCTGGACCACGGTGCCGACGGGCAGGCCGGTGAGCTGCTTTATCTGCTTGATGTTCGGCGTGAAGCTCTGCGTGCCGCAGCTGTTGCTGTAGCCCCAGCTCACGTCGACGTACCCGGTCGGGGTGACCACGCTCGCGCAGGAGGTGGTGACGTCACCGGGCGCGGCCTGGGCGGGCGCGGCGGTCAGGGCGAACATCGCCGCGGCGCCGGCGAGGGCCATACACGTGGTGCGAAGGCGAGTCATGGGTTACGGCTCCTTGTGATCTCGGACGGCCGATCAGGCCGAGGAGCCAATTAGTACGGCTCGAAGATCATTTATGGATAGCGGCTTTCCGGCCTAAAGATCCGGCCTGTCGGCCATGCCCCCATCTCCGCGGTCAGCCGGCCGGGACCGTCACCGTCGGGGTGTTCCACCCGGAGATCCGCAGCCGCGGCTCGGAGCCGTGCAGGTCGCCCGTCCGGTAGGTCGCCGTCAGCGTCGCCGACTCGCCCGGCCAGAGGCTGACCTGGTTGTCGCTCCACCGCACGGGCAGTACGGGCGCGCCCTGCGCCCCCACCAGGTGGACGTCCGTGAGCAGGGCCGGGGCGGCGCCCGCGCCCGTGTGGCGTACGGTCACCGTCGTCGTCGACACCCCCGAGCCGTCCGTGCTCGTCGAAGCCGTCGAGGCGACGGCCGCCCGCCCCATCGAGTTCAGCCCCCTGAGATCGGCGTAGGAGGTGGTGGGCGTGTGGTACCAGTCGGTGTCCGCGTAGTCGAGCACGTCCGCCTCGGTGGAGAGCCAGTAGACGTTGCGGCTCACCTCCCGCCCGGCGCCGTCGGTGAGCAGCAGCCGGGCCAGATGGGTGGTCGACAGGCCGGCGACCGACGCGGGCAGCGTCAGTGCGGTGCTGCTCGCGCCACCGCCCTCGACGCCCAGGCCGCTCACCGTCCGGTCGTACTTCTGCGTGCCGTCGGTGTTGAAGAGCGTCACCCGGGCCGTCAGCCCGGAGGCCGCGGAGGTCCGGTTGTTGACGACGGTCACCGCGCGGTTGTCGTACCCGTACTGGATGTGCAGGGGCTCGTTCGCCTTCTTGGCGCCGAAGTACGCCCCGCCCTGGTCGAGGTACCGGTCCAGCAGCTGCCAGTGCAGCGAGGTCCAGCCGCTGTTGAACATCCAGTAGATGACGCCGGTCGACGGACGGGACGCGTCCTTGGCGTTGCGCGAGTACGCCTCGAACTGCGCGCGCACGTTCTCGTACTGGGCGAGCTGCGCCTTGCGTACGTAGTCCTCCAGCCCCGTCGGGGGACCGTACCGGGCCGCCAGCGCCGCGCCGTACAGCTTGAGCGTCGAGAAGGTGGCCGAGGGGGAGCGGTGGTACTGGGCGGCGGACGGGCTCTTCCACAGGGTCTCCAGCTCGGCCGGGGACATCATGCGGCGCAGCGTGTCGAGGGTCGGGATGTCCGGGCCCGCACTGGTCTCGGAGTTGAAGCCGGTGGCGCCGCCCGCCCGTTTGGCGTACCAGTAGCCGGGCGGGACCCAGTCGTACGGGCCGGTCATCCGCATCCCCGAGCGTCCGGTGATCGGGGCGGAGGAGTCGGAGGCCGCGGGGACCACCGGCGTCCCCCAGTCGGCGGCCTTCAGGGCGTCGACGTACCCCTCCTCGATCTCCTCGTTCGGTGCGAAGTCACTGCCGATCAGGAAGGAGATCACGCTGGGGTGGTGGCGCAGCCGGGCCGCCTCCGCGGCCATCGAGGCCCTGGCGACGGGGTAGTCGGCGGATTCCCACCGCTCACCGGCCTCGGTGCCGTTGACCTCCCCCTCCCACTTGGAGCAGCACTCCCAGCCGGGAAGCGTCAGGATCCCGTACCGGTCGGCGAGGTCGAAGAACTCGTCGGGCTCGATGTGCCCTTCCAGGCGCAGGGTGTTCAGGCCCAGGTCGAGGGCGTACTTCAGCCGGTCCTCGACGTAGGTGCGGTCCCAGCGCAGGAACTCGTCGGGGGACCAGCCGCCGCCCTTGATCAGCAGCGGGCGGCCGTTGATCCGGTACTGCCGGGCGCCGTCGGAGTTCAGCGGCGCCTGCACGTCGCGGATGCCGAAGGACTGGTGGGCGGTGTCGGAGGGCGCGCCGTTCACGGTCGCGGTCAGGTCGAGGCCGTACATCGGCTGCGCGCCCATCGAGGCGGGCCACCACACGCGGGGCGAAGCCAGCCGGAGCCCGGGGTGGTCGGCGGGGGAGAAGACCACGGTCCTGGTCTCGTGGGGGGCCAGGGTGACGCTGCGGCTGACGGTGGCCGGACCCGCCGTGCCCGACACGGTCGTGGTGACGGTGGCCGTCGAGTCGTTGCGCACGCGGGCCTTGACGGTCAGATCGGCCGAGGACATCGACGGCAGGGCCAGGGCGGTCACCACGTGCGCGTCGCGCAGGGCGACCGGCCCGCCGCGGCGCACCGTCACGTCGCGGACGATGCCCATGTTCTCGTCGGGCGGCGGCTGCAGCCAGTCGAGCCAGCCCATCGTGAGCCGCTTGCGCGGATTGTTGGGCTGGATCCGGAAGGCGACCGTGTTGGCGCCCGCCCTGACCAGGGAGGTGACGTCGAGCTCGTGCCGGGTGTACGCGCCGGCGACCGTGCTCGCGGCGGCGGTCCGGCGGCCGTTGACGAAGACGTCGGCGGCGGAGATGACCCCGCTGAAGTCCAGGTACGTACGGGCGGTCGTGTCGGCGACGGTGAAGTCGGCCCGGAACCACCAGGGCACGGTGAAGTCCGCGGCGGGGATCCGCTTCTGCTGCGTGGAGTAGAAGGGATCGGGGTACACCCCGGCCGCGAGCAGCGCCGCGAGGACGGTGGACCGGGAGCCGGCCGGATACCAGCCGGCCGCCGCGTAGCCGGGGCTGGAGACGGCGGCCGCATCGTCCGCGACCTTCGCCGTCGACTGGATCGCGTACGCGGTCAGGGCCGTCGCGCTGCCCGGCGCCGCGGCGACCGCGGTCACCCGCGGCCCGGGAGCCGGAGCCGGCACCGGAGCGGGCGCGGCAGGGGAAGTGCCGGCGGTGAGGGCGAGGACCAGGCCGGCAACGGCCAGGACGGCGGTCCTTCCGTGTACGAGGGCGAGGCGGTGGAACACGGGACCTCCCGCGGGGACGGGGTCGGAGCGGAGCCGAGTCTGCCACCGCGGGGCTCCCGCACGGCGGCGACAGCCCGGAGCCCGAAACCGGTTGTACCGGCCGCCGCCCCGCGCCCTACGCTCGACGGGTGATTTCGATCCTGGTCGCGTGCGTCGTACTGCCCGTCACAGCCCTGCTGTACGGGATGCTCGGCCTGCGCCGCGCCCGCGAAACCCGGTCGTACCGGGACGCGGTCGCACGCAGCGCCGAGCTCGTGCTCGACCCGTACCACCCCGCGGTCGGCCGGATGTGGCACGAGGACGAGACCCAGGCCGCCGCCGCCCGGCTGCTGCTCGACGGGCTGGCCACCGTCAACCGCCGCGGCAACCTGAGCCTCACCGAGGCCGGCGCCGACCCCGCGCACCTGGTCGGGCACCCGCTGCCGGACGCCCTGCTGGCCGCGCTGCGCCGCCGGACCGCGCCCGCGGCCCTGGGCAACGTCGAACTGCGCGACGCCGGCTTCCTCGCCGTCCGGGACGGGTTCCGCTCCGACTGCCGCGCCCTCCTGCCGTTCTGGCCGGTGGATCCCCCGCGCGAGCCCGGCTGCCTGGGCTGTACCGGGATGGTGCTGCTCATCGGGGAGTTCGCGTTCGGCATGGTCGTGGTGCTGGAGCGGGTACCCCGGGGGCCCGTGGAGTGGGTCGCGGCGGTGGCCGCCGGCCTCGCGCTGATCGCCCAGGTCGTCTGGTTCGACGAGGACGCCAAGGATCGGGACCCGGACCGCCGCGACCCGGACCGGCGCGACCCGCTCGCGGAACGGCTGGGCCGGGCGGGCCCGCACCCGGCCCTCGTCGAACTGGGCGCCCGGGACCCCCGGGCCGCGGCCTGGCTGCAGGTCAGCCGCATGCGTACCCGCCGCGGCCGCAACCACGGCCGACCCCGCAACCGGCACACCCCTTTGCCGCAGTGCAGTCGCATTGGTTGACTGTTCATCAGATCCGCATGACAGTACGGGCCATGACGACCCAGACGATGCGTGAAGCGCACGGTTCGGGACGGCGGGCGTGGGCCGCGGTGCTCGTCACCCTCGCCTCGTCCGCCCTCTGCGCGGGAGCTCCCGCCCGCGCTGCCGAGCCCACCCCGTACGACGCTCCGTACGACGCGCGCGCGGCCGAAGTGACCGTCAGCGGTACGCACTTCACCGACGGCTACGGACGCGAGGTCGTCCTGCGCGGCTTCAACGTCTCGGGCGAGACCAAGCTGGCGGAGAACGGCGGCCTGCCCTTCGCCAGCGTCGAGGACGCCCGCAAGTCGGCGCGGGCCCTGCGCGAACTGGGCGGGGCCAACTCCGTGCGGTTCCTGCTGTCATGGGCGGCCGCCGAGCCCGCGCGCGGGCAGGTGGACGAGGCCTACCTGAGCCTGGCGACCGCGCAGATGCGGGAGTTCCTGGCCGTGGGGCTGCGCGTGTACCCCGATTTCCACCAGGACCTCTTCTCCCGCCACATCTTCGACAAGGACAGCTGGTACTCGGGCGACGGCGCACCGCGCTGGGTGGTCCAGGCGGGCGGATACCCGCGGGAGTCCTGCGGAATCTGCGCCCACTGGGGCCAGAACATCACCCAGAACCAGGCCGTCACGAGGGCCATGCGCGACTTCTGGGCCAACCGCAACGGCATCCAGGACGCCTTCCTCGACACCGCTCAGGCCGCCATGGCGTACCTCGCGGCCCATCTCGACGATACGGAGTTCGCCCAGGTCGCCGGCTTCGACCCGTACAACGAGCCCTACGCCGGGCAGTACGCGAGCGGCGAGGACGGCGCCGCCTGGGAGCAGGGCCGGCTCTGGCCCTTCTACGAGAAGTTCCGCGCGCGCATGGACGCGGCGGGCTGGCAGTCCAAGCCCGCGCTCGTCGAGCCGAACATGTTCTGGAACTCCAACCTCTCCTTCATGAAACAGCCCGGCGGCCTCGGCGGCGTGGGGGTCCTGGGGCCGCGGTACGTCTTCAACACGCACTTCTACGACCAGGCCAGGATGTCCGGGTTCTTCAACCTGACCAAGGCGAAGGACGGCGAGTACGCCGCGGACTTCAACGCCGTACGCAACCGGGCCGCAGCCCTCAACGCACCTGCCATCGTCAGCGAGTTCGGCCATCCGCTGACCGGCACTTCGTCGGACAAGGCCCCGTCCGTGCTCAAGGGCCAGTACCAGGCGCTCGACAGCGGTCTCGGCGGCCGCGCCTGGTGGCAGAACCCGGCCGCCGCCGGACCCGTCCTGTCCGCGACCCAGTGGCAGTGGGACATCTACAGCGGCCGCCACCACGAGGCGATGAACGACAACCCGAACAAGATCCGCACCGCGGGCGACGCCTGGAACGAAGAGGACCTGTCCGCCGTACGCCTCGACGACGCCGGCACCCCGGTCCTGCGCCAGGACGCGCGGCTCCTGGACCGCCTGTATCCGAGCGCGGTCGCCGGGCACACCCTCGCGTTCCTCTACGAGGACCGCTCCCGTGACGCGGGCACCGCGATGACGTGGAGCCGGATGCCCGCGGACATGCCCGAGTCGGCCCGACTGGTCGGCACGGAACTGCCGTACGGCGTACTGGTGTGGCGCGGTGGCGCGGGCGCGGGCGCGCCGACGGAACTGCACCTGCCGGCCGGCTTCGACCCCGCGAGCACCACGGTCGTCTCCGACCTCGGCACGGTCACCGGCCCCGGTACGACGGGTGCCATCGCCCTCGTCCCCGAGCCCGGCGGCACGCGTGCCCGCCGGATCGTCCTGTCCGGCGCCGCGGAGGGAGTGCACTTCGCGCTGGTCAGCGCCGCCCCGGCGACGGCGGAGCAGCGCGCGGCCGCAGCGCGGGAACTCAGCAGGTGGGCAGCCGGAGCCGGCCTGGGGTGACTGGTCCATGATGGTCCCGCGCCCCCGGCACGCGCGCCGTGGGCGGAAGGGGCGTAGGCGTGTGGTGGAGACGGGCATAGCGGCGTGGACGGTCCAAGGGACAAGAGGTGCCGGCTGCCGCCCACATGGTGCAACGGTTCCGCAACCCCGGGCAGGACCTCTGGGACGTGGTCGCGGTGGCGGCCACGGACCGGGACGAGGAGATCCGCTGGGCGGCGGGCGGAACGGTGGCCGGGGCCGGTCACGCCGTCGGCGCGCACGCGGACCGGTTCGCCGAGCGCCGGTTCGCAGCGGCCATCGCCGTGCTTCCCGCGGCCGAACTGCTCCCCGTGATCCGCACCGGGCTGCGCCGCGCCCTGACCGGGGCGCTGGAACGCATCGGCGGCTGACCCGGCCGGCAACGGCTCCCGGACGTCAACTATAGTTACGCGCAACGGGCGTCAACTATAGTTACGCCCGATGAAAGGGAGCGGCACGCAGTGGCGGAAACAGAAGACAGGCCCGATGGACCGGACTCACCCCGACCGGTCCCGGTCCCGGTGCCCGGACCCGGGGCATGCTTCAGCGACCGCCTCAACTTCCTGTTCGACCGGGTGCGCCCCCCTGGGGCGGAGGAGTACTCCAACGCGCACGTGGCCCGCACCATCTCCTCGTACGGAGAGGACAGCTACACCCGCTCCCACATCAGCTACCTGCGTGCGGGCAAGCGCACGCCGACCATCACCATGGTCCCGCTCCTCGCCCGCTTCTTCGGCGTCGAGGCCGCCTACTTCGTAGAGGACGAGGTCACCCGGAAGATCGCGACCCAGTTCGAGATCCTGCGCAAGCTGAAGGAGAACGGGGTCGAGCAGATCGCCCTCCGCGCGATGGGCGTGTCCGCCGCCGGCCAGCGCAAGGTCCTGGCCGCACTGGAAGCCGTACGGAAAGAGGAAGGCCTGCCGGCAGACCCCGAAAGGGACCTGCCATGACCGAAGTCCGGCGTCCCGACGAGGAGAGGAAACGCCATGTGGCTCAGCCGTCGTAAGCGCGGATCCGACCGCGAGGCCGACGAGGCCGAGCGCCGCAACCGCGAGTTCGTGGACAGCCTCGGCCTCCCCGCGGTCGACAGCGTCCTGGACCTCGTGCCGTTCATGGAGGAGCGCTTCGGCCGCTCGATCCGGCTCATGCCCTTCGCTTCGGACCCGGCCGACCCCGACTCCCTCGACGCCTCCGCCCCGTGCGGACTGTGGCTCGCCACGGGCGACACCGACTACGTGTTCTACGACACCGCGATCAGCCGCGCGCATGCCGAGGTCATCGTCGGCCACGAGTTCGGGCACATGCTCAGGCGCCACCGCGGCAACACCCCCCTCGGAGCCGGCAACCTCGGCGGCCTGATCACCGACATCGACCCCGCCACGGTCCAGCTCGTCCTCGGCCGGACCCGCTACAACGAGCCCGAGGAGTTCGAAGCCGAACTCCTGGGATCCCTCCTCCAGGAGCACCTGAGCGCAGCGCGCCCGCAGGGCTCCCGGGAAGCCGACCCCATAGCCCGCACGTTGCTGCGCTGACCGAATAGGGACCCGTGAAAGACATACTTCACCCCCTGTGCCTGGCCATCGCCGGTACCGGCTTCCTCATCCTGGTCCGCGACCTGGGCAGGAGCCGCCGCGACCCGGCGCTGGTGGCGCTCGCCTTCACCTACTGCTTCTCCGCGATCAGCTACGCCGTCTCCCTCACCTGGGTCTGGGTCCGCGTCGACGGCGTCTTCGGCGTCCCCAACATCGTGGTGCCGATCGCCCAGGGCTGCGTGATCCTCGTCCTCGCCCTCCAGGCCACCGTCCTGGCGCACTGGTCGAAGCCCCTGGAGGAAGCCCGCCGGCGCAGCCGCCTCCTGCTCCTCGCGGCCGCCGCGGTCATCGCCACCATGGCCGTGCTGTTCGTCCTGCTGACCCCGGCCACCACCCGGCCCACCGACTTCTCCCTCTACTACGCGCACGACCCGGTCTTCCAGGCCTACGTGCTGCTGTACTTCGGCACCTACAGCGCCGCCGAGATCTACCTGGCGCGGTCCTGCTGGAAGTACGCGCGCACCGCCACGGACCGCTCGATCGCCTTCAGCCTGCGCCTGGTCACCGTCGGCGCCGTCATCACCCTCGGCTACAGCGGCATCCGCATCAGCGGCATCATCGGCGCCGAGGTGGGCTTCAGCGTCACCCACCTCAACGACTTCGCCTGGGCGTGCGGGGACATCGGAGCCACCCTCACGCAGATCGGCTACCTCATCCCCGCCGTCGCCCTGCGCGCCGGCAGCGCCCGCGACTGGACCACCGCGCACGTCCGCTACCGGCGCCTGGCACCGCTGTGGCACGCGCTCGACCAGGCCGACCCCGGCATCACGCTGCGCCGCCCCGCCAGCCAGAGCCAGGACGTCCTGCGCGGCCGCAGCGCCCACTTCCCCCTCCTGCGCCGCCGCGTCGAGATCCGCCAGGGCCAGAAGCTGATGCGCCGCTACCTCGACCCGGCGGCCCGGGAGCAGGCCGAGACCCGCCGCCGGGCCGAAGGCCTCACCGGCGTCGAACTCGCCGCGGCCGTCACGGCCGATCAGATCCGCGCCGCCCTCGTTCGGCACGCGGCGGACGATCCCGCGGCCACCCCCGCCGAGTACGCCGACGCGGAGCTGGACCTCGCCACCACGGAGGACGAACTGCTCCACCTCCAGCGCGTCGCATCCCACTTCAGCCCGCCCGCGCCCGAGAACCACGGGGCCGCCGACCGCCGCAGCACCACCACAGGAGCCCGTTCGTGATCCTCCGCCGAACCCTGCTCGTCGCCTGCACGGCCATCGCCGCAGCGGCCTCCATGGCCACCACGCCCGCCGCGGCGCGCTCCCGCGCCGGCGCACCCAAGCCTCCCGGGCCGGACCTGCACCTGGCATCCGCCCGCGAACAGCTCACCGCCCTGCGCCGGCGCACGGTCACCAGCCGGGCCCTGCTGGAGCAGTACCTCCAGCACATCGCCAGGACCAACCCCGCCCTGGGCGCCGTCGCCACCCTCGACGCCGACGGAGCGCGTGCGGCCGCCGACGAGGCCGACCGCCACCTCGCCGCGACGGGCAAGCCGCTCGGCGCGCTCCACGGTCTGCCCGTCACCGTCAAGGACGCCCTCGAAACCAAGGGCCTGCGCACCACCTGCGGTTCGCCCGACCTCACCGACCACGTCCCCGACCGGGACGCGGACGCCGTCGCGCTCCTGCGGGCGGCCGGCGCCGTCATCGTCGGCAAGACGAACGTCCCGGTGATGTGCCAGGACCTCCAGACCTCGAACCCGCTGTTCGGCAGGACGAAGAACCCGCACGACGACACCAGGACCGCAGGCGGATCGTCCGGCGGCCCCGCCGCTGCCGTCGCCGCGGGCATGACCAGCCTCGAAGTCGGCTCCGACCTCGCGGGCTCGCTGCGCCTGCCGGCCGCCTACTGCGGCGTGTACGCCCTGCGCCCAAGCGGCGGCATCGTCCCCACCCGCGGCCACATCCCCCGGCCGCCCGGCTGGCTCACCAGCTCCGACATGCTCACCATCGGCCCTGTCGCGAGGAACGCCGAGGACCTCGACGTCCTCCTGGACGTGCTCGCCGCACCCGCTCCGGCCGACGCCGCCGCCTGGCGCATCGACCTCCCGGCGCCGAGGCGCAGCCGCTTGGCGGACTACCGGATCGGCGTGTGGCAGGACGATGCCTACTGCCACGTGGACGAGAGCACCCGCGAACTCCTGGACCGGGTCGCCGAACTCGTACGGTCCGCCGGCGCCACGGTCGACGGCACCACCAGGCCCGTGAACCTCGCCGACAGCGACAGGCTGTTCCAGCGCCTGATGTACGCCACGGCCGGCGCGACCGCGACCGACGCGGGGTTCGCCGACGACATCGCGGCCGCCGACAAGACCCCCGCCGACAGCCCCGGCGGCCTCTTCCTGCACTCACGCACCATGCGGCACAGGGACTGGCTGCGGGCGAACGAGGACCGCGAGAAGCTGCGCGGCACGTGGGCCGACTACTTCGCGCACCACGACGTCCTCATCACCCCGGCCGCCCCGACCGCGGCCGTCGAGGACCAGACGTCCACCCCGGTGCCCGGCCGGTTCATCACGGTCGACGGGGTGAAGCGTCCGTACTTCGACCAGACGGCATGGCTGAACATGGCCGGGCACGTCGGGCTCCCGGCCCTCGTCATGCCCGCGGGGAAGACCGCCCACGGGCTGCCGCTGGCGATCCAGATCATCGGCCCCCACCTGGCCGACCGCACGGTCGTCGACGTGGCCAAGCACCTGGCACGACGGCTCCCCAAGCCCGTGCGACCGCCCGCGTTCACCGTGTGACCGGGCCCCAATGACCGGGCTCGTTCTGCCTCCACGGGGGTGGGGCGGGGCGAGCCCGCACGGCAGAGGGGCCCCGGGAAGACCCGGGGCCCCTCTGCACAGACATGAAAGGCCCCGGATACCGACGGGGGATGCGGTACCCGAGGCCTGCGATCATCTTAGTCGCCCGAGTCAAGTTTCGGGACGCCCCTTCAAGAACCGCCGAATTTCCCGCAGTTTCCCCTGGTCGCGGCCCTACCCGGCCTGCGGCCGCTGGGCGGAGGGAGGGGTGGGCAGGGGGGCGCCGTCGGCCCCGAGGAGGGCGATGAGGACGATCGCGTCGGTCCAGCCGAGGGGGACGACGGCCTTGGGGCGGCCGTCCGCGCTGACGGTCTCCGGGAGTTCGCCGAGGGTGTTGCGCTTGGACAGCACCCAGTCGATCACATCGCCCGCCTTGGCCCCTTCACCGGTCGCGGACCAGGCGAGCGCGAAGAACGAGGTACTGGCGGTCCAGGTGATGTCTCCCCAGCGGGTGGCGGGGTCGTTGCCCGGGACCAGCCCGCCGTTGGGGCGCAGCAGCGCCTTGTACGTGTCGTCCAGCGCCGCGGGGAGGTCGGCGGGTGCGGTGTTGAACGGCGGCGCCATGAAGGCGACGGCGCTGTCGCGGCCGTGCAGGCCGTCCGCGGTGCGCTGGTAGCCGATCGGGGCGAACCGTCGGGCGATGCCGGCGGACAGGCGCCGGGCGGCGCCGCTCCAACGCGCGGCGTCCTCTGCGCGGCCCAGGCTGCGGGCGAGGTCGGCGGAGGAGTTGAGGCCGGCCAGCAGGGGCGCCGCCGTGCCGATGTTGACCGTGCCGGTGGGGAGTTCCCAGTAGTCGGGTGAGGCGGGCGGCAGGCCGTCGGCGTCCAGGGAGCCGGCCGCGTAGTCGGCCGCCTTGCGGATCGTGGGGTAGAGGGTCTCCAGCCGGCCGTCGCGGTCCGCCGCCGGTGCCGCCCGGTACCACTGCCAGGTGGCCCAGGGCACCCAGCCGTTCGCGTCCAGCTGCCACGGCCGGGCGTCCGGGGGCCCCGAGCCGTCGAGACGGGTCCGGGCCTCCCAGGTTCCGTCCGCCCGCTGAGTCAGGGAGTTGTACCGCAGGATCCTGTACGCCTCCTCGTCGTGGCCGGTGTGCGCGAACGCGGCGGCGGCGAAGCTCGAATCGCGGGGCCAGGAGAAGTCCCAGAACGGGTACCAGGCCGCGGCGAAGGAGCCGTTCGGCTGGAGCAGCGCCCGCATCGACAGCAGCGCGCGCTCCGCGCTCTCACGGCGGACCCCGGGCGCGCCGGGAATCCGGCCCGACGCGAGCCAGGCCCGGGAGGCCGCGACCTGCTCCAGGGCGCCCGCGTCACCGGCCTCCACCACCACGGACTTGGTCGCGCCCGCGGGCAGGTAGCGCCACTTGCCCGACGGCAGGCGCAGCACGTTGCCCCCCGGCACGTAGGACGCGTCGATCGACAGCGACGGGGTGACGGCCTCGGTCGCGACCCCGTTGGAGAGCAGACCCGAGCTGCGCTCCGGCGTGTCGGCAGGTGTGCCCGTACCGCCCAGCAAACCCGCGAGGAGCGTCGCGGACAGTACAACGGACCTCGTGACCGTCATGGTTCTCCCTCCATGTGACGAGAGTTCAAACGACAAACGGGGGCGGGCGGTAGCGCCGCGAACGGCTTGACCTTCGGCGGTGCCTACAATGATCGAATGATCTTCATTGTGGTGAAATTCGCCGTCAAGCCCGAATACGTGGAGCAGTGGCCCGAGAAGGTCGCGGACTTCACCCGCGCCACCCGTGCCGAGCCCGGCAACCTGTGGTTCGAGTGGTCCCGCAGCCTGGAGGAGCCGGACACCTACGTCCTGGTCGAGGCGTTCCAGGACGACGCCGCGCACGCGCACGTCAGCTCGGAGCACTTCGGCGCGGCCCTGGAGACCATGCGCCCGCTGGTCACCCGTACGCCCGACATCGTGAGCACCACCATCGAGGGCGCCACCGGCTGGAGCCGGATGGGCGAGCTGCAGGTCGACTGACCGCTGCCCCGACAGCCGTCCGCCCCGGCCCCCGGGTGCCGGGCGGTCGGTACCAGGTGATGCTGGTGGCATGGCTGGCGTTCGCGGGCTGCGGCTGCCGGCGGCCTACAGGGCGGCGGCCGCACGGTCCGTGCGGGTCACGCTGGCCGGCAGCGCCGGCTTCTACCTGCTGCTGTACGGCTTCGGCTCGGCCACCGCCGCAACCTACGCACTTTTCGCCGCGGTGGCCCTGGCGGGCCTGTCGCGCGTCCCCGGCACCGGCCGGCAGCGGGCCGCGGTGGTGCTCCGGGCGCTGCCCGCCTGCTGGGTGCTGATCACCATCGGCACCTACCTGTCCGTGCGGACCTGGAGCGCGGCCCTCGGGATGCTGGTCGTCGGCTTCGCGCTGGCCTTCGCGGCCGTGGGAGGGCCGCGCCCGGCGGGGGTCGCGCCGGGGCTCCAACTGATGTACATCCTGCCGTCCTTCCCGCCGTACGATCCCGGTTCGCTCGGGCAGCGGCTGACGGGCGCGACGGTGGGCATCGCGTTGCTCGTCCTCGCCGAGGCGTTCCTGCTGCCGGACCCGCCGACCGTGCCGTACCGGGAGCTGGCCGCGCGGGCCGCCGACTGCGCGAAGCGGTGTGCCGACGAGCTGACCCGGGCGCCGCACGCCGTGTCCGGCGGAGCGCTGCGCGCGGCGCGGGAGGCGGGCACCGGGCTGAGGTCCTCACAGGTGCCGGAGGCCGAACGCCCGGCCGGGCCGGGCCTACGGGACCGGGCCCTGGCCCATACCGGCCTGGCCGCCCGCACCCTGCTCGACAGACTGGCGGCGCTGCCCCCGGGCCCCGCGGGTCCCGAGCCGCCGGGGGCACGGCCGCAGGTGCTGCGGGCGGTACGGGACGCGGCGCGGGAGACGGCCGACCTCCTGCGCGGCCGGACGCCCGCCGGGGACGCGCACACCGAGCTGCTGCGGGCCCGTACGGCCATCGCGGCGGGCCCGGCCGCCGGCGCCTCCCCAGCGGTGCTGCGCCGGGACGCGGTGCTCCTGGAGGCGGCGGACGCGGCGCTCACGATGTCCACGGGTGCCGGGATCGCGGTACGGGGCCGGGCGGGCGCGGCGCGGGCCGCGCCGGGGCGGTTCTGGTACGCGGGCATGCACGCGCCGCAGCTGTGGTGGTGGCGGCTGTGGGGGCACGCGGGCAGCCGGTCGGTGTTCTTCCAGAACGCGGTACGGCTCGGCCTGGCGCTGGCGGCGGCCCGGGTGATCGCCGGGGTGGACACCCTGCCGCACGGGTTCTGGGTGCTGCTGGCGACCTTGACGCTGACCCGGACGACCGTGCGGGAGACCCGGTCGACGGTGCGGGTGGCGCTGGCCGGGACCCTGGTCGGGGCACTGGGCGTGGCCGTGCTGCTGGCGCTGGTCGGGACGGACATCGCGGTGTACGCGGCGGCGCTGCCGCCGCTGATGCTGATCGCGTTCACCCTCGGCCCGGTCAAGGGGGTGGGCTGGGCGCAGGCGATGTTCACGCTGGTGGTCGCCCTGGTGTTCGCGCAGCTGGCACCGGCGACCTGGCAGCTCGCCGAGTTCCGGCTGCTGGACGTGCTGGTCGGCAGCGCGATCGGCGCCGTGTTCGGGCTGCTCGCCTGGCCCCGCGGCGCGCAGGACGAGCTGCGCCGCGCGGTGGCGGTGATGCTGCGCGGCGCTGCGGAGGTGGTGGTGGCCACGACCGCCCAGGTCGCCGCGGGAGGGGTGCGGGAGCCCGTACTCGCCGCTCCGGGGCACCGGTCGCTGAGCCACTCGCTGGTCCTGGCGGAGTCGGCGTACGCGCAGTACCACAGCGAGCCGCAGGGACTGCGGGCATCGTCCGGCGGCAGCCGGGACTGGCAGGCCACGCTGATGGCGGGCCACCACGTGCTCTGGGGCGCGGACCGGCTGCTGGCGGCGCCCGAGCGGGTCTTCGTACCGCCCCTGGAGCGGGAGCCCGCCGAGGCGGTGACCCGGCTGGGGGACCGGGTGGCCGGGCGGATGCTGCTGGTGTCGGCGCGCCTGGACCCGCGCGGCGACACCCCGCGGGCGCCGCTGGCGCTGCGGGACCCGGCCTCCGACGGATTCGCCGCCGAGCCGCCGGGTGCGCCGCAGCCGTACTACACGGCCGCGTCGTGGCTGGACGCGCTCGTCACGGACCTGGAGCGGATCGCCGGCGAGGCCGGCAAGGCCGGCGACACGCCGACGTTGCATGATCATGCGTAGTAGCGCATACTCTTCCCATGTCTAAGGTTCTTACCTCCCTGCCCACCGGCGAGCGCGTCGGCATCGCCTTCTCCGGCGGCCTCGACACCTCCGTCGCGGTCGCGTGGATGCGCGACAAGGGTGCCGTCCCGTGCACCTACACCGCCGACATCGGCCAGTACGACGAGCCCGACATCGCGTCGGTGCCCGGCCGTGCGTCGGCGTACGGCGCCGAGATCGCGCGCCTGGTCGACTGCCGCGCGGCGCTGGTCGAGGAGGGCCTGGCCGCGCTCACGTGCGGCGCGTTCCACATCCGCTCGGGCGGACGCTCCTACTTCAACACGACGCCGCTCGGCCGCGCCGTCACCGGCACCCTGCTCGTCCGGGCGATGCTCGAGGACGACGTGCAGATCTGGGGCGACGGCTCGACGTTCAAGGGCAACGACATCGAGCGGTTCTACCGCTACGGCCTGCTGGCCAACCCGCACCTGCGCATCTACAAGCCGTGGCTCGACGCGGACTTCGTCTCCGAGCTCGGCGGCCGCAAGGAGATGTCGGAGTGGCTCCTCGCCCACGACCTCCCCTACCGCGACAGCACCGAGAAGGCCTACTCCACCGACGCCAACATCTGGGGCGCCACCCACGAGGCCAAGACCCTGGAGCACCTCGACACCGGCGTCGAGACCGTCACCCCGATCATGGGCGTGCGGTTCTGGGACCCCTCCGTCGAGATCGCCGCCGAGGACGTGACCATCGGCTTCGACCAGGGCCGCCCGGTGACGATCAACGGCAAGGAGTTCGCCACCCCGGTCGACCTGGTGATGGAGGCCAACGCCATCGGCGGCCGCCACGGCCTGGGCATGTCCGACCAGATCGAGAACCGGGTCATCGAGGCCAAGAGCCGCGGCATCTACGAGGCCCCGGGCATGGCCCTGCTGCACGCCGCCTACGAGCGCCTGGTCAACGCGATCCACAACGAGGACACCGTGGCGCAGTACCACAACGAGGGCCGGCGCCTCGGCCGCCTCATGTACGAGGGCCGCTGGCTCGACCCGCAGGCGCTGATGATCCGCGAGTCGCTCCAGCGCTGGGTGGGCGCCGCCGTCACCGGCGAGGTGACGCTGCGACTGCGGCGCGGCGAGGACTACTCGCTCATGGACACCGCCGGCCCGTCCTTCAGCTACCACCCGGACAAGCTGTCCATGGAGCGCACCGAGAACTCCGCGTTCGGCCCGGTGGACCGCATCGGCCAGCTCACCATGCGCAACCTCGACATCGCCGACTCCCGCGCCAAGCTGGAGCAGTACGCGGCCCTCGGCATCGTCGGCAACACGAACGCGACGCTCATCGGCGCCGCCCAGGCCGCCTCGACGGGGCTGATCGGCGCGATGCCGGAAGGCGGCGCCGAGGTCATCGCCTCCCGCACCCGCGGGGAGGTCGAGGGCGACGAGGACCAGATGCTCGACCTCGCCGCGATGGAGTTCGGCACCGACTGACCGCCGCCGACCGGGGCGCCCCCCACCGGGCGCCCCTGTCCCGGCGTACCAAGTACCCTTGCGAGGTGACGATGGACAAGACCGTCGATGTGAGCGTCGACGCCATGATCGAGGACCTCAGGACACTCGTCGAAACCGAGTCTCCGTCGCGCGACCTCGACTCCCTGGCGGTATCGGGCAAGGTCGTCGCCGCCGTCATCGAGAGCCGACTCGGCGGGCGGGCCCGCCTGATCGAGAGCGAAGCCGGGCCGCACGTCCACTGGTCGGCCGGCGGCGATCCCAAGGTGCTGATCCTCGGTCACCACGACACGGTGTTCCCGCTCGGCACCCTGGAGCGACGGCCGTTCGCGGTCGAGGACGGGCGCGCCACCGGGCCCGGGGTCTTCGACATGCTCGGCGGACTGGTGCAGGCCATCCACGGGCTGGCACTGCTCGACGACCGGTCGGGGGTCGAGATCCTGGTGACCGCCGACGAAGAGGTCGGCTCCCGTTCCTCCCGGGCCCTCATCGAAGAACGCGCCCTGGCCTGCGGCGCGGTGCTCGTGTTCGAGGGCGCGGCCGACGGCGGAGGGCTGAAGACCGGCCGCAAGGGCTGCGGCACCTTCCAGGTCTCCATCGCGGGCCGGGCCTCGCACGCGGGCCTGGAGCCCGCGGCCGGGGTCAACGCCCTCATCGAAGCGGCGCACCAGGTACTGGACATCGCCGCGCTGGGCCGGCCCGAGATCGGTACGACGGTCACACCGACCGTCGCGTCCGCGGGAACCCTGGACAACGTCGTGCCGGCGGAGGCGACCGTCATCGTCGACGTCCGGGTCGAGTCGGCCGCGGAGACCGAACGGATCGAAGCCGCGTTCGCGGCGCTGGCCCCGCACCTCGACGAGGCGGAGATCACGGTCCAGGGCGGCATCGGCCGGCCCCCGATGCCCGAGGCGGCATCGGCCGAACTCTTCGCGGTGGCCAGGCAACTGCTCCCGCACCTGGAAGGCAAGGCGGTCGGCGGCGGCAGCGACGGCAACTTCACGGCCGCTCTGGGGGTGCCCACGCTCGACGGGCTCGGAGCCGTCGGGGGCGGCGCGCACGCCGACCACGAGTACCTGGAGATCGGCGCCATGGCCGAGCGGGCGCACCTCGTCGCCGGACTCGTCCGGGCGATCCAGAAGGCGTAGGCGGGTCTCGTACCTACGGGCCGTCAACTCCCCCTGGGAACCGACGGCTTGTGGCCGGGGTACACGTTGCCGGGGGTCACGATGCTCGTGAGCGCCCTGCCGAAGAGGGCGCTGGGCTCCTGGCCCTCGTGCAGGACGTCGGTGTTGAGGAGGACGACCATGGTCGCCTGTTCCCGCGGCAGGTAGACGGTCAGGCTCTCGTACCCCGGAAGCGAGCCGTTGTGGCCGATCCAGCCCTGGACGTTGAAGATGCCCAGGCCGTAGCCGGCGCCGGGAATGCCCGTCGGGGTGGTCTTCAGGCGCTCGGCCTGTGTCGCGGGCGTCAGCAGGGTGCCGGTGGCCAGGGTCCGCGCCCAACTGCGCAGGTCCTGGAGGTCGGAGACGACCGCCCCCGCGGCCCACGCCCAGGACGGGTTCCAGTCGGTCGCGTCCACGGTCCGGCCCGAGGCCGACTGGTCGGTGTAGCCGTGCGCGTGCGGCTCGGGGAACTCCGCCCCGGTGGGGAAGAGCGTGCGGTGCAGCCCGGCCGGCTCCAGTACGTCCCGCTGGATGACCTCGTGGAGCGGCCGGCCGGTGACCTTCTCCAGCACCAGACCGATCAGGATCAGGTTGGTGTTGGAGTACTCGAACTCCTCGCCCGGCGCGAACTGCACGGGGTGTTTGAAGGAGTAGCCGAGCAACTGCCGCGGTGTGAACGGGTGTTTGGGCTCCTCGTCGAGCGCCTTGTTGAAGCCTTCGTCCTCGCTGTAGTTGAACAACCCGCTGCGCATGCCCGCCAGTTCGCGCAGGGTGATGCGGTCACCGTTCGGAACTCCGGTGACGTACCTGCCGATGGTGTCGTCCAGGCGGACCTTCCCCTGGTCGACCAGGCGCAGGAGCGCGGTGACCGTGAACGTCTTGGTCTCGCTGCCGATGCGCATGTTGAGGTCGGCCCTCATGGGCGCGCCGGTCGCCTTGTCCGCCACGCCGAAGGCCTTCACGTAGCTTCCCTTGCCCGGAGCCCACAGGCCCACGACCACGCCCGGCACCTGCGCCTCGCGCAGGGCCTGGCGTACGGTGTCGTCCAGCTTCGCGGCGACGGCCGGGGTGAGCTGCGGGAAGTCCGTATCGGCGTCCGACCCGGGGGAGGAGGGGGAGGGGGCGGCGGATACCGGTGGCCCTGTCGCGGCCGCCCCGTACGCGCAGCCCGCGCCGGCGGGGGCGACGAGGAGGCCTGCGGCGGCCGCGGCCACACAGGCCCGGCGCAGCCGAGCGCACGTCGGCTTCACGGCATGGCCTCCTGTCGTACGAGGACCACGGCAACATCACCAGCCTAGGCCCGCCCCACCCCGGTCGCGAGGCGAGCCGTCAGGCCGGATCCGCAGCAGCCGCGCGGCCCGTCACTCTCCCGGGTCGGCGGGTGAACGCCGGCCGGGGACCCTCCAGAGGGTGCGGCCCTCGTGGACGATCACGGCGTCGCCAGACGGCCGGACCAGGAGTCGGGCGCCCTTGTGCCCGGCGGTCTTGGAGGACCAGGAGGTACGGCCGTCGGCGAGGCGGACCGTGAGTTCGCCGTCGCCGGAGAAGTGGGCCTCGGCGCCGGAGGTGCCCGCGCTCCACAGCGGGCGGCCCTCGCCGTCCTGGAGGACCAGATCGCCGTCGGTACCGAAGTGGAGGCGGACGGCTCCGGCGTCCAAGGTGTCGTCGGGGCGCAGCACGGTCCCCTGGTGGACCTCGATGGCGTTGTCGAGCCTGCCGTCGGCCAGCGCGCGCAGGGTGGGGATCGAGGGGGTGAAGGCGTACACGGCGCCCTCGGTGCGCACGAACCGCTGGAGGGCGAGGGTGGTGGCCCGACTGCCGCTGGGGGAGGGGGACTCGAAGGCGGCGGGCGAGTCGGGCCCGATGACCGGGTCGGTGCCGGGGCGGGGGTGGCGGGCCGGCGGGAAGTCCGCGTTGTTGCTCCACCGGTTGGCGATGAACTCGAACTGCTCGACGAGGTCGGCCTGATGGCTGACGAAGACCAGCCCGCGCTCGGCGGGCTTGGAGCCCGGACGGTACGCCGGGCCGAACGGGATGCCGCGCCGGATGACACGGCGGGAGTCGATCTCGGCGGCGGGCAGCGGCGGCCGCCCGGGCGCCACCGTCAGCCCGGCCCGCGGATTGCTCTTGCGGATGTGCGAGAAGAGCGGGGTGGTCCACCCCTGGAGGTCGTCGTGGAAATCGAGGGTGCCGTCGATGTCCTCGCCCGGTACGGGAACCCGCTCGGCGGCCGGGCAGGTGGCGACGGGGGCGCCACCGGGCCAGCGCCCGACCATGCGGGCGGCAAGCCAGTTGGGGCCCGCGTCGGCCGGGGCGGCGCCCGACTTCTTCAGCTCGGCCAGGCACTCGTCGACCTGCTTCCACCATCCGGCGACGTCCTGTCCCAGGCGCCGCACCACGTGGAAGGAGCCGCCGGTGGCCCAGACGGGCAGCCCGGCGGGCCGCCGGCCGACCCGCTCGTGCCCGACGAGGAACTCACCGGCGGGCACCAGGCGGGTCCCGGGCTTGCCGTGCACGGTCGTACCGGTCTCGGCGTCGGGCCGGTCGAAGCCGCGTACGCCCGGCTGGCTGATGGCGTCGAGGAAGCCGAAGTGCTCGTGCCCGCGCAGCGCGCCGGGGAGGGTCGCGCCGTTCTGCCGGAAGAGCACCTCGCCACCGGCGCGGTCGAGGGACGCGAGCTGCTGGTCGATGGCCTTCGTCAGACGCCCGGTGTCGTCGGCGGCGAGCGTGAGGACGGCGTGGACCCCGTCCGGGTCCGCTCCGAACAGCCAGGAGTCGGGGGCGCTGGGGCCGGTGTCGCCGAGGAGTTCCGAGCGGGCCGCGGGGCCGTCGCGGAAGGCCTCCGCGGTGCTGCCGGGCGGGACGGCGGGGAAGGGGTCCCGCTGGGCGAGGAAGCCCAGGCCGGCGTGGGTGAGGCTGAGGCCGGTCCACAGGCTCGACATCGTCGTAGGGTCGACGCCCTTGCGGAGGTTGCGTGCCGCGCTGAAATCGGCGTTGAAGCGGGTGACCTGATCGGTCGTGGAGAGCGTGGGCACGAGCCGACCGAGCCAGTGGCGCGCCTTCTTCGTGTCGTGGAAGTGCACGAAGAGCAGGCAGGCGTGGTCCTTGCGGAAGCCCGCGAGGATGTCGCCCTGCGTGGTGGTGTCGGTCCGCAGCGGCAGCTCCGCCCCCGCCCGACGGGGCTCCGGCGCGGGCTCGGGGGCCGCTGCGGCGGATACGGCTGCGGGCGTACCGACGACGAGCGCGGCCGCGGTGCAGACCCCGGCTCGTACGACGGTCCGACGGGTGAACGGCATACGGGTCCTCCGGGGCGGGACGGGCAGGGCGGGGGCGGTTATCCGGTGATCACCCTGAGCGATCACCCGCCCCCGCGCGAGCCGACGCACCGAGGGGATGACGAACGATCACCCCCCCCACGTGCCGCTGAGCCACGGGTGGACGAGCGGACGTCCGTCAGGCCAGGGGTTCGGCGACGAGGCGGATGACCTCCGCGGGCCCCGCGCGGAAGGCCGGGCCGGCCGCGTCGGCCTCGACCATGTGCGGGGTGACGTCATGCGCGGCGAGCGCCTCCTGCGACGACCACCGCTCGATGAGAACGAAGCGGTCGGGCTCCCCGCTCACCTGGTGCATGTCGTACTGCAGACATCCGGCTTCGGCCCGCACGATCGGCGCGAGCTGCTCGAACGCCGCGATCTGCTCCTTGCCGCGGCCCGGAAGAGTGCTGATCAGAATGACGAGTTGTATGGGTTGTGACATGGGCGGAAGCCTACTCAGCGGGGTGCTGTCACTCCGGATCGTTCCGGATGCCGGGACGGGGCGGCCGTGCATAGTGTGCGGGCCGTCACCTCACTCGCCAGGACAAGGACAGAGCGTATGCGCGGCATGGGAACGGTTCTGCTCGGCGGAGCCATGGTCTTCGCCTCCCTCGTACCGGCGAGCGGCGCCTTCGCCGCCTCCGGGGCGCCGGCCAGGGCGGACGATGCCGTCCAGTCCTTCCGGAATCAGGCCACGGGCCGGTGCATGGACGACACCAGCAACGGGTTCCGGACCTGGAGCTGCAACGGAAGCAACCCGCAGCAGTGGACCGTGCACGTCTGGGGCGACGGCACGCGCCAGCTGCGGAACAACAACACCGGACGTTGCATCGAGGACACCGACAGCGGCTTCCGTACCGCGGTCTGCAACTCCAGCCCGGAGCAGAGCTGGTGGATCAAGGTCTGGGGGGACGGCACCGTCCGCTTCCAGAACCAGCACACCCAGCGCTGCATCGACGACAGCTCCCTGGGCTTCCGTACCTGGGCGTGCAACGACACCCAGTACCAGAGCTGGTCCTGAGGGCCGGGGGCCGTCCGGCAGTAGCGAACGGCCCCTGATCCGTGCCTTAAGGCAGCGCAACTGCCGTGCCGCGACGGAGCCGCTCTTCGGCATGACCGTCAGAGCGCAGTGCCTGGACGGTGGTTGGCCGTTGGACGAGACCGCTCAGGCGAGGGATTCCATGTAGCCCCAGCCGCCTTCGCCGACCCGGACGGGGGACCCGAAGGCCCCCGCCGTGGTGCCCGGGCGTAGCCACAGGTCGGCGCCCGTTTCGGTCGTGGCGTCGTACTTCGTCGTCACCCACAGGTCGGCGCGGCCGTCGTCGTTGCCGTCGCCGAGGGCGACGACCAGGGGCCGCTGTACGGCGGTCCAGGTGTCGCCGCCGATCACCTGGGGCGCGGCGAGGCCGGCCGCCCCCTTGGAGCGGAACTGCTTGAGCTCGCCCGTGGTCCGGTCGCGCGCCCACAGGTCGGCCATGTCCTCGTCACCGCTCTCGGCCGGGTCCTCGGTGACGTCCCCCGGGGTGAGCAGGTCGTAGTCCGCCCAGTTGGTGTTGCCTCCGACGGAGAGGGCCGCGCGGGGCAGCGAGGGCCCGGTCGCCGGTGTGCCGCCCCGGTGCAGCCACAGTGCGCTGCCGCTGGCGTTCCTGACGATCAGGTCCGACTGGCCGTCGCCGTCGAGGTCTCCCGCGGCGCGCGGGGCGGTGCCCGTCCAGCCGCTCTCCCGGTTGGGGATCGCGACCCGCTCGCCGAGGGCTCCGCCGCCGACGTTGGGGTAGACCCACAGGTTGTCGCCGATCCGCGCCACCACGTCCTCGCGTCCGTCCCCGGTCCAGTCGCCGCGGTGGCTGACCACGGAGCCCAGCCAGCCGCCGTTGCCGATCAGGCGGGGGGAGTCGAAGCTGCCGTTGCCCTGACCGGGGTAGAGGCGCAGCGTCCCGTCCTTGCGTACGGCGAGCAGGTCGGGGCGGAGGTCTCCGGTGAGGTCGCCGTCGACCGGGGCGCGGGTGAGCGCCTTCGCGCGCAGCAGGGCGTGGTCCTTCACACCGGCGAGCTGTACGTCCTGGACGGAGGCGGAGGTGGACCCGAAGTCCTCCGAGCTGAAGAAGGCGTAGTCCAGCTTCGCCGTGTACTGGCTGCTGCCGGCGCTCCACGCCGCCGTCGGGGTGTTGACCCCGGCGTCCGCTTCGACGAGCGGGCCGCTCGCGGGCGTACCCGCGGCGACGGACACCCCCAACTTGGTCGGCACGACGTTGAAATCGCCGCCGAGGACCACGGAAGCGCCGCCCGCGTTCGCCTCGATGTGACCCAGCAGTTCGTGCATGTCGCCGTTGGCGGTATCGACGGACAGGTGGGCGCTGCAGGCAAGGGTGTGGCGGCCCGCCACCGGCCCCTTCGCGCACACCGCGAGCCGCTTCTGGCCGTTCGGGTCCGTAGGCGCCACCTCGACGGACGATCCGACGACGCCCGCGCCGGTCCGCAGGATGACGGCCTGTCCGATCCGGGTCGAATCGGTGGTCGGTGTGGCCGCGGTGCTCCACTTATCACAGCCGGGGTGGCTCTTCTGAGCCGCGAAATACCCCGAGTACCCCGCGCCCAGCCTCTGCATCAGCACGTCGTACTGGCCGGCGCACAGCTCCTGGAGCATGATCACATCGGTGGCACCCAAGTCGGGCACCTTCTGCAGCGCCTGGTCCGCCCACGCGTCCTCGTCAGCCAGGGAGCTCTGGCACGTCCACGCACCGCACACGTTGTACGAGATCAGGCTGACCGGCTTCCCGGCAGCGGCGGCCCCCACCGCGGCGGCGGCCGGACCGGCCGCACCCGCGAACAGGCCCGCCACGAGCACGAGTACGGCTGCCATCCAGGCACTCACCGACGCATACGTCCTTCTCTGCGCCTTCACAAACCCCACCCTCACAAACCCACCCCTAGCAGTAGAGAAGGAAACACCCGTCCGGGGGCAGGGCGGCGGCCGGTGAACGCAGTTGAGATTAGATGGTGCCCGCGACGGAGATGGCACCCAGGGTCCCGCTGGTGCCCTGCAGGTTGACCGCGCCGGTGGTGTCCCAGGTGCGTCGGTCTTACCGCCGGTCAGGCGCCGGGGCCGGGGTCGGGGTGACGGAGGCGAGCAGGGACTCCGCGAGGTTCTCCTTGCGCATGCGCTGGTCGACATAGAGCAGGGCGATGACCAGTTGCGGGTAGCCGTACTGGAACGGCCCGCTGACGGCGGCGCCGATCAGCAGGCAGATCGCGTACACGACGAACCCGAGGGCCAGCGTGCCCGGGTCCGGGTCCGCGCCGGTCTCGCCCGCCTCCATCAGGGTGGGGAAGAGCACGGTCATGCCGACGAACGTGAACGGCATCTGGACGGCGTAGGCAATGGCCATCGCCACGCCGTGCGACAGCATCGTGATGCCGAACACGCGCCACCAGCCGCCGTCCACCAACCGCGCGGAGCGCCGCAGCGCCGCGACCGGGCCGATCCCCTCGCAGACCGCCGCGGCCGGCGCGAGGCTGAACCTCGTCGCGAGCCAGACCGAGAGGGGCACGCAGACGAACGTGCCCAGGAGCAGCACGAACACGGCGGCCGGCGGACCGGAAGCGTCGCCCACGGACGAGATGATCAGCGGGAGGCAGACCGCGTAGAGCAGGAGCATGGGCCCGCCCGCGATCAGCCCGGCGAGCAGCACGGTGGCGAGCACCGACGGCAGCCTGGTCCGGCAGCGGCGCCACATCGCACCGGCAGTCGTGGGGCGGCCGACCACGGCCTCCTGCACCACCGCGGGACACAGGGTGCTGATCACCGCCGCGCCCAGCGTCATCGTGAGCAGCAGGAGCACACCGGCCGGCACGAAGGCCAGGAGCAGGGCCGCGACGTCCGCGCCTTCGGCACGCTCACCCGGTGCGAGATCGAAGACGAGGGGGAACCGGCTCCGCTGGGTCGCCACGGCGATGCCGGCCGCGGCCGCCACGAGCAGGAGCCCGACGCCCTGGACCGTGAGCGTGATGCCGACCAGGGGCTTCCAGTACTGGCGGAAGGTCGACAGGCCGCCCGTGAGCACCTCTCCGACCTTGAGCGGCCGCAGGGGTATGACGCCCGGCTTCGGCGCGGGCGGCGGCATCCAGGCGCCTCCCCACTGCGGCATGGGCTGTCCCGGGTGCTGTCCCCACCCCGTGTTGTGCGACATCGCTGTTCCCCCTAGAAAGAAGGGACACGTTAACCCGTGCTTCCGCCCACGTGGGATGCTGGGGTACATGACCTTGGAGGACCTGGTACTGCTGCGCCGCGCCCGGGACGCGATGGACCGCGACTACGCGGATCCGCTGGACGTTCCCGCGCTGGCGAAGGTCGCCCTCATGGCGCCGGGGCACTTCTCCCGCAGCTTCCGCGCCGCCTTCGGGGAGACGCCGTACAGCTACCTGATGACCCGCCGTGTCGAGCGGGCGAAGGCGCTGCTGCGGCGGGGCGACATGAGCGTGACCGAGGTCTGCTTCGCGGTGGGCTGCACCTCGCTGGGGTCCTTCAGCTCGCGCTTCACCGAGCTCGTCGGCGAGACCCCCAGCGCCTACCGGGCCCGCCGCCACGAGACCGGCGCCGAGATCCCTGCATGCGTGGCCAAGATTTTTACGCGACCGGTCAGGATCTGAGAAGCAGAACCCGCCGCCGCCTCGTAGCGTCGGAGGCATGAACATCAAGCTTTCGCAGTGCTTCATCGCCGTCGACGACCACGACAAGGCGCTCGCCTTCTACCGCGACACCCTCGGCCTGGAGGTCCGCAACGACGTCGCGTTCGAGGGGATGCGCTGGGTGACCGTCTGCTCACCCGACCAGCCGGACGTGGAGATCGTCCTGGAACCGCCGCTCGCCGACCCCAACGCCTCGCCGTCCGACAAGCAGGCGATGGCGGAACTCCTGGCCAAGGGCATGCTGCGCGGCGTGATCTTCTCCGCCGACGACGTCGACGCCACCTTCGAACGCATCCGGGCCGCCGGCGGGGAGGTGCTGCAGGAGCCGATGGACCAGCCGTACGGCGTCCGGGACTGCGCCTTCCGCGACCCGGCCGGCAACATGCTGCGCTTCAACCAGCCCCGCAAGCGGTAGGGACCGCGAGGCGGCCGCGGTACGCCGGACCGTTGCCGCGGCCGCCATCCACGAAGTAGAACCAGACGCACCGCTCGAAGCCGGACAGCCGGACAGATGGAGAAACGATAAGCATGGCCAAGAGGACGGACACGCAGCCGCCCGCGCCGCACACCGCCGACAGCCACGGCCTGATCCGCGTGCACGGGGCGCGCGTGAACAACCTCAAGGACGTCAGCATCGAGATCCCGAAGCGCCGGCTGACGGTGTTCACCGGCGTCTCCGGCTCGGGCAAGAGCTCGCTGGTCTTCGACACGATCGCCGCGGAGTCCCAGCGGCTGATCAACGAGACGTACAGCGCCTTCGTACAGGGCTTCATGCCGACGCTTGCGCGTCCCGAGGTCGACGTACTGGAAGGGCTGACGACCGCGATCGTCGTCGACCAGCAGCGGATGGGCGCCGACCCCCGCTCCACGGTCGGCACCGCCACCGACGCGAACGCGATGCTGCGCATCCTCTTCAGCCGGCTCGGCACACCGCACATCGGCCCGCCCGGTGCGTACGCCTTCAACGTCCCCTCCGTCCGGGCCAGTGGCGCGATCACCGTCGAGCGCGGCGCCAGGAAGACGGTGAAGGCGACCTTCAACCGCACCGGCGGCATGTGCACGCGCTGCGAGGGCCGGGGCGCGGTCTCCGACATCGACCTCACCCAGCTCTACGACGACACCAAGTCGCTCGCCGAGGGCGCCTTCACCATCCCCGGCTGGAAGTCCGACAGCCAATGGACCGTGCAGGTCTACGCCCAGTCGGGCTTCGTCGACCCGGACAAGCCGATCCGCAAGTACACCAAGAGGGAGCTGCAGGACTTCCTCTACGGGGAGCCGGTGAAGGTCAAGGTCAACGGCGTGAACCTCACCTACGAAGGGCTGATCCCCAAGATCCAGAAGTCCTTCCTGTCCAAGGACAAGGAGGCGATGCAGCCGCACATCCGCGCCTTCGTGGAGCGTGCCGTCACCTTCACCACCTGCCCCGAGTGCGAGGGCACCCGCCTCAGCGAGGGGGCCCGGTCCTCGAAGATCAAGCGGGTCAGCATCGCCGACGCCTGCGCGATGCAGATCAGCGACCTGGCCAAATGGGTCCGCGGGCTCGACGAGCCGTCGGTCGCGCCGCTGCTCTCCGCGCTGCAGCAGACCCTCGACTCGTTCGTCGAGATCGGGCTCGGCTACCTGGCGCTCGACCGGTCGTCGGGCACGCTGTCGGGCGGCGAGGCGCAGCGCGTCAAGATGATCCGCCACCTCGGCTCCGCACTCACCGACACCACCTACGTCTTCGACGAGCCCACCGCGGGTCTGCACCCCCACGACATCCAGCGGATGAACGGCCTGCTGCTGCGGCTGCGGGACAAGGGCAACACGGTGCTGGTCGTGGAGCACAAGCCGGAGACGATCGCGATCGCCGACCACGTCGTCGACCTCGGCCCCGGCGCGGGCCAAGCGGGCGGCACCGTCTGCTTCGAAGGCACCGTCGAGGAGCTGCGGGCCGGCGACACCGTCACCGGCCGCCACTTCGACGACCGGGCCTCCCTCAAGGAGACGGTACGCAAGCCCACCGGCGCGCTGGAGATCCGCGGCGCGACGACGCACAACCTCCAGGGCGTCGACGTGGACATCCCGCTCGGGGTGCTCGTCGTCGTCACCGGTGTCGCGGGCTCGGGCAAGAGCTCGCTCGTGCACGGGTCACTGCCACACCGGTCGGGGGCGCCCGGCGAGGGTGTGGTGTCGGTCGACCAGACCCCGATCCGCGGTTCCAGGCGCAGCAACCCGGCGACGTACACCGGTCTGCTCGACCCGATCCGCAAGGCGTTCGCGAAGGCCAACGGGGTCAAGCCGGCC
Source organism: Streptomyces sp. NPDC037242 (assembly GCF_055604165.1). Classification (NCBI taxonomy): domain Bacteria; kingdom Bacillati; phylum Actinomycetota; class Actinomycetes; order Kitasatosporales; family Streptomycetaceae; genus Streptomyces; species Streptomyces sp. NPDC037242. The sequence goes on from NZ_JBVJUY010000007.1 coordinate 150,832, forward strand.
CTGTTCAGCTCCAACTCCGAGGGCGCCTGCCCCACCTGCAACGGCGCCGGTGTCATCTACACCGACCTGGCGATGATGGCCGGGGTCGCCACCACCTGCGAGGAGTGCGAGGGCAAGCGGTTCGACGCTTCGGTACTGGACCACCACCTCGGCGGCCGCGACATCAGCGAGGTGCTCGCGATGTCGGTGGACGAGGCCGAGGAGTTCTTCGGCGCCGGCGAGGCGCACACTCCGGCCGCGCAGCGCGTCCTGCGGCGGCTCTCCGACGTCGGCCTCGGCTACCTCACGCTCGGCCAGCCGCTCACCACCCTGTCCGGCGGTGAGCGCCAGCGCCTGAAGCTGGCCACGCACATGGCCGAGAAGGGCGGCGTCTACGTCCTCGACGAGCCGACCAACGGCCTGCACCTCGCCGACGTAGAGCAGTTGCTCGGCCTGCTGGACCAGCTCGTGGACTCCGGCAAGTCGGTCATCGTCGTCGAGCACCACCAAGCCGTCATGGCGCATGCCGACTGGATCGTCGACCTCGGCCCCGGCGCCGGCCACGACGGCGGCCGGATCGTGTTCGAGGGCACGCCCGCCGAGCTCGTGGCCGACCGCTCCACGCTCACCGGCGAGCACCTCGCGGCGTACGTCGGTGCCTGACGCGGCTGCCTGAACCTGGCGCAGGGCGTCGACGGACTTCCCGTCGGCGCCCTGCTCTTTGCGTGCGGGGCCGCCTCGGCTAGAGTGATAAGTAAGTACTTACTTGCGGAATGGAGCGAGGGATGGACAGCCGTACGCGCATCGTGGCCGAGGCCATGCGACTCTTCGGCGAGCAGGGCTATCCCAAGACGACGATCGCCGAGATCGAACGCGCGGCCGGGCTCTCTCCGGGCTCCGGAGCCCTCTACCGGCACTTCCGCTCCAAGGAGGAACTGCTGGCCGAGGGCGTGCGCTCGAAGATCGCCGAGAACGGCGGGCTGCTCCAGCTCCTCGGCGACATGCAGGCCGTGGCCGCGCTGCCCCTGCGTGAGCGCCTCGCGACGCTGGCCCGCGCCGGACTGCGCCGCCTGGATGCGGAGCGGGACCTCAACCGGATCGTGGTACGGGATCTCGCGGCCTTTCCCGCGCTGCTGGAAGAGGTGCGCGAGGGTGAGATGCGCCGCATCCACGCCGCGGTGGCGCAGTGGCTCCGGATGCAGGCCGAGGCCGAGGTCGAGGCCGGGGCCGAGGCCGTCGGGGTCGGGGACCGGGACTGGGAGGCGCTCGCCGTGGTCCTCGTGGGGTCCGTCTCGCACTTCTGGCTGTTGCGGGACGTGTTCGCCACCCATCCCGGCGGCCTCGGCGAGGACCGCCTGGTGGCCGCCTTCGTGGACCTCGCCGAAGGGCTCCTGCGGTCCACCGGCACGTGAGCACCTGAACGCCTCAGTAACCGATCACCTGATCAACTGATTCACGTACGCATCGGAGTGGGACCATGAACATCGCACTGTGGCTCGCGCAGGGTCTGCTGGCGGCCGTCTTCCTGGGCTCGGGAATCCTGAAGTCGACCCAGACGAAGCAGAAGATGATCGCGACGGGCCAGACCGGCGTCGCGCCCTTCCCCCTGCCGGTGATCCGAACGGTCGCGGCACTGGAGATCGCGGCCGCGATCGGGCTCATCGCTCCCCGAATGACCGGAATCGCCCCGGTCCTCACCCCGCTGGCCGCGGTCGGCCTCGTCGTGGTCATGATCGGCGCGGCCGCCGCGCACTGGAGCCTGCGGGAGTACAAGCAGGTCTTCGGAGCCAACATGCTCCTCCTGGCCGTCTGCCTCTTCGTGGCCCTCGGCAGGTTCTGAGCAGCCGCCACCGCTCGGCGCGTAGGGTGCCGGGATGATCGCGACACCAGAAGCCTTCTCGCGGAGCACCATCGAGCGCGAAGGAGACCCCGGAGCGGCGTGGATCGCCGAACTGCCCGGGGTCGTGGATGAGTTGCTGGAGCGCTGGGACTGCGTGCCGGACGGCGACGTCATGCACGGAGGCGTCGGGATCATCGTCCCGGTGCGGTGGCGGGCCGAGGGGGCCGCGGTACTGAAGGTCTCCTTCCCGCACCCCGGCAACGTCCACGAGCCGGACGCGTTCGCGGCGTGGGGCGGGCGCGGAGCCGTCCTGCTGCACGAGCGTGACGACGAGCGGTTCGCGATGCTGCTGGAGCGGGTCCGGACCTCGACCCTGGCCGAGGTCGGGGACGGCGACGAACTCGCGGCGGTCGCGGGCCGGATCAGTCACCGACTGGCCGTCCCCGCCCCGCCGGGCCTGCCCCGGCTGCGGGACCGGGCCGACGCCTGGGAGGAGCAACTGCGCAAGGACGCCGTGGAGTTGACGCACGCTCTGTCGCCCTACGCGGTGGACGCAGCGGTGGCCACCATCCGCGAACTGGCCCACGTCCAGCCGGACACCCTCGTCCACGGCGACCTCCACGCGAGGAACATCCTGCGCGCCGACCGCGAGCCGTGGCTCGCGGTCGACCCCAAGGGGTATGCGGGGGACCCCGCCTACGACGGCGGCACACTGCTCAAGTCACGCGCCCTGACGCTCCTCGAAGCGCCGGACCTGCGCAAGGCCGTGGACCGCATCCTGGACGTCTTCGTCGACGCCGCGGAAATCGACCGCGAGCGCACCCGGCGATGGGCCCAGCTCCACGCGGTCCAGGCCGCGTTCTGGGGTCGCCACCACGGATTCCGCGTTGCCCGCAGCGGACCGCGACTGGACTGGCTCACCGCATTCCTGGACCGCCTCGCGACGCTGCTCACCGAGCGTCCCAGAGCCTGAGCCCCGGTGCGCGGCCGTCGGGGGCGGATGCACGGCCGTGTGGGTTGTTCGCCGTCACGTGGAGGCGGGGTGGGTCGTTGCCCTCTGCATGACTGATCTCATGGTGCAGATCCCGGCCGACTGGCTCGCCCGGGTGTTCCTCTCCCTCAGGCGCGGTTCCTCCGACGACGCCCACGCCCTCGCCGCCGAGCTCCGGCCGTACACCGAGCGGCCCGGCCAGCGCGTACCGGTGCCCAGGGGGACGGTGCTGCGCACCGAGCTCGCGCTGCGCGGGGAGCTCCGGCACGTCCACGACGGGGACGAGCGGAGGCAGCGGCTCTCCGAGGAGGCGGAGTACCTCATCAAGGCCCGCCTGGAGACGTAGGCGGGGAGGGCGGCCGGGCACGCGCCTCGCCTCCCTCCCCCCTGCTCACACCGGTGGCCCCGTACGGGCCGTCGGGCGGGTCAGCCGCCGACGGTCACGCTTTCGATCAGGATCCGGTGGTCGGACTTGTCGGTGGGGGTGACGGTGCACCAGTTCCGGGCCTGGTTGCTGAAGATGTAGTCGATCTTGGCTTCGGTGCCGTACGTGGGGCGCCCGGTGCGCGAGGTGCCGTTCTGGTCGCACTCCAGGTAGCCGGGGGTGCCGGGTCCGGAGGAGTACAGGCCTGCCGGCCACACGGCGGGCGCGGTGTTCTTGGGGTCGTCGGGGGAGCGGGAGTTGAAGTCTCCGCCGAACACGGTGCGGGGGAAGGTGTCGACGATCGCCTTGATCTCGGCGAACTGCTGCCCGCGGGAGTCCGCCGTGGGGTCGTTGGGGTTCGCGCCGACGCGGGTCGCGTGGACCGTGCACAACCGTACGTCCCACTTCGCCGCGGTGGCGCAGTGGAAGGGCGTCTGCTGCCCCGCCGTGGGCTGGGTGGTCGGGTACTGGCGGGCGTCGTTCATCTGGCCCTTGGCGACGATGGCGGTACCGAGCCGGTCGGCGCGCCCGGTGTCCTCGCCGCAGCGGCTGTTCTTCTTGGTGCCGTCGTTGAACAGCCACTGGTACGTCTGGAACGTACTGCTCCAGCCCGGTCCGAGCTTGCCCATGAGCAGGGTGAGGTCGTCCTCGCAGACCTCCTGGAGGAGGACGGCTTCGACGCGGTTCACGGCCACCTGGGAGGTGACCACGTCGGTCTTCTCCGCGGGGGTGCCCGTGCCACCGCAGTTGTAGGTCGAGCGCTGCGGCCCGCACATGTTCCAGGACATGACCTGCAGGGTGTTCGGGAAGTCCTCGACCGCGTACGGAATCCCATCCGTGCCGGCGGTGGCGGCACCGGCGGGCTGGGTCACGGCGAGGGCCGAGGCTCCGAGGCCGGCGAGGCCGACCACGGAGGCGAGGGCTATGAGGGTGTTCCGGGCGCGGGGTATCACGCGGGGTTCCTTTGCGACGGGCGGTGCGGGTGCCGCTGATGCGGCGTGGGCCCCGCCCGGCCTCGGGACGCTGGTCCTGAGGCCGGGCGGGGCCGGATGCGCTGGATCTTACTTGGCGATTGCGGTGAGGTCGGTGGCGCCCGTGAGGGTGCCGGGGATCTCGCGCCAGTTGGTCCAGTTGCCCACGACGGTGTCGAAGGTGGTGTTGCGGACCTTGCCGTCGGCGCCGGTGCCGTAGACGTGGACGTTGTTCGCGGCGGGGGTGCTGGCGATGCGGGTCAGGCCGGTGCCGCCGATCTTCGTCCAGGACGGCTTCCACATCCCGATGAAGTAGTCGGCGCTCTGGTTGTACAGGGCGCCGTCGGAGCCGATGACCTGGACCTGCACGGTGTGGCCGACGCGGGCGGAGGCGATGTCCTTGGCGCCGGTGATGGCGCCGGGGATCTCGCCCCACACGGACCAGGTGCCCGTGCGGGTGTCGAGGTCACGGCCGTAGACCTTGCCGTCGGCGATGCCGACGAGGCGGACGTACGGGTCCGCCTTGAGGCTCGTGATGTTGGTCAGACCGGTGACTCCGGCGACGGGCGTCCAGGTGGTGTTCCAGCGGCCGGCGTTGTAGTCGCCGGTCTGCGTGTAGAGGGCGCCCTCCGAGCCGATGATCTGGACGTGCAGGACGTTGTTGACCATCGATGCGGAGACGTCCTTGACGCCGCCCGCGCCACCGGGGATCTCGTACCAGTTGGCCCAGGTGTTGGTCCGCGGGTCGTACTCGCGGTCGTAGACCTTGCCGCCGGCGACGCCGACGTAGCGGATGATGCTGCCGTGGTCGACGCTGGCGAGCGCCGTCACGGGGGCGCCGCCGATGTTGTTCCACTGGGCGCCGAAGGCACCGGTGGCCAGGCTGCCGCTCTGGGAGAACATCGTGCTGCCCGCGCCTGCGCCCAGCGTCACCTTCGCCGGGGCGACCGAGACGGCGGCGGCCACGTCGGTGGCGCCGGAGAGGCTGCCACGGAGCTCATTGAACGCGCTCCAGGTGCCGTCGACGGCGTTCATGGTGGCGTTGCTGACCTTGCCGCCGGCGCCGACGGCGTAGAGCTCGACGCTGTCGCCGGAGGCGACGGTGGTGATGCGGGTCAGGGCGCTGCCGCCGGACTTGGACCAGGCCTCGTTCCAGCGGCCCGCGTCGTAGTTGCCGTACTGCGACCAGACGGCACCCTCGGAGCCGATGATCTGCACGTGGACGTTGTTGCCGATGACGCTGGAGGAGATGTCCGTCGCGCCGCCGGCGCCGCCGGGGACCTCGCCCCAGGCGCTCCAACTGCCGTTGCGGGTGTCGAAGTCACGGCCGTAGACCTTGCCGCCGCCCCCGATGGCCTGGACGCGCACGGTGGTGCCGGCGGCCGCGCTGGTGACGTGGGTGAGGTTGGTCGCGCCGACGGCGGTCCAGGTGTTGTTCCAGCGGCCGGCCTTGTAGTCGGCGACCTGGGAGTACAGGTTGCCTTCGGAGCCGACGATCAGCACGTGGACGACGTTGCCGACGAGCGAGGCGGAGATGTCCTTGGCCCCGGCCCCACCGCCCGGCACCTCGCCCCAGCCGGACCACTTGCCGCTCGCGAGGTCGAGGTCCTCGGCGTAGACGCGGCCGCCCGCGATGGCGTAGGCGCGCACCATGTCACCGTGGCGGACCGTGCTGACCCGCGAGACGTCCTTGCCGTCGACCTTGCCCCACGACGTGCCGTACTCGCCGTAGCCGAGGTCTCCGAACTGCGACCACATGGTGCCGCCGCCACCGGCGAGCAGGGAGACCTGGCTGCCGTTGCGGGGCGCGACGGCCTGGTCGATCCACTGGCCGACGTTGTCGGTGCGGGCGGCGACGCCGCTGGTGCGGGTCTCGGCCGGGTCGGTGCCGAGGCAGCCGCCCTGCCAGGACCGGCTGTTGATGCCGACGAGCTCGCCGGCGGCGTTGAGGAGCGGGCCGCCGGTGTCGCCCTTGCACAGGACGTCGGTGCCCTTGCCGGTGATGGCGAGGGTCGCGGCGTCGGTGGTGTTGGTGGTGAAGGTGCCGGTGTGCAGCTTGCCGGGAACCCACTCGGTCTTCGTACGCCCGAACCCGGCCGAGGCCACGTCCGTACCGGCGGCCGGAGCGCCGGCCGCGCGCTTGACGGGGGTCACATCGGTGACGGCGGCGGACAGCCGGGCCAAAACCAGGTCGCGGTCGGCGGCACTGGCCGAGACCTCGACGATGTCACGGGTCTGCCCGCCGGTGAAGGTGGCGGTGGCCTGCAGGGTCGGCTTTCCGGCAGCCACCGGGTCGCCGGGCTTGGCGGCCAGGCAGGAGGCGGCGGTCAGCACCCAGCGCGCGTCGACGAGCGTCGCGGTGCAGGCGCGGGAGTTCGCCTCGTCGCCGAGGTTCAGCTTCGCGACGTACGGGTGCTGGCCGGCCGGCGCCTCGGGGCCGTTCAGGGCCTGGGCGGTGCCGGAGGAGATGAGGCCGGCGGCGACCGCGGTGGACGCGACCAGCAGACCGGTCGCGCGCGCGGTGCGCGGACGGGGAGCAGACATGGGGAGTTTCCTTACGAGCAGGTTCGGTGCGCGACGGCGCAGCGATGCGACGGGGCTGCGTGGAGCCGGCGGTCGTCCACCTGGTCAACCCGGTGGTCAACCAGGTGGTCGGCCAGGTGGTCAGCCGACGCGGAGTTCGAGGAGGATGGAGCGCTCGCCGGTGTCGCCTGCTTCGCCGAAGGGCTTGTAGTCGTTGGCGGGGGCGTCGATGACGGTCTTGTTGGTGCCGTCGGCGGTGATGGTGGCCTTGACGGGGAAGGCTTCGGTCCAGATGCCGAAGGCGTCGGGGAGCTCCAGGGTCACGTAGCCCTTGGGGGCGTTGACGTCGAAGCAGTAGAGCTTCTGGCCGGTGCGGGACTTGACGGTGATGTCGGGGGTGCCCTCGCAGGTGGTGAGGGTGATGTGGCCGTCGCCGCGCTTGAGGATGATCTGCTGCTCGGCCTGGATCTTCGCGGCGTCGGGGTAGGCGAAGTCCTCGATGGCGGTGGGCATTTCGCCGGCGGTGGCGGTGCCGGCGGTCTGCGGGCCGGCGTAGGCGACGCCGAGGGTGGTGACCGCGGTGAGCGCGGTCGCGGTGCCGACGAGACCGGTGAACAGTGCCTTGCGGGCACGGGATATCGCCATGAGTCTTCCTCCGGTGCAGGAGGGCCCCGCACGGAGCGCAGCCCTCGGATCCACGAAATGAACGGTTGAAGGCCGCTGCGACGGGACCCGGTCCACGTCACGGGCGAACGCGCAGCGCCCCATCGACACCCCTGCCCCTGCTGGGATGCCCCGCCACTTGGGCGGCCCTCCGGGGGAGACGGTAGCGGCGAACCATCCAGTAATCAACCGTGGATTGGATTAACTCAACTGTGATTGATTCGCACTGCGGAACGAGCGCCGGTAGGTGTCGGGCGGAACCCCCACGGTCCGCTTGAACTGGCGCCGAAGCGTCGTGGCGGTTCCCATGCCCGTGGCGACCGCGACCGCCTCGATGCTCTCGTCGGTGGTCTCCAGCAACTCCTGGGCGCGGCGTACGCGCTGGGTCAGGAGCCACTGGAGCGGAGTCTGACCGATCACCGACCGGAACTGCCGACCCAGATTGCGGGGGCTCGTGCTGGCCCTTCGCGCCATGTCGGTCACCGTCAACGGCTGGTCCAGCCGCTCCTGGACCCAGGCGAACAGATGGGACAGTACGTGCTCCCCGCGGACCTGCACCGGCGTGGCCACGAACTGCGCCTGCCCGCCGGCCCGGTGCGGCGGCATGACGAGGCGGCGCGCGACGGAGTTGGCGATGGCCGCGCCGTGGTCGAGGTGCACCAGGTGGAGGCAGAGGTCCACGGCGGCCGCCTTGCCGGCGGCCGTGAGCACGCTGCCGTTGTCCGTGTACAGCACGTCCGGGTCGACCAGGGCCCGCGGATGGCGTGCGCTCAGTTCCGCGGTGTGGGCCCAGTGGGTGGTGGCCCGCCGGCCGTCCAGCAGGCCCGCGGCGCCGAGCACGAAGGCCCCGGTGCACAGGGAGGCGACCCGCGCGCCCGCCTCGTGGGCCGCACGTACGGCGTCGATCACCTCCGGCGGCGGCGGATCGTCGATGTCGGCGCACGCGGGCACGATCACGGTGTCGGCGCCGGCCAGGTGCTCCAGCCCGTGGTCGGGCTCGACCATGAAGGGGCCGACCCGGACCGGCCCGGGACCGCAGAGCCGTACGTCGTACCAGCCCTCCGCGGCCTCGCGCGGGGGATTGCCGAAGATCTCGTAGGCCACCGCCAGCTCGAAGTGCAGCAGGTGACCGGCGGCCAGCAGGGCGACAGTTGGCATGTCCGAAAGTGTACGGGTGTTGTCGTTCCGGACCATCACGGCCGGGTCCCGTCCGAGGCGAGACTGGACACATCGGAACACCGAGAACGGGGAGAGCAATGAGTACGACGGCTGCGGTAGTGGTTTACGGGGCAACAGGGCACACGGGTCGCTTCGTCGTCGCCGAGCTGCGCAGGCGGGGTGTCGCCACCATCGTCTCCGGCCGCGACGCGGCGCGGTTGGAGGCGCTGACAGCCGAGTGGGCAGACGTGGTGGTGCGGCCGGCCGCCGTGGACGACCCGGCGGCACTGGACCGGGCCCTCGCGGGGGCGGCGGCCGTCATCAACTGCGCCGGACCGTTCGCGGTGACGGCGGGCCCGGTCGTCGAGGCAGCCCTGCGCGCGGGGATCCCGTACCTCGACGTGGCGGCGGAGATCGAGGCGAACGCGTCGATGTTCGCCGACTACGCGGAGGCGGCCAGGAAGACGCAGACTCCCGTGGTGCCGGCGATGGCGTTCTACGGCGGACTGGGCGACCTGCTGGTGACCGCGGCGATGGGGGACCTGACCGCCGCCGACGAGGTGCACGTCGCGTACGGGCTGAACAGCTGGCACCCCACGGCGGGCACCCGGGCCGCGGGCGAGGTGTCCCACCGGCGCCGCGCGGGCCGCCGGGTCCGGTTCGCGGACGGTGAGCTGCGGTACCACGACGACGAGCTCTCGCACACGGACTGGCTCTTCCCGGAGCCGCTGGGCCGGCGCCAGGTGATCGCGGAGTTCACCATGGCCGATGTCGTCACCGTGCCCAGCCACTTGGCCGTCCCCGAGGTCCGCACCTACATGACCGTCGAAGCCGCGCACGACCTGGCCGAGGAGGCGACGCCGGCGCCGGAGCCGGTCGACGCCACGGGACGCTCCGACCAGATCTTCGTCGTCGACGTCCTGGTCCGCGCGGGAGGCGTCGAGCGCCGCGCCACCGCCCGCGGCCAGGACATCTACGCGGTCACCGCACCCCTGGTGGTGGAGGCCGTCCAGCGGATCCTGGCCGGGCGGACCCGCACGACGGGCCTGGCCTCGGCCGGCGCGATGTTCGACGCGGCGGACTTCCTCCGGGCGCTCGCCCCGCAGGTGACCGTCGAGCTTCCGAGCTGACGGACTCGGCGCCGGTCGTTTCGACTAGGGTCGTCGGCGGGGCAGTGCCCCACGGACCATGAACCGCGAACGACGGATCGCCAACGACGAGCCGCGAACGAGCACGAGGAGCAGCAGTGAGCCAGCCGGCGTCCACCGCCCTGCAGCAGGAGATCGCCCGGGAACTCCAGGTGTCGGAGACCTTCGACGCGCAGCGGGAGATCGAGCGCCGGGTGGCCTTCCTCACCGAGCGGCTCACCTCCACCGGCCTGCGCTCCCTGGTGCTCGGGATCAGCGGCGGCGTGGACTCGACCACCGCCGGCCGGCTCTGCCAGCTCGCCGTGGAGCGCGCCCGCGCGGCCGGCCACGACGCGACCTTCTACGCCATGCGGCTGCCCTACGGCGTCCAGGCCGACGAGAAGGACGCCCAGCTCGCCCTCGGCTTCATCAACGCCGACCGCGTGCTGACCGTCGACGTCAGGCCCGCGAGCGACGCCGCGCTGGACGCCGCGCTGGCCGGCGGCACCGTCTTCCGGGACGCCCACCACCAGGACTTCGTGCAGGGCAACATCAAGGCCCGCCAGCGCATGATCGCCCAGTACGCGGTGGCCGGCGCGCAGGACGGCCTGGTCGTCGGCACCGACCACGCGGCCGAGGCGGTCTCCGGCTTCTTCACCAAGTTCGGCGACGGCGCGGCCGACCTGGTCCCGCTGACCGGCCTGACCAAGCGCCGGGTGCGGGCCGTCGCCGACACCCTGGGCGCCCCCGCCGAGCTGGTCTGGAAGACCCCGACGGCGGACCTTGAGACCCTGGACCCGGGCAAGGCCGACGAGGACGCGCTCGGCGTCACCTACGACGACATCGACGACTTCCTGGAGGGCAAGCCGGTGGCCGAGCAGGCCTTCGACACGATCGTCCGCCGCTACCGCCTCACGGAGCACAAGCGCCAGCTCCCGATCGCGCCGTAGGGGGGCCGATGACGAGCCCGAACCTCAACCTGGTGTGGGCGCGCGAGCCCCTGCCCGCCCCGAGCTCCGGCCCGTCGGTCTTCCTGGCCGGGCCCACTCCCCGTAGCGACGGGGTCCCGTCCTGGCGCCCCGCCGCCGTCGACGCCCTGGCCCGGCAGTGGACCGGGAAGCAGCCGCTGACGGTCCTGATCCCGGAGTCCCCCGACGGCTTCCGCGCCGCCGACTACGACGACCAGGTCGACTGGGAGACCGACGCCAGGGCGGGCGCCGACGCGATCCTCTTCTGGATCCCCCGGGACCTGGCCCACATGCCGGGCTTCACCACGAACGTCGAGTTCGGCCTGGACGTCGGCACCGGCAAGGCGGTGCTCGGCTGCCCGCCGGACTGCCCGAACCCGGAGCGCAACCGCTACCTCATCCACGTCGCCCGACGGCACGGCGTACCGGTCCTCGCCACCCTGCACGAGACGGTGGCGGCGGCCCTGGCGCTCGTCGGCTGAAAGGCCCGGTGCCCCGGGTACGGCATCGGTATGGTGCCGGTATGGCGAAGAAGCAGGTGACCATCACGATCGACGCCGACAAGGTCGAAGCGATCGAGGCCATGGTGAAGGAGAGCCCGGCCGGCTCGGTGTCCGCGTGGATCGAGGATGCGGTGTCGGCCAAGCTCGACCGGGCCGAACGCGCCGCCCGCGCCCTCGACCGGCTCGTGGACCGGGCCCGGGAACAGCACACCGGCGAGTGGGAGCAGGCACTGGCCGCGGTCGAGGCCGCCGACCTGCGGCACGGCTTCGCGGGGACCGGCCCGGAGCAGAGCGCCGCGTGAACTCCGGCCGGGCCGCCCGTAAATGGCTGGCGCGCACCGCGGCGCAGCGCGATGATCCGATGCGTCCGGGCGGCCGCGAAACCCTGTGATCGCGCTCTGCCCGCCCTGAGGAGGAGCTGTGACGACCGAAGCCGCGTCCGACACGTCCGGGTCCCGTCCCGAGGTCCGCACCGCGGCGGGGGCGCTCCACGGCACCCGGGAGGCGGGTGTGGCGGTCTTCCGCGGCATCCCCTTCGCCGACCCGCCCGTCGGCCCGCTGCGGTTCGCCGCGCCGCGGCCGGTACGGGCCTGGGACGGGGTGCGGTCAGCCGTGTCGTACGGACCGCCGCCCCCTCAGGGCGGCGCCTTCGGCATGGACGCGCTGGCGCAGGACTCGGCGGGCGACGACTGGCTGACCGTCAACGTCTGGTCGCCCGAGCCGGGCCCCGGCGCGGGGCTCGCGGTGATGGTGTGGATCCACGGCGGCGCGTACACGATCGGCATGTCCGGCCTCCCCGAATACGACGGCAGCCGCCTCGCCCGGGAGGGCGGCGTCGTCGTGGTCACGTTCAACTACCGTGTCGGCCTCGAAGGGTTCGGGCAGATCGAGGGAGCTCCCGCCAACCGGGGCCTGCTGGACCAGATCGCCGCCCTGGAGTGGGTGCGCGACAACATCCGGGGCTTCGGCGGCGACCCGGACCGCGTCACGGTCTTCGGCCAGTCGGCGGGCGCCGGATCCGTCGCCGCACTGCTGGCGATGCCGCGCGCGGCCGGGCTCTTCGGCCGGGCCGTCGCGCAGAGCGCGCAGGGTACGTTCTTCGCCCCGGAACTCGCCGCCGACATCGCCGGTTCCTGCGCCGCCGAGCTGGGGCTGAGGCCCACGGCGGCCGACCTGGCCACGGTGGCACCGGCCAAGCTGTCGGCCGCCGGTGATGCGGTCGGCGCCAAGATGGACCGGTGGGCGGAGCGCTGGGGCCTGGCCGCGCACCGGTCGATCCCCTTCTCGCCGGTCGTCGACGGTGACGCGCTGCCCGTCACCCCGTGGCAGGCCCTGGCCGACGGCGCCGCCCGGGACGTGGAGCTCCTCGTCGGCCACACCCGCGACGAACAGCGGCTGTTCACCGCGCTCGACGGCCTGCTCGGCCAGGTCACAGAGGAGCAGGCCGCGGCCGCCCTGAACGCCTTCGCCCCCGGCCGGGACGGCGCGCGCCGCTACCGCGACGGCTTTCCGGCCGCGGGCCCGGAGGAGCTGTACGAACTGGTCCACTCCGACTGGCTGTTCCGCATGCCGAGCTTCCACCTCGCCCAGGCCCGGACCGCCGCCGGCGGCCGTGCCCACGTCTACGAGCTGACCTGGCCCGCCCCCGGCATGGGCGGTGCGTTCGGCGCCTGCCACGGCCTCGACGTGCCGCTCGTCTTCGGCAACCTGGACCGCGGCCAGCCCGCCGTGCTGATCGGCGAAGGCCCCTCCCCGGAGGCGGAGGCGCTGTCCGCCCGGATGCGCGCCGCGTGGACGGCCTTCGCCACCCACGGCGACCCGGGCTGGCCCGCGTACGACCCCGGACAACGCCTCGTACAGCTCTTCGACGCCCGGCCGGACGTCACCGCGTACCCGGAGGAGGCCTCCCGCCTGATCTGGCAGGACCATTCCATCGAGGTGCTGCCCCTGCTCGGCCGGTAGCCGCGGCCTCGCCAGGGGGAGCCGGTCACGCGGGAGCGAAGAGGTCCTCGTGCGTGTCGTCGAGGAGGAACCCGTTGTCGAAGCGGACGCGGACCGTCACGCGCAGCCGCTGCTCCTGGTAGGCGATCCACGCGGGTTCGAGGGATCCGACCTCTTCCTCCAACTGCCGCTTGCTCGCGGTCGGCATCTCATGGCCGAAGGCGTCCAGGAGCGACTTGAGCCGCACGTACTCGCGGACCTCCTGGCTCTGCTCGTCGTGCTCGACCACCCGCTCGACGGTGCCCTCGGTGCCCGCCGCCAGAGACAGGACTCCGGCGACCGCCCCCGTCACCGAAAGCAACTCGGTCAGCCTCGTGTCCGCAGCCAGCTTCACCCGCTGGCCTTCCTTCAGGGTCATCTGGTTCTTCGTCTCTCGGGTCGGTGCATGGGTTCGTCCGGTGCCATTATCCGCGCCGGACGAACCTGTGAAGCGGATCACACCGCAGGGCTGTCACGGTTCGCCGGTGCGCGGTGTCTCCATGGGCAGCCGAAGAGGGGAGCCGCACATGACGGCCGAGGACGTCTTCACCGAACACCGACCGCTGTTGTTCACCCTCGCCTACGAGATGCTGGGCAGCGCCGCCGACGCCGAGGACGTACTGCAGGAGAGCTTCCTGCGGTGGAGCGCGGTCGATCCGGCCACCGTCGGGCATCCGCGCGCCTACCTGGTCCGCGTGGTGACCCGGCAGGCCCTCAACCACCTGCGCACGCTCAGGGCCCGGCGCGAGGAGTACGTCGGCACGTGGCTGCCCGAGCCCATCCGCACCGCTCCCGAGGTGAGCGAGGACGTGATCCTGGCCGAGTCGGTGTCGATGGCCATGATGCTCGTCCTGGAGACCCTGAACCCGACCGAGCGCGCGGTGTTCGTGCTGCACGACGTGTTCGGCTACACCCACGGCGAGATCGCCGCCTCGGTCGGGAGGCCCGAGGCCACCGTCCGCCAGATCGCCCACCGCGCACGCAGGCACGTCCATGCGCGGCGCCGCCGCTTCGAGCCCGACACCCACGCCTCCCGGCAGATCGTCCAGCGGTTCCTGCACGCCGCGGCCTCCGGCGAAGTCCAGACGCTGATGGACCTGCTGGCGCCCGATGTCGTGCAGATCTCCGACGGCGGCGGCAAGGTCGTCGCAGCCCGCCGCCCGATCACCGGCCCCGCCGAGGTCGCCCGGTTCGTCCTCGGCGTGCTCCGCACCACCACCCCCGCGACCCGCATCGAGGACGCCACGTACAACGGCATGCCGGCGGCCCGGTTCGTCACCGGCGATGAACTCGACTGGTTGGTCGCGTTCGAGATCCACGACGGCCGGATCACCGGCCTCTACGGCGTGCGCAACCCGGACAAGCTGCACCGCGCCGAGACGGTGCTCCCGCTCGACAGAGGAGGCAACTGACCGTGGAAACCATGACCGTCGGACGCGTCATCGACGCACCGGTCCAGGACGTGTTCGCCTGGCTCACCACGACCACCAACTACACGGGCTCGCCGCTGGTCCTGCGCTGCCGCCTGACCCGGCACGGCAAATCGGCGCCCTACGGAGTCGGCGCCGTGCGCAGCCACCTGTGGCTGATCGGCTGGTTCCGGGAGACCATCACCCGGTACGAGCCGCCGTACGCCACCGAGTACGTCGTCGAGCGCAGTCTGCCGCCGGCCAGGCACGAGTTCGGCCGCATGACGTTCACCGAGGTCGACGGCGGCACCCGGGTCGACTGGACGACCCGCGCCGAGATCCCCGTCCCCCTGATCGGCGCCTTCCTGACCCGGCGCCTGGCGAAGCCGGTCATCACCCGCACCTTCCGCAACATCCTCGACGCGGCCGACGCCGCGCTGACCCGAGGCGGCCGACCACCCGGCCGGTGAGGACCGGGACGGTGTCGCAGGCGGCCCGCCGGGCGGTCCGTACACTGCTGCTCGGCAACGGCGTCGAGGGCGGGGTGAGTTGGTGGAGTCTTTGCGGCCTGGTGACCCGCCGGAGATCGGGGGGTACCGACTCCTGGCGCGGCTCGGCGAGGGCGGAATGGGCGAGGTGTTCCTGGCCCGGACGGCGTCCGGCAGGCCGTTGGCCCTCAAGACCGTGCACCGGGACCTGAGCCGGCAGCCGGGCTTCGCCGAACGGTTCACCCGGGAGATACGCGCCAACGACCGCGTGCGCTGCGCGTGGACGGTCTCGGTGGTGGACTTCAGCCCGCCGGGGGAGCCCGCGCAGTGGCTGGCCACGGAGTACATCGCCGCACCGTCCCTGGGCGACTGGGTGCGCCGCAACGGGCCGCTCGCGGAGCCCGCCGTACGGTGCCTGGCCCGCGAGCTGTCGGCCGCGCTCGTCACCGTACGGGCGGCGGGAGTCGTGCACCGCGACATCAAACCGGCGAACGTACTGCTGGGCGCCGAGCGGCCCTTCCTCATCGACTTCGGCATCGCCCGCGCCGTGCACGACCCGCGCCACACCCAGACCGGCGCGGTCATCGGCACGCCCGGCTACCTCGCGCCGGAGCAGGCGACCGGCGCCGTCGCCGCGGCGCCGGCGGACGTGTTCTCGCTGGCCGCGGCCCTCGTGTACGCGGCGACCGGCCGAAGCCCGTTCCTGGCGCACGGCGAGGAGCAGGAACTCCCGGCCCTCCTGTACCGGATCGTCCACGACGAGCCTCTGCTCGACGGCGTGCCGCAGTCGCTTCTCCCGCTGGTGCGGGAGTGCCTGGCGAAGGACCCGCAGCGGCGTCCGACCGCCGAGGAAGTGCGCGCGCGGCTCGGGGCCGCCGAGGGGGAGGACTGGAGCGGGGCGGCGGGGCCCGCCCTGGCGGCCGAGGTCACCCGCCGGGAGGCGGAACTGCGGCGGCTGCTCACCGAACCACGGCCGCCCGTCGCCGCGCCCGGGGAGTTCGGCCCGTTGCCGGTTCCCCCGCCCACGCCGCCCGCCTCCGCGGCGGCGGTGCACCCGTACACGGCTGGCGGCACCGCGCCGCCGTCCACCGTGAACTCCGGGTGGCGGGGCGTATGGGCGTTGCGCCGGCCCCGGTTGCTGGGCGCGGCGGCCGGCGCCGCCGTGCTCGCGGCGGCCGCCGCGCTCCCGATCAGGCTTCCCTGGGACGGCGACGGCGGTGGCCGCGGCGAGGTCTCGCTGCCGGAGTCGTGGGCCGGTACGTGGACCGCCGTCGGGCCCGGGACACCGGACGCGGACGGCATCACCCGGGCCAAAACTGGCGAGTTCTCCGTCACCGTCACCCTGCACTCCGGGGCCGTGGGCGAGCTCGTGGGTCGGCAGGTCAGCGACCTCAAGGAGGTCGCCACCGGGCGGAACCTGGGGTGCACGGAGGCCCTGGAGCTGAGGCAGATCCGGCAGGACACGGTGGTCCTCGCGGCAGCGACCAGCCACCCGACCGACCGCGCGGCCGCGATCGACTGCCCCAAGGGCAACCTCTACGTCCTGACCATGGCGGAACCGGACCGGCTGACGCTCGAATCGGAAGGGGCCCAGTCGGCCGGCGCCCCGGCCGCCCTGACCCGCCGCCGCTGAAGGGGCGTTCGCCCACGGAGAGTCCCCACCGGCCCGCGTCCGCTCAGGAGATGCCGATCACGAACGAGGCCCGGTAGCCGGTCCCCTCCGCGACGGGGCTCAGCGTCATCCGGGGCCCCGTGGCCGCGTACCGGTCGTCGCGGGTGTTGGGGTGGGCGGGCGCCTTGCGCCGGGAGTACGGCTCGCCCGCGTAGACCTTGTTGAGCAGTTCCTCGGGTAGGAACAGCTGGGAGGCGACCTCGCCGCGCCCGTCGGGGCGCACCTTGAAGTGCACGTGCGGGGCGATGTGCGCGTACCAGCCGGGCACGATGGTGTGGAACACCACGCGGCCGTCCTCGTCGGTGGTCTGGGTGCCGCGCAGGTACGAGGCGCCGTTCTGCGAGTAGATGCCGGAGGCGTCGGCCTGCCAGACGTCCACGGCGACCTTCGCCATCGGCTTGCAGCCCTGCGAGACCCGGACGACGCTCAGGTCCAGCCGCAGCGGAACTCCCTCGCGGTCCTCCACGACGTCGGACCGGATCTGGCTCTTGGGGGTGTAGTAGGGGCCGTCCCCGGTCTCGGGCGTGAGTACGCACGCGGGCGCCGGACCGGACGGCTTGCCCGTGGCGGCGGCCTGCACGGCGGGAGCCCGGCCCGCCGCCTCCGTTCCGGGCTGCCGTGCGGCGCAGGCGGATGCCAACGCGGTGATCGCGGTGCTTCCGACGGCCAGCAGCAGCGTGCGTCGGTTGGTGTGCAAAGGGCCTTCGGCGGTCATGGCGGACCTCTCGCTCGGGTCGGGGCGACAACTCCCACCGTGGCGCAGCCGGCCCCCGACCTCCCCCGACACGCCGCCGCGCCGCCCGCGCCCGCCCCCGCGATCGCCCACTTGCCGCCCCGGATGCGCCTTAGGCTGCTGGTCATGAACACGGCCATGATCAGCAGCGGGACCGGTGAACCTGTCGTCCTCCACGTGAGGGAGCCGGCCTCCGATCCCGAACCGGGAGGCCGGTTCGTGGAGACGGCCCACCGGATCCTGGGGGACCTGGTCCGGGACGGGGCCGCGCTGGGCTGGGTCGAACCGCCTTCGCGCGATGCGGTGGAGGAACTCCTCGGCCGCGTCGTCGCCGCCGTGCGCGCGGGGGACGGGGCGCTGCGTGCCGCGTACCTCGGCGATCGGCTCGTCGGGTTCGGGTACTGGCTGCGCTACGCACGGCCGACCCATCGGCCGCACGCCGATCTGGAGAAGCTCGCGGTGGACGCCGCGGTGCACGGTCACGGTGTCGGACGCGCGCTGACCGCCGCTCTGATCGCCGACGCCCGCCGGGCCGGTGTCGAGGTGCTGACCCTGGACGCCCGCGGCGACAACAGCGGAGCCCTGCACCTCTACCGGTCGCTGGGCTTCACCGAGTACGGGCGGCTGCCCGACTTCGTCGCCGTCGGCGAACGCCGCTACGACAAGGTCTTCTACATGCTCGACTTCCGGTGATCGCTCCGGTCATCGCTCCCGTGACCGCTCCCGTGACCGCTCCCGTGATCGCCCGTCGGGGCTGACAGCGGCAGCCGGACGACGAAGCGGGCCCCGCGCGGGGAGTCCTCGGCGGTCAGGGTGCCGCCGTGGTGGGCGGTCAGGTCACGGGCGATGGCGAGCCCCAGTCCGGCCCCACCGTGGTCGCGGCTGCGGGCGTCGTCGAGGCGCGTGAACCGCGCGAAGATCCGCTCCCGGTCATCCGGCGGGACACCGGGCCCGTCGTCGGTGACCTCCAGTACGGCGCTCCGCGCGTGCGCCCCACCGCCGGTGCGCAGCACGACGCGGATCTCCCGGTCCGCGAACCGCTGGGCGTTGTCGAGCAGGTTCGTGACGACCCGGCCGAGCCACAGCTCGCTCCCGGACACCGCTACGCCGGCCGCCAGGTCGGTGCGTACGGGCACGCGGTCGCCGAGCCGGGCGCCCACCGTGTCCCGCACGAGGTCGGTCAGGACCAGGCGGACGGCCGCCACGGGCTGGGCGGCGTCGATGCGCGCGAGCAGCAGCAGGTCGGAGGAGAGCTGCTGGAGCCGCTCGATGTCCTCCAGCGCACCGCTGATCAGCTCGGGCCACAGCTGCGGATCCCGGACGGCCAGGGCCACCTCCAACTGCGTGCGCAGGACCGTGATGGGGCTGCGCAGCTCGTGGGAGGCGTCCGCGATGAACTGCCGCTGGCGGACACCGGAGGCCTCCAGCCGGTCCAGCGTGGCGTTCATGGTCTCCGCCAGGCGGGCGACCTCGTCGCGGGTGGCCGGTACCGGCACCCGGCGGTGCAGGTCGCGGTCGGAGATCCCGGCGACCTCGGCGCGGATCTCCTCGACCGGCCTCAACGCGCGGCCGGTGACCCGCCAGGTGACGAGCGCGACGGTGGCCAGCAGCAGGGGTACGCCGATCGCGAGCGCGGCGGTCGTGCTGTCGGCGGCGGCGTCCGCGTCGCGCAGGGAGGCCCCCGCGTAGACGGTGGCCATGCCCTCCGGGGTGTCCGTGACGACCCGTACGACCCGCTGGCGCTGCTCGTTCCCGAGCGGGCGGACCTTCCAGGTGTGGACGCTGGTGCCCGGTCCCGCGGCGCGGGCCCTGGGGAACGGGGGAAGGCCCGCCAGGTTCGGGCTGGCGAAGAGGACCCTGCCGTCGGCGTCCACGACCTGGACGAAGTCGACCCCGCGGGCCGCGGGCCGTGCGCGGTCGAGCCGCCCGGCCGCGGCGAGCTGGGCCACCGTCTCGGCCTGGCGGCGGGCGTCGTTCTCCGCGTTGCGCCGCAGATCGGCCGAGAGCATCCCGAGCAGCGCGAACGAGGCGAACGCCAGGGCCACGGCCACCACCGCGCAGGCGCCCGCGGTGGCCTGAGCCCGGACCGTGGTGGGCCACAGCCGGCGGAGCTGCCGGAGCTGCCACGGTGGCCGCAGCCGGCTCAGCGGGCTCAGCGGGCCCGGCCGGTGCGGGCCCGGTCGGAACAGGGGTCGTCGCTCAGCCACCGTCGGCCGCCAGCCGGTACCCCGCGCCGCGTACGGTCTCCAGCGCGGATCGCCCGTACGGCGCGTCGATCTTGCGGCGTACGGCGCTGACGTGGACCTCCACGACATTGGGGTCGCCGTCGAAGGCGCTGTCCCAGACCTGCGCCAGGATGTCCCGTTTGGACACCACCTCGCCCGCGCGCCGGGCCAGGTACTCCAGGACCGCGAACTCCCGGGCGGTGAGCCGGATCTCCGTACCGCCGCGGGAACAGGAGTGCCGGGCGGGGTCGATCAGCAGGTCGCCGAACTGCATCACCTGGGGGCGCCGGCGGCCCGTACGGCGGCCCAGCGCGCGGAGCCGGGCGACCAGGACGAGGTAGGAGAACGGCTTGGACAGGAAGTCGTCGGCGCCGGTGTCCAGGGCCTCCGCCTCGTCGTACTCGCCGTCCTTGGCGGTGAGCATGAGGATTCCCGACTCGTTGCCGGCCGCGCGCAGTTTCGCGCACACCCGGTAGCCGTTCAGGCCGGGCAGCATGATGTCGAGCACGATCAGGTCGTAGTCGTGCTCCGTGGCCATCCACAGGCCCTGCGGCCCGTCATGGGCCACGTCCACGGAGAAACCCTCCGACTGGAGCCCCCGCTGGAGGGCCACCGCCAGCCGCCGTTCGTCCTCCACCACCAGTACGCGCATGCCGACAGGGTCTCAGGCGCGGACGACAGGCGGCTGAAGGGGTCTTCAGGAAGCTTCAGGTGGGCTTCAGGATCGGCTCAGCATGCTCGGGAACCAGCCGGGTGCAGTGAGTGCCCGGTGTCCTGAGGAGTGCCGGTATGTCTGATGCTTTCCCGCCGCTTGAGCAGCCCGAGCGGCCCGAGCGGCCCCCGCAGTCCCCTCAGCCGGAGGACGCCCCGAAGGGCGGGGGCCGGGGGCGCGCCGCCCTGGACCGCCTGGTGCCCCGGAGCAGGGGAGCCCGGTGGGCGGTGCTGGGCGCGGCCGTGGTGATCGTGGGCGGCGGGGCGGCGGCCGTCGCCGTCGCCGAGCACCACCACGGGCGGGTGGACCGGGGCCCGCGCCTCGCGTGGTTCGAGGCCGACCACGAGGGCGGCGGCAAGTGGGGTCCCGTCGGTGAGGGCGAGCGCCACGGCGGCCGGCCGGGCGGCGGCCAGGGCCGGCACGACGGTCCGAAGGTGCGCGACGGTCTCGACGGCCTCAAGGGGCTCGACGACGGCGATGGCCGGCCGGGGTCCCCGAAGAAGGCCCCTGCACCGCTCCCGTCGCTGGCGATCGGCGCCGCGGCCGACAAGGCCGCCGCGGCGGTGCCGGGCGGCAAGGTCGAGAGCATGCGCGTGGTCGCCCAGGAGGGCGGCGGCAGCGCCTGGCGGGCCGTCGTCCTGGGACCGGACGGCGTCCGGCACTCGGTGACCGTGTCCGGTACGGACGGCACGGTCACCGACAACACCACTCCCTAGCGGACCGGGACCGGGACCGCGGGACCGGAAGCCTCGTCGGCCGCTGCGTGGGGCGGCGGCCGGCGAGGGCCTACCGGTTCATTCACGCGCGGCCGGCGTCATGGAGGCCTGCCAGAAGTCGGCGTAGCGGCCACCGCGGCGCAGCAGTTCGTCGTGGTCGCCTTCCTCCACGATCCGGCCGCCGTCCAGGAAGACGATGCGATCGGCCCGCCGGACGGTCCGCAGCCGATGCGCCACCATCACCACGGTCCGGCCCGCCATCAGGCGCTCGATGCCCTCGTGGACCGCCGCCTCGTTCACCGGGTCCAGCGCGGAGGTCACCTCGTCGAGCAATACGACGGGCGCGTCCTTCAGCAGCGCTCGCGCGATCGAGACGCGCTGGCGCTCACCGCCCGACAGCAGTGCGCCGCCCTCGCCGACATCCGTCGCCCAGCCGCCGGGCAGCCGTCCGATCACCTCGTCCAGCCCCGCCGCCGTCGCTGCCGCCCGTACCTCGGCCTCGTCGGCGTCGGGACGGCCGAGACGCACGTTCTCCTCGATGGTGCCGTCGAAGAGATGGACCTCCTGGAAGACGATGGCGATCTGCGACATCAGCACCTCCGTGTCGATCGCCCGCACGTCCACGCCACCCACGCGCACCGCGCCCGCGTCCACGTCGTAGAAGCGTGCGAGCAGTTGCAGCAGTGTGCTCTTGCCCGCACCCGACGGTCCGACCACGGCGAGCCGCTGCCCCTGCGGTACGGAGAACGAGGCGCCGGCGAACACCGTGCGGTCCCCGTGCCGGAAGCTGACGGACTCGAACTCCAGGCCGTGGCCCACCGGCCGCACCGGCTCGGCGGGTTCCGGCAGCGGCTCGGTGCGCAGGACCGTGTCGAGCTTCGCCAGCACGGACCGCGCGCCGCGCAGCCTGCCGCCGATGTCGGACAGGGACAGCAGCGGATCCGCACAGCGGGCGGCCAGCACCAGGACCGTCAGGACCTCGGCCACCCCGATGTCCCCGTCGAGCGCCAGGCGGGCGCCCAGGACCAGCAGCGCCGTGAACGCCGCCTGCACCGCGAGCGTCAGGCCCACCGCGCCGGGCAGCGCCGACAGGGTGGAGCGGCGGGAGGCCCGCTCGATGTCCCGCAGCGAGTCGTCGAGCAGCCCGAAGCGCTCGGCGGTCCGGCCGCCGGCCCGCAGCACCGGCTGGGCCTGGACGTACTCGACGACCCGCCCGGTGGCCTCCTCGTCGCGCTCGGCGCGCTCCGCGTCGGCGGCGGCCGTCGAGCGTCCCGTCCGGACCTGGATCGCCACCACGACCGGTACGGCGATCAACGCGGCCAGTCCGAGCTGCCAGTTGAAGGCGAGCATCACGGCGACGATCACCAGGGGCGTCACGGTGGCGGAGATGAACGGCGCCAGCAGATGCGCGATCACGCCCATCGCCTGCAGCACGCCGCGGCTGGCCAGCACGGACACCTCCCCGAGGCGGCCCGCTCCGTACCAGCCGATGGGCAGTCGGGCCAGATGGTCGCCGAGCCGGTGGTACATGCCGCGCAACAGCGCGGTCCCGACGCGGAACCCGGACAGATCGCTGCTGTAGCGCAGCGCCGCGTAGAGCGCGATCACGACCCCGAACGCGATCAGCCAGGGCCAGGCGTCCTCGGGCGTGCTGCCGAACAGCGCGTGCAGCACGGGAACCAGCAGTGCGTAGGACAGTCCCTCGGCGACCGCGGTCGCCGTCATCAGGGCCACGGCGCGGCGCAGCGGCCGGGCGTACTCGCGTCCCAGTACGCGCAGGAGCATTCGGATCATCGGGGCTCGTCTCCTCGCGGTGTGCCGCCGTAGGCCTCGGCCGCCTCGGCCCCATCGGCGGTCACCGATCGGTGGGAATGCCAGAACGCGGCGAACCGGCCGTCGTGCGCCAGCAGTTCGGCGGGAGTGCCGCGCTCGACGATCGCCCCGTCCTCCAGCACCACGACGGTGTCGGCGTCGGCGATCGTTTCCAGGCGGTGGGCGATGACCAGCACGGTCCGGTCGCCGGCCAGCGACGCCAGGGTCCGGCGCACCGCCTGTTCGGTGTGCGGGTCGGCGAAGGCGGTCGCCTCGTCGAGCACCAGGACGGGTGCGTCGGCGAGCAGGGCGCGCGCGATGGAGATCCGCTGTGCCTCGCCACCCGACAGACCGGCGTCCTCACCGATCACCGAGTCGTATCCACGGGGAAGTTCGAGGATCCGGTCGTGGACGTTCGCCAGCCGGGCGGCGCGGACGACGTCGTCGAGGTCGGCGTGCGGCACGGCCAGCGCGATGTTGTCCGCGACCGACGCGCGCAGCAGACGGACGTCCTGGAAGACGAAGGAGACCATCCGGTGGAGCTCGGCGCCGGCGAGCTCGCGCAGATCGACCCCGCCGAGGACGACAGATCCGTGGTCCGGATCGAAGAACCGCGGCAACAGCCGGACCAGCGTGGACTTTCCGCTGCCCGACGGCCCGACGACCGCGGTGACCGTCCCCGGTTCGAGCGCCAGGTCGATCCCCCGCAGCACCTCGTGCCCGGCTTCGTACCCGAACCGGACGTCACGCAGTTCCACCCGGTGGCCCCGGGGTGCGGCGGGGTGCGCGGGCTCCGGCAGGGGCGGTACGTCGAGCACGTCATGGATCCGACCGACCGCGCGCCCCGCGGCCTGCATCTCGTCGAAGCCGTGGCCGAGGGCCGCCACCGGAGCGGTCAGACCCAGCCCGAGCAGCAGGAAGGGCAGCAGGTCGGCCGGGGGCAGGTCGCCGTTCGTGATCAGAGCCGCGCCGCCGATCAGTACGACCAGCAGGACGAACGGTGGTGAGAGCACCAGTTGCATCCCCGCGGCGATCCTGGAGATGCCGTGCACCCACCGGTGGAAGGTCGCGACGAAATCGTCCGCCGCCGTCAGGAACCTGCCGTGGGCGCGCCCGGATCCGCCGAAGGCCTTGACCACCGCGATTCCCTGCACGAACTCGACCACGGAGTTCGAGATCCGCCCCATGGCCGTGTCGAACTCCTCCTGTTCGCGCAGCCGGGTCGGAGTCATCATCAGCGGAACCAGCGCGACCGCCAGCACCACCGGTACGAGCGTGATCAGCGTCAGCCGCCAGTCGATGCCGAACAGGTAGACCAGCGACACCAGCGGGACCACGAAGGCGGAGACGAGCTCACCGGGGGTGTGCGCGATGAACGGGTGCACCGCACCCACGTCCTCCCCGACCACCTTGGCCAGCTCGCCGGTCCGGCGCCGGGAGAACCAGCCGATCGGTACGAGCCCCAGCCGCGCGGCCAGTTGGCGGCGCAGCGCCAGCTGCACCCGGCCGTCGAGGACGTGCCCGATGCCGGACGACGCGGCCGTGAACAGCAGCCGGACGAACAGCCCGGCCGCACCCGCGATCACGACCGTCCAGACGTGGTCCCGATCGACCGGGCCGGGCGACAGCAGGGTGCGCCCCAGTTCGACGACCGCCACGAGCGGCGCCAGACCCGCCACGGCACCGATCACCTGCAAGATCACAACGGCGGCGAAACTCCAGTAGTACGGTCGCAGCAGCCCGGCAGCCCGTGCGGGCCGCTCCCTCGCGTGGGCAACCTCGGTGGTGGTCATCGCTCTCCCCGTCCTCGTCGGTCCTGTCGTTCCTCAGTCGCGCAGGGCGCGGCGCAGAGCGGCGCCGAGTTCGGTGACCTGCCGCTGGGAGATCTCGGCGGACTGGATCGCCTGCGACCCGTGGAAGGTGCCTGGCCACTGGTGGAGTTCGACCGACACCCCCGCCTGCAGCAGCCGCAGCGCGTAGGTGATGTCCTCGTCGCGGTTCGGGTCGAACTCCGCGGTCGCGATGTAGGCCGGGGGCAGGCCCGACAGGTCGGTGGCCCGCGCCGGGGCGGCGTACGGCGTGGCGGGTCCGGAACCCAGGTAGTGCTGCCACGACGCGGTGACCAGGTCGCGGTTCGACCACGGGGTGTCGGTGAAGTTCCGGGCGGACCAGGTCTCTTGGCGGTCGTCGAGCTCGGGCTCGTTGAGCAGCTGGAAGCGGATCGCCGGCCCCTGCTGGTCACGGGCGCGGAGCGCCACCGCGGCCGCGAGCCCCGCGCCGGCGCTGTGGCCCCCGACCGCTATCCGCTCGGGGTCGATGCCGAGTTCGGCCGCGTGCCCGGCCGCCCAGTCCAGTACGGCGTAGACGTCGTCCAGCGCGGCCGGGAACCGGTGCTCGGGCGCCAGGCGGTAGCCCACCGAGATCACCACCGCGCCGGCGCCTTCGGCGAGCCCGGCGGCCCAGACGTGCTCGGTGTCCAGGTCGCCCATGACGAACCCGCCGCCGTGCAGCCAGATGACGGCGCCCTGTGCCTGGCGCGGGCGGTAGACCCGTACGGGCACGTCCGGTTCGGCGGGCACGGTGTGGTCCTCGATCTCCAGCCCGGCGACGTCCGGCGCCGTCCGGGCGCCGGCCAGGTCGGTGTAGTACTTGCGAGAGGCGGCCTGGTCGGTCAGGTCGATGCGGGGGATCAGCGGGACGAATGCTTCGAGTTCGGGGTTCATGTCGACCATCCTCACGGCCGCCACCGGCGCGTTCATCCGACATCCGTCGGGCATCGCCCCCGGATCGCGCGCCGATCGGCGCTGCCGCTGCCCGCGTCGGGACCTATCCTCCTGACATGGAGGCACTGGCGGTAAGGCTGTCGGGACTGGACTCGCACGTCGAAGGCGCCATCCGCGTCGTCGCGTTCTACGACACGCTGATGCGCCGCCGGGTGGACCTCCCCGCGCTCACCCGGGCCTCGGCGGGTCTCGCCGAGTGCGTGGCCGGGCTTCGGCTCCACGCCACGGGGCAGGTGATCCGCTTCTCGCCCGACGGCAGGGAAGCACCCGCCCCGGCGTCGCCCGAGTCCACCACGGCGCCGATCACCCTCGACGAGGAGGAGATCGGCACGGTGTGGCTGGAACGCCCCGGCCCGCCGAGCCCGCTCGACGAGGTGCTGCTCGACCGGCTCTCCATCGCCACCGCGGCGGCCGTCGAGCGCTACGGTCCCGCCCGGACCACCATGGCCGACCCCGCCCTCGTGGAACTGGTGATCAGCTCCGACAGCGACGAGGCGGCCCGGGCCCGGGCGCTGCGGCTCCTGGGCTTCGCCGTCGACCTGCCGGTCCGTGTCGTCGCCGTACGGTCGCGGCTCCCGCTCGACCGGATCGGCAGCCTGGTCTGCCCGGCCCGTCCGGTGAAGGCGGCATCGGTCGCCGACGTGGGCGTCCTCCTCGCCACCACCGTCGACCCGGGCCGGTTTCCGGCCGGCGTCCGCGCGGGCATCGGCGCCGCCGAGCACCCGGGCCGGGCCTGGGCGCAGGCCCGTACCGCCCTGCGTTTCACCACCTCGCGCGAACCCGTCGTCCGCCACGAAGACCTGGGAGCGCTGGCGCTCCTCGCCGGGATACCGCAGGACGCCGTACGGGACAACTCCGACGTGGCCGCGATCAGCCGCATGGCGGGGACACCGGAAGACCTGGAGACCCTGGACGCATACTGCGCCACCGGATCCCTGCGCCAGGCCGCCGACCTCCTCCACCTGCACCACAGCAGCGTCGCCCGCCGCCTGGACCAGATCGGCAAGGCCCTGGGCATCGAACTCACCGCGCCCACCGGACTGACCCGCGCCAGGCTCGCCCTGACCGCATGGCGGCTGCTGGACCACTGAGGGGGTCCCGGGCAGCGGCCCCCTGGCCCTTCGCGGCCGAGCGGCACGGACAGGGTACCCGCCATTACGCGGCCGTCCTGGCGGACGGCACGGTCTTCGAGCTCTACCCCGCCCGTCCCGGCCGCGAGACCGGCGCCCTGCGCCTGGGTCTCATCCTGGTCGGCGCCGCCGCGGTGCCACCGCTCGCGCCCGGCCGCCATCTGCTCACGGACCCCGACGGCCGGACCATCGACATCGACTCGGCCTGAGGACCGAGGGCCCGTAGGACTTCCGCGCCGTCCACGGAGCGGCACCACCCCTTTGTCCGGAATGTATGCAAAGGTGCGACCGCGAACCGTGTTCCGAAGGGAGACCACGCTGGACGGCTCTGAGTCGGACGCCCCGGACGAAGGCCCCGCCGCCGAGCCTCCGCAAGAACCCGAGGAGCCGGGCAACGGTTCCGGTTCACCGCTGTCGGGTTGGACTCTGGCGGCGATGGCGGGCACGCTGCTCACGGCGAGCCTCGGTCCGCTGCTCCAGCTCTTCGGCATCGAGTCCGGCCCCGTACCCGCCGCTCTCCTGCTCCTCGCGGCCCTGATCGGCGGGATCGTCGTCGTCAGGAAGGCCTTTGCCGACCGGCCCAAGATGTCCCGCCGCAGGCGCTGGCTGTCCGTCGCCGGCCTGGTGGGCTTCTTCGCCGTCTGCATCACTCTGGTGATCGTCTTCCAGCCCAGTCCACCGCCGCCGGAGCTGCCCCGCCTGCCCGGGGGTCAGGACGTGGCCGTGGTCGGATTCGAGGGCGTCGGCGCCGGTCACGACCAACAGGTGCTGGACGACGTGTCGGAGGTCTTCACGGCGGATCTGATGAAGGACCAGCTGCCCGAGGGCAGCAGGGCACAGGACTACGCCAGGCTGATCTCGCCACCCCTGGAGGTACTCGGCAAGGCGGGGCAGGACCACCAGGAGCTGGACGACTGGACGAACGGCTTCGTCGAGCGGACGAACGCCGGGATCGTCATCGGCGGTCTCGTCACCACCGACTCCGCCGGGCAGACCGAACTCCGTCCGGCTGTCTACGTACGGGCCGCTCAGGTGGCCGACGCACCCGAGCTCGCCGGGTGGTACCTCAGCGGACCGATCCGGCTCGACCAGGACTGGACCTCCGACACCGGCCGCAGACACGTGATCACCGAGCTGGTACGCCGCACGCGCGGACTGGCCGGGTTCACCCACGCTCTCGACCTCTGGCGCAACGGCGAGGTCGAAGAGGCGAAGCGGGAGCTGGACCGACTGCTGCCCGCGGGCACGGGCACGGATACGGACACGGGCGCCGCCCGGCGGGAAGACGGCGCCGAGTTCGTCACGACCGACCTGGTCCGGCTCTTCCGCGGCCACGCCCTCGAACAAGTGGCCTTCGGCCTCCCCGCGGCTCAACGCAAGCCCTACCTCGAAGCGGCTCGTGCCGACTACCGGGCCATCGACCCGAACGGACGGATCGGACTGCGCGCGCGCCTCAGCCTGGCGGGCGCGCAGTACCAGCTGGCGCTCGGCCCCTCACCGAGCTGTCGCCCGGGGACGGTGGACGCCGAGGCGCTGACCGCCTCGTCCGCCGAGCTGCGGCGCCTCGCGGCCGAAGGCCTCTTCTCCGAAGTCGGCAGGCTGCGGGCGTCGGTGAACCTCGCCCAGGTGGAGCAGTGCAGGGTGACGGCGCGGATCGTTCCCGATGACGGGACCATCGAGCGGGCCTTGCAGCGGGTCCGCTCCGCCGAGGGGGGCCGCACGGTCAAGGACCTGCAAACACTGGCGGCCTCCGTCGCGGCGGTGCATGCCTTCGGGCGCGGCGATCTGGCCGCTGCCATCTCCTTCATCAAGGAAGCGATCGCCGGGGAACGCGGCTTCGCCCGGCGCGGGCTCTGGCAGGCGCTCGCGGCCTCCTGGGAGTTCCAGCGCGGCGACACGGACTCGGGCTGCCGCGACATGCGGGCCGCGCTCGACCAGCTCGGCGCCGCCCGGACCAAGGGGGAGATCACGTCGCAGCGGTACGAGGAAATCAAGAACTCCGTCCAGGAAGAGGCCAGGACCGCCGGCGCCCGGTGCCCCGAGGCCTCTCCGGCCGGCTGATCCCGAAAGGACCGTGGTGCGCGTGACACCGAGACGACTGATTCTGAGCATCGCCCTGCTGGGCGGGGTCGTCGCAGGTTGCGGCAGCCCCGACTCCCCGAGCCCTTCCCGTACGCAGACGCAGACGCAGACGCAGACGCAGACGCAGACGCCGCCCCCCAGCATCCCCCCGACCACCAACCCGGCCACGGACGTCCTCCTGGCCCAGCAGATCACCATCCTCGCGGCCGGCGACGGGGCCGCCCCCGACTGCACCGCGGACCTCGGGAAGATCCCCGGCATCGGCGGCGGCTCGCCCGCGGTCTGGATCGGCAACATCCGCGCACTGGACCGGGTCATCACCCCCGACGAGGTGGCCCTCTGCCTGAGCGGCTTCTCACCCGACGCACCCGTCAACGTCGTCGTCACCGCCGGCAGCCGGCAGTACGCGACCACGGTCCAGCCCGCCGCCTCCGAGCTCACGTACGAGCACGACGAGCCCTCCGAGTCGCTCTTCACCGGGCAGCCGCTGGCCGTGCACCCCCAGGGCGACGGCGTGCTGCAGAGCGAGCGCTGGTGGTTCGTGCCGCCGGACGAGGCCCGGGAGGACCTCGCGGCGGCCGGCACGCTCACGATCCAGGCGAGCCAGGGCACACTGACGGCCCGCCACAGCCACCCGGTCGAACTTCCGGACAGACCCGACCGCTTGGTGGTGGACAGCGGCAGCCACCGGATCCTCATCTACGGCTTCGAGCCCGGGGCGCGGATCCCGGTCGGCCTCTACAAGACCGACTCCCCGACCTCAGCCGGAGGCCGTGCCTCACTCGTCCGCCAGATCGGCACGGTCGTAATGCCGCGCTCCCGAACCGTCGTCTTCCCCGTCCCCGAAGCCGTCGTCAGAGAGGCCGCCGGCCAGGACTCGTACTGCGTCACGGTACCGATGCCGGAGCAGTACAACTGTCCTCAGCCTTGACTTGCCGTTCCAACGTCCGGCCTGCGCTGACGGAACTCGCGCGCGACTTCCACGACACCGACGTCCAGGTGCACTGGGATCCACCCCGGGAGCCCTGGTCATGGACCGCCCAAGTCACCCTCGCCCCCGGGGGCGAACCTTCTTCGTCGGCCGCCTAGGCCGACGACCGCACCGCCAGGAGGAGACCGCTCGACCAGGCCATGCGGAGCTTGAGGAAATCCTTGCGCTCCTCCAGTACGGTCAGCAGGCGCTCGACCGCGGCGGCGTGGCCGTCCGGCCAGCCGGGCTGCGGGAGGAGGTCGTCGATCACGTACGTCCCGCCGACCGCCACGAGGTCCAAAGTCCGTTCCAGGTGGGTGAACTTGCCGGGCCAGGTGTCCGCGAACACCAGGTCGAACGGCCCCCTGCCATGCCTCTCCAGCCACTCGCCGCCGTCCTCGGTCACGAAGGTCACCCGGGGGTCGGACCCCAAGTGCTCGCGGGCGACCCTCTGAACGGCCCCGTCCAGTTCGACCGTGACCAGACCTGAGGCGCTGTCCATCCCGCTGAGGAGCCAAGCGGTGCCCTCGCCCACCCCCGTGCCGAGTTCGAGGACCCGGCCGCCGGGCCGGGCGGCCGCGAGGAGAGCCAGCAGGCTGCCGGTGCGTTCGTCGCAGGACATGGTGAAGCCCGCTTCGCGCGCCGCGTCGCGCAGGGTCGGCAGGCAATCCGGGATGCGGTTCGGCGTCTCGTCCATCCGGAGATCATGCGGCCGCCCCCGCTGCCCGTACAACGCCTTTGTCGCCGTCAGGGCCCCGGCGGGAGCGGAGCCCGAGGTCCCCTCCGAGATAGTCCCGCGGTTTGTATATGTCGGTCACCGACGTATGGTGAGGTCTGAAGAAGATCCTCCCCGTCGGCGGTCGCTCCTGCCCCGTCGTCGGGAATTTCGCCGTGCGACGGAGATGGAGTGCCCATGGCCACCAAGAAGAACCTCACTGCCAACCGGGAGTCCCTCGCCCACAAGGTCCGCCACGCCGCGAGCCGGCCGGACCGGATCGCCCCGTACCTGAAGCGCGCCGCCCGCGACCGGTGGCTGGCCTTCAAGCACCCCGACCACGTCAGCTACTACCGGGCCGTGATGGCCTCGGACACGCGCCGCAACCCCGAGGCCGCCGTCGGCAGCCAGACCCACGAACGCTGGCTCGCGCTGGGGCAGATGCAGTTCGACTACCTTCTCGGGCACGGGCTGACGCCCGGGGCGCGCATGCTGGACATAGGCTGCGGCAACCTCCGCGCCGGCTGGCGCTTCATCGACTTCCTCGAAGCGGGCCACTACTACGGCGTCGACATCTCGCCCGACATCCTCATCGAGGCGAAGCGCACCCTCACCGACCGAGGGCTGCAGTCCAAGGTCCCGCACCTGACCATCACCGGGAACCTGACGCTGGACTTCCTCCCCGACGGCTACTTCGACGTCGTCCACGCCCACAGCGTGTTCTCGCACTCACCGATCGAGGTGATCGACGAGTGCCTCGCCCACGTGGGCCGCGTCCTGGCGCCCGGCGGCCACTTCGACTTCACCTTCGACCGCACCACCGGCACCGAACACCACGTCCTGCGCGAGGACTTCTACTACCGCACCCAGACCCTCGTCGACCTCGCCGCCGGGCACGGCCTGACGGCACGGTTCATGGAGGACTGGGAGGAGCTCGGCCACGGCCAGTCCAAGATCCGTGTCAGCGCCGGCCGGTACGACGGCTGAGCGCCCCGGAACGCCTGCGGCGCCACATCCGTACGGCCAGGGTGGCGAAGGCGAGCATCCCGAGGAACGGCAGCGCGGTGTCCCTGCCGAACGACCCCGCGAAGTAGCCCGTGACGAGCAAGGGCATGACGGCCAGAGTGAATTGGCCGGCAGTGCGTATGCCGGACAGCGCCTCCCGCCCGAGCAGGACCAGCGCGGCGGCCAGCGGCAGGGCGAACCGCCACAGCGGGACGGTGGCGGACCCCTGCGCATCGGGCAGGGCGAGGATCACCACGGCCAGCAGGGCCCAGACCATGAGCGCCAGCCGGCCCGCACCGCTCCTGATCCGGCCGTACGGACGCAGGTCCGGCGGGCAGAGCAGCGGGACGGCCGCGATGGCCAGCGGCGGTACCAGATAGGCCGCGTGCATCAGGGGCATGTAGAGCGCGCCGGGCAGTACCGCGGCGAGGAGGCAGGCCGCGGTGCCCGCCGAGCCGGCGAACGCGACCCGCGTACCGGCGGCGAAGCGGCCGCCCAGCGCGATCACGGTGCCGATGAAGGTCAGCAGGTGGAAGCCGTTCATCGCGTAGCCGAGGGGGCCTACGGAGTCGGGCTGGCCGGTGACGTAGAGGTAGTTGAGGCTGGAGGCGAGCAGAGAGGCGGAGTACGCGCCCGTCGCGGCCAGCGCGAAGGGCGTGGCGGCCGCGAACAGGCGCCCGCCGCGGTGCGCGGACCCCACCCGCAGGCGCAGGCGCAGCGCGTGCGCCACGATGTCGCCGGCCTCCCGCAGGCGGGTGAGCGGGCCGGCGTCCTCGGTCGCCTCCCGATAGGCCTCGGACATCTCGTCGCCGAAGGCCCGGCGGAAATCCGCAGGGTACAGGCGCAGCAGGGGAAGGCTCATGCCGTGGCCGTCCCTCCGGAGACGCCCAGGCGGCGGGCGGCTTCGCGCGCGGTCGCGGCGATCCTCTGTGCCTCGGCGGCCAGGCTCTGGCGGCCGACGGCGGTGAGGCTGTAGGTGCGGCGCAGCCGGCTGTCGACGATCTGCTCCTCGTGGACCTCGATCAGCCCCTGGCTCAGGAGGCGCTCCAGGGCCCCGTACAGGGTGCCGGTCCGCATCTTGACGCGCCCGCCGGAGATCAGCTCCACCTCGCGCGCGATGGCGTACCCGTGGCGGGGTTCGTCCGCGAGCGCGGTCAGGAGGAGCAGGGTCGGTTCCTGCATCGCACGATCACTCATGTCCTGCATGGTAGGTCACCCAACGGCATATACCGGCGGCTGCCTCCACGACCGTCCGGGGGGCGGGGGCGCGATGCCCCGATTGCCGTGCCCGGCCCGTGGGCGGGCCTCGGACGCCGGAGCCGGGTGCGGTGGCAGGCTGTGGCCCATGTGCGGTCGATATGTCTCCACCCGCGGTCCCGAGGACCTGTCCAGCTTGTTCGGGGCCACCCAAAGGGATCCGGGCCAGGCACTGGAGCCGAGCTGGAACGTCGCCCCCACCGACGGGGTCTGGGCCGTGCTGGAGCGGGCCGACCGGGAGACCGGCGTGCTGGAGCGGCAGCTGCGCGCGCTGCGGTGGGGCCTGGTGCCCTCGTGGTCGAAGAGCCCGGCCTCGGGGGTGAAGATGATCAACGCGAGGGTGGAGACGGTGCACGAGAAGCCGGCCTACCGCAGGGCCTTCGCCAAACGCCGCTGTCTGCTGCCTGCGGACGGCTTCTACGAGTGGGTTCCCGTGCCCGCCGCCGACACCGCGAAGGCGTACAAGCAGCCGTACTTCATCCAGCCCGAGGACGGCGCGGTCATGGCGATGGCGGGGCTGTACGAGTTCTGGCGCGACCCCGCGGTGGCCGACGCGGACGATCCGGCGGCGTGGTGGGCGACCTGCACCATCATCACCACCGAGGCCACCGATGCCGCCGGCCGCATCCACCCCCGCATGCCGCTCGCCCTCACCCCCGACGACTACGACGCCTGGCTCGACCCCACGCACGAGGACCCGCACGAACTGCGTGCGCTCCTCGCCACCCCGGGCGGTGGCCGGCTGGACGTGCGCGCCGTGTCGACCGCGGTCAACAACGTGCGCAACAACGGCCCCGAGCTGTTGGACGACGGCCCCGTCCCCGGAGCCTGACCGGCTAATTCGAAGGCCAGGTTCTGCCGGCGACCCTAGGGTGGCCGGATGGACGAGATGGAGATAGTGACCGACCGGGGTGTGTGGCGAGCCGGGTTCGAGGAACGGGTGCTGGCCGGGTACCGGGCCGCGGGGTGCTCGGAGCCGCTGGCCCGGGCCCTGCTGGAACGGGCGGCGAAGGGCATGGACGACTGGACGGTGGCCACGGACGGCACCGGGTGGATAGCGGTCGGGGTGACGCAGGAGAACGGGGCGGCCGTGGGCCGGATCCACGACCTGACGGCGCCGCAGGGCCGCGCATGGGCCGAGCGGTGGTGCGCCGAGCAGGGCGCGCAGCGGGTGGAGGTCCGGCTCACCGGCGGAGCGAGGGACTTCGCCGCCTTCGCCGACTATCCCGTGCGGGGACAGAACCGGATGCGCGCCGCGGCCGAGCGGCCCGAGCTGCCGCCGGGCCTGACGGTGCGTCGGCTCACCGAGGAGGAGTACCCGGCCTGGTACGCCGGTGAGGAGGCCGCGTACATCGCGGACATCGTCCGGGCCGGAGCCCTGACCCCGGAGCAGGCCAAGGAGAAGTCCGACCACGACTTCGCCCTCCACCTCCCGCAGGGATACCTGACCCCGGGGCACGCCTTCTACGCGATGGAGGCCGACGGCCAGGTGATCGGCACCGGCTGGGTGAACCACGGCTTCCTGCCGGGCGTGACCTTCGGCTTCTCGCTGGAGGTGTACGAGGAGCACCGCGGCAAGGGCTACGGCCGGGCCGCGATGGCCGTCGGCGAGTGGGCCACCCGGCAGGGCGGCGACGAGGTGATGATGTTCAACGTCTTCGGCGGCAACGAGGTCGCGATGGGCCTGTACGACAGCACCGGCTTCGCCGTGCTGGACGAGTTCCGCTTCATGGAGCTCTAGGAGCTGACCTCGGGCGTTGTCAGTGCCGGTACGTAAGGTACCGGCATGATCACACCGTCGGTTGACGAGTCCTGGGGCCGCATCGAGGCCTGGCTCGCCCAGCACGCGCCCGCCAGCCACGCGGGGCTCAGGCCGCCCGCCGTCCCGCAGGACATAGCGGAGGCCGAGCGCCGCCTCGACCTGGCGTTCCCGCCCGACCTGAAGGAGTCGTTGCTCCGTCACGACGGAGTGGAGCTCCAGGACGGGACGCCCCAGCTGGGGTACTACGGGCCGCTGTCCGGCGTGGCGGACATCGTCAGCAGCACGGAGTTCCTGAGGGACATAGGCGAGGACCTCGCCGAGGACGAGGCGGAGTACGGGTACGACGAGGACGAGAACGACGAGCTCGCCTACTGGCCGCACGAGCGGCTGCTCGTCACCCTGGGCATCGGGTGGCAGTCCTCCGACGGCCTGTTCCTCGCCTGCCGCCCCGGGCCCAACCACGGGCGCGTCGGCCGGTACTTCGACGAGGACTCGCCGTCCTTCACTCCCTGGCAGGGACTGCGCCACGTCCTGGCCGACTACGCGACGGCGCTGGAGACGGGCACGCCGTTCAACGGACGGACCCCGCTGGCCTACCAGGGCGTGCTGATCTGGGAGGACGAGAGGGACACCGTCCCCGAGCCCGTCTCGCCGCTCGCGCTCGCCGCCGAGGCCGTCGAGCCGGAACCGGAGCGGCCGGCCGGGGAAGAGCCGTCCCTGCCCCGTCCTGACGGCGCGTACGCCGTCATCACCTTCATGCAGGCCGATGCGGAACCCGAGCCCGTGCAGCCGGACGTGGTGTTCGTGGACGGGATCACCCCCGCGGAGCTTGCGCGGCGGCTGGGCGCCATACCGGACACCGCCCGACCGCGGAGCCGCGAGCAGGCCCGGCTGTCCGCCGAGGCGCCGTGGGCGGGCTACCGCCCGATGGTGCGGATCGGTACGGCCGGCAGCTGGTCGTACGCCACGCAGGAGGGCGGCGATCCCCAGTTCGGCCGGCCCGAGCTGCTGCGCCGGCTGTCCAGGGGCACCCGGGCCGTGGTCCTGACCAAGTGGGCCGCGCAGGTGCGCGTCGCCCTCGTCGAGGACGGAACGCCGCGGCCGGATGCGGGCCAGGCGGTCGATTCGCCGCGCGTGGACTACCGGACCGGGCCCGACGGGCAGGAGTACCAGGTCCTGGGCGTCGATCCCTGGCCCGGTTCGACGGCCGCGTACGCGCGCCTGCTCGCCGGACTGGAGGAGGCGTACGGCATCACCTGGCGCCCCGACGGGGATCATGAGGAGCCGCTGGCGAGCGCGCTGTTGCTGCCGGTACTCGACGACTGCGACGCATCGGCCCGGCCCGAGCCCTCCTGGGTCCGGGACTTCGACCTCGGTGAGCTGGTCGCGCGGACGACCCCGGAGCAGTTGCGGGCGGTGATCGCGAGGCAGCTCGTCCGGTTGGCGGCCGAGACCGGCATCGACACCTACCCCGAGGTGTCGCGGGCGCTGGAACACATCGGCCGCGACGAGCCGGTGGACCTCCCGGCCGACGGACCGCTGGAGCTGAGGATGAGGACCCTGGCCGCCGAGACCCTCGCGGCCCGCAAGATGCTGGAAGCCGCCCGGTACAGGTGCGAGGAGTCGCCCGTCAGCCAGGCGGACTTCAGCGCGTGGGCGCTGCGCGAGGGGGCGGCGAGGGCGCTCCGCGACTTCGTGGCTCTGCCGACACCGACCGCCGCGGCGTCGATCCTGCACCGGAGGTTGTCCGCGCGCTGGCGGGACGACCTGATGGCGGACCTGACGGACCTGACGGACCTGGCGGACCTGGCGGAACAGGGCGCTCCTTGATCGCCGTCAACTACGCTGACCGCAGCCGTACCGAACCTGTGGTCTCCGCAGCCCCGCGTGCTCCTCGAAGGACCCCTGTGCACATACGCCGTTGGACAACCGCTGTCGCCGCCGCGCTGGGTGCCGGCATCCTGGCCGTCACGCCAGGACTGGCAACCCCCGCGGCAGCGCACGCGGTCGTGCCCGCCGACCCCGGTATGTCCGCCCCGGGGCGCGACGTACTGAACTGGCTGGCGCACCTGCCCAACCGCGGTGACGGCGAACGGGTCATGTCCGGCCACTTCGCCGGATACAGCCGCACCGACGGTCACCGTGACGACTTCGACGCGACGAAGCAGCAGATCGAGGAGGTGTACGCGAACACGGGGCAGCACCCGGCGGTCATCGCCTGCGACTACGCGGACGGCTGGGTGGACGGCAGGGGCTCGACGGCGGTCAGCACCTACTGCAACGGCTACCTCAAGGAATCCTGGAGCAGGGGCAGCCTGCCCTCGGTGAGCGTGCACGCCCCGAATCCCGGCGGCGGCTCGATGAACGTGCCGCTCGCCGACTTCGCCGCTCTCACCGACCCCGCCACCCCTGCCGGCAAGGCATGGCACTCGACCCTGGACCAGGTCGCCGCCGGGCTCAAGGAGCTCAGCGACGCGGGGGTCCCCGTGCTGTTCCGTCCGCTCCACGAGATGAACGGCGCATGGTTCTGGTGGGGCGGCCAGAACCCGGCCGCGTTCCGCGCGGTGTGGCAGGACATGTTCGACTACGTCGGCAAGAAGCTCGGCGCCGGGGCGCGCAATGTGATCTGGGTGTACGCACCGAACTGCGGGCAGGGGAACTACGGCGCCCCGGGCTTCTACCCGGGGTCCTCCTACGTGGACGTCGTGGGACTGGACTGCTACCTGTCGGACCCGTCGGCGGCGCAGGGCTACGACGAGCTGGTCCGGCTGGGCAAGCCGTTCGCCTTCACCGAGATCGGCCCGCCCAACGCGCCGGGCAAGGACTATCCGGACCCCGGCTTCGACTACGCGAAGTGGACCGAGGCCCTGCACACCCGCTTTCCGGAGACCGCGTACTTCCTGACGTGGAACAGCCCCTGGAGTCCGGTCCGCAACGGCAACCTCCACGGCAATGAGCTCATGAACGACCCGTGGGTGGTCAACCGCGGGGAGATCGACCTCGGTCGGCGCACGGAGCGGTCCGGTGTGGAACTCGCCGGTTTCGAGTCCGGCACCCAGGGCTGGGGTTCCGGCAACACGACCGCGGGCCCCTGGGCGGTCGACGAGTGGGTCGCCCGCGGTGCCGGATCCCTCAAGGCCGACATCGACCTGGGCGCCGGTCGCGAACCGCTCCTGAAGTACGCCACCCCGCAGAACCTCACCGACCGCACCCGGCTGACCGTACGGGCCCGTACCGCCCCCTGGGGCGACCACGCCTCCGGCACCCGGGCCAAGCTGTACGTGCGCACGGGCGCGGGGATGGCGTGGTACGACGACGGCGCCCAGCCCACCGGCCCCAACGGCACCACGCTCACCCTCGACCTCACCAGGGTTCCGGGCCTGGACGACGTACGCGAGATCGGCGTCGACTTCGTCCCGGCCGCCGGCGCCACGGGCAGGAGCGCCGTCTACGTCGACGACCTGCGGGTGGAGGGACCGCTCCGGCTCGCCGGGTTCGAGACCGGCACCGAGGGCTGGAGCGGTTGGACCACCACGGGGGGCCCCTGGTCGGTCACCGAGTGGGCGGCGCGGGGCACCCGCTCCCTCAAGGCGGATGTCGACCTGGCCAAGGGCGAGGCGTTCCTGCACCGCAAGGGCGCCTGGGATGTGACGGACCGCACCCGGCTCACCGTCCGCGCCCGCACGGCGCCCTGGGGTGATCACGCCACCGGCACCCGGGCCAAGCTGTACGTCCGCACGGGCGCGGGGATGGCGTGGTACGACGACGGCGCGCGGCTGGTCGGACCGGACGGGGTGACGCTCACGCTGGACCTGTCCAAGGTCGCCGGACTGCACGACGTACGCGAGATCGGCGTCGACTTCGTCCCGGCCGCCGGCGCCACCGGCACCAGCGCCGTCTACCTCGACGACCTCACCGTGGAGTAGCGGGGTCCGCGGGCCGGGGGCCACCGGCTTGTCAGCTGTGGCCGTCATTGGGTGGGTATTGGCGGAGTCCGACACCTGTGTACCGTTGTACGCTGCCGCAGATAGCAGTTGATCTTTAAAACGATGATCAGGATGGAATGTGCCCCATAACTCCATACGCTCCGGTGTCCCGGATGCCCAGTCCGTTGCCGAGCCGGGGACGGCCGCGAAGGATTCGGTCCTTCGCGTCACGGGCCGCCGCGTGCTCGCCAACCTGGAGCGGGCCCGGCAGGCGCTGCTGATCCACATCGCGCTGCGGGCCGTCGGCCTCGGCGTGATGGCGGTCTGGGCGGAGCGCAAGGACGTCCGTCCGCTGGAGATCCTCGGCGGCCGCTGGGACGCCGTGTACTACCTGCACATCGCCGAGAGCGGGCTCACCACGCCGATGGCGTACCCCTCGCCCTGCGCGTACGCCGGACCGAGCTGCCAGATGGCGTTCTTCCCGGTGTACCCGATGATGATCAGGTACACCTCCTACGTCACCGGGCTGCCCATGAACTGGGTGGCCATGGGGCTCGCGCTCCTGGCCTCGGTCATCGCCGCGTGGGGCATCTTCGCGGTGACCGACCGGATATACGGCAAGCGGGTCGCGCTGTTCACCTGCGCCCTGTTCGCGATCGTGCCGGCCGCGCTCGTCGAATCGATGGCGTACACCGAACCCATCTTCCTCGCGCTGTCCGTGTGGGCGATGTACGCGGTCCTGTCGCGTGCCTGGCTGACGGCCGGGGTCCTGGCGTTCCTGGCGGGTGCCACGCGGCCGTCGGGCTCGGCGATCGTCGCGGCGGTGGTGCTGACGGCGCTGTTCGAGTACATCCAGTGGCGCCGCAAGAAGCGCAAGAAGCGGCCGCCGGTGGGCCGGATGCTGACGGCCGTCGCGATCGCCCCGCTGGGCTGGTTCGGGTACGTCGGCTACGTCGGCTACCACTTCGGCCGCTGGGACGGGTACTTCGAGCTCCAGCAGCGCTGGGGATCGGTGTACGACGGCGGCTGGGACACCCTGGTCAACCTGAAGAAGACCTTCACCGAGGTGCACACCACCCTCAACCACGTGGTGGTGTCCCTGACGGTGGTCGCGGCGGTGACCCTGTTCGTGATCATGACGCGCCGCCGCCGGCCCCCCGCCGTCGTGTGGATCTACACCGCGATGATCCTCCTCACGGCGCTCGGGGGAGCCGGCTTCTACTTCTCGAAGATGCGCTTCATCCTGCCGGCCTTCCCGCTGCTCTTCCCCCTCGCGCTGGCCCTGGCCCGCGCGAAGAAGAGCACCGTGCTGTGGATCATGGGCGGCGCCACCCTCGCCTCCGCCCTCTTCGGCGGCAACCTGAACTTCGTCTGGTGGGGCAACCCCTGATCCGGGGGCGCGACCGCCGGCCTACCGGAGCCGTTCGAGACTCCACAGCGGCAGGAGCTCGAAGAAGGTGACCGCCTCCTCCCGCCACCGGGGGCGCCAGCGGGCGGCCTCGGCGGACGCCAGCTCCGCATGGCGCCGCATGTCCGCGAGCAGCTTCTCCCGGACGCCGCGCTCGCGGGCGATCTCGCCGATGGCGGCGACCGTCTCCTGGGTGCACGCGCGGTTCCCCAGCGCGGACTCGACCACGGCCCGCTCGGAGTCGGTCAGCGCGGCCGCCAGGAGGGCCCGGACGGTGTAGCTGCGCCGGCCGTCGCGGATGTCCGTACCCGTGGGCTTGCCCATGGCCGCCGCGTCACCGAAGAGGTCCTGGTAGTCGTCGCGCATCTGTTCGGAGATTCCCACCAGTCGTGCGTAGCGGCGCAGCTCCGCGTCGAAGAGGGCGGGCTGCTCGCCGGCGGCCAGGAGCCCCAGCTGAAGCGGCGCGAGCGCCGAGTAGCGGGCGGACTTGTAGTCGGCGACGGTGTGCAGCACCTCCTCGTCCGGCAGCGCGGTGAAGTCGCGTTCCATGTCGATGATCTGGCCGACGAAGGTGGCGGTCGCCGCCCGGGTCTGTATCTCGACCATGCCGTGGCGCACCGGCAGGGGGGCCTTCGAGTCGAGGAGGACCTGGAGGGACAGCGCCAGCGCGAGGTCGCCGGCGAGTACGGCGAGCCCGAGCGCGGCCTGCGGGTGGTCGGGGAGCTTGTCGCGGTAGGCGTAGTAGGTGGTGGGGCCGCCGCGGCGGGTGGCGCTGTCGTCAATGATGTCGTCGTGGACCAGGGCGTGGGTCTGGAAGAGTTCGATGCTCAGGGCCGCCTCGTCCAGCCCCGCCACGGGCTCGGTGGTCACCAGCCGGGCCGCCTCGTGGAGCAGGGCCACCCGCATCCGCTTGCCCCCGCGCAGGGACTGGTCGCGCAGCAGGCCGAGGCATTCGGGCGTGAACCTGCTGAAGGACGGTGCGTCGAAGGTTGCGCCGAGCTGATCGAAGTACTCCTCGAACAGTGCCTGGAAATGGCGCTCGTACCCGGCGAGACGGGTCCGGATCTGTTCGGCGAGGACAGCGGTATCGGTCACGGGATGAGACTCCTGCTCAGGGGTGGGGCTTGTCACAGCGGGTCTCCGAGGGGCCCGTGCTTCTCTTCCAGATGCTCGGCCCAGTGGGCGGCGAAGTCCGGCTGTGTGCCGTCGGCGTCGGTGAACCCGTACTCCCGGTACAGGCCCCAGGTGGCCAGTGCCCGTCCCGTCTTGGCCATGATGTTCGGGTCGGCGGCCAGCGCGGCGACGGCCCGTCCCAGGTAGGCGGGGGTTTCGGACTGGGCGAAGTCGGCGTCGTGGGCCGCGCCCTCGCGCCAGGTGGCCTCGGTGACGCCGAAGTGCTCCAGCATGGCCTCCGAACGCAGGAAGCCGGGTGTGATCGACACGGCCGCGACGCCGTGGGGCTTGAGCTCGGCCGCCTGGCCGACGGCGAGCCGGATCACCGCGGACTTGGCCAGGTCGTAGAAGAACGAGCCGCGGTAGCGCGCGGTGTTGCCGTCGGTGACCTCCACCACCAGCCCGCTCCCGCGGGCGACCATCAGCGGCAGTGCGAACCGGCTGGTGATCACATGCGTCTCCACCGCGCGCCGCAGCAGCCGAAGACCGGTCTCCAGGTCCTGCTCCCACAGGGGGCTCTCCCAGTCGGTCAGCGCGTCCCCGCCCCATACGGAATTGACCAGGACGTCGAGCCGTCCGTCCTGCTCGGCGGCGATCCGGTCGACCAGCGCACGGACCTCGTCGGGGTTGCTGTGGTCGGTACGGGCGGCGATGCCGAGGCCGCCGGCGGCGGTGACCTTCTCGGCGGTCTCTTCGATGGTCTCCGGGCGGTCCAGGTCGGAGCGACCCGCGGCGGTGCTGCGGCCGGTGACGTACACCGTCGCGCCGGCGGCGCCGAGCTCGACGGCTATGCCCCGGCCACCGCCCCGGGTGCCGCCGCTGACCAGGGCCACCTTTCCGGCCAGCGGCCGTGCGTCGATCGTCATGATCCCTCCAGTTCGTCGTTCTCGTCGTACGGGTGTGGGAGGTGCGGGGACAGTACGAGGGCGAGTTCCTGCCGGAGCCGCTCCGCGAGGGTGCCCCGGCGTTCGAGGGCCCAGGTCAGGCCCACGCCGGCGATGAGCGCCTGAACGGTGCGGGACAGTGCGGCCGGATCGGTCCCGGCGCGCAGTTCGCCCGCACCGGCCGCCTCCGCCAGCAATTCCCCGATCGCCGCCGCCCGGGCGCGGTGAACGGCCAGGGCGTGCTCGTGGAGCTGCGGATCGGTGAGGTCCAGGCACAGGAACGCCAGATGGTTGGCGAAGGTCTCCGGCGTGTCCACCTCGGCCACCGATTCCACCGTCAGCTCCACCAGGGCTCCGAGTGCGGATCCGTGCGCCCCGCGCACCCGCCCCGCCAGCTCGCCCGCGGCCCGCGCGGACTGCTCGGCGAGTGCCAGGAGCAGGCCGCGCTTGGATCCGAACCGCTGTACGAGCGTGGCGGGCACCAGCCCCACCTCGCGCGCCACCGCGGCCAGCGTCAGTCCCGTGGGGCCCACCCGGCCCATGACCTGGGCTGCCGCGCGCAAGATCGCCGCATCCTCGATCCCTCGGGGACGACCCACCGTTCCTCCCGTGGTTAATGAATGACTGTTCATTTATTAAACCGAGTGATCCGTCTCCGTGCAAGAGGCGCTCAGCGGTGCCAGATCTTCCGGTACGCCTCCCGGTATCCGGACGGGTCCCATGACGTGGCGCCACCGCTGTTCTCCGCCGTGGCGATGTGGACGGGGGCCACGTAGCCACTGGCGGGCCGGCCGGCCAAGGCGCGGTTGAACTCGTCGATGATCTGCCAGCCCTGCTGGGACAGCGGCTCGGGGACGGTGGCGGCCTGGAACTGCTTGCTGTTGATGCGTTGGAAGGCCGAGGGGTCGCCGTCGCCCGCGCCGATGTTGAAGGGCGGCCCGGAACCCGGTTCGCCGGCCGCGCGCAGGGCCGGGGCGGCGTCGGCGAAATACAGGTCGTTGATGGCGACGGAGTGGGTCCACTTGTCCCCGAAGCGGGCGAGGAGGGAGGACACCTCCTGAGGGGTCCGGCTGCTCGCGTCCGGGATGGGGATGTTCTCGTACGCCAGGACCCGCACGCCGGAGCAGGTGGCGAGCTCCCTCTTGATGAGCTCCGACTTGTTCCTGGCGAACGGGATCGAGTCGTCGGTGAAGACGACGACCCCGGCAGCGCCCTGGGACCGGGCGATGATCCAGTCCGCGCTCGCCTTCGCCACGTCCTCCACCTTCGTGGTGATGTTGGTGAAGAGTCCGGTGTCCTCGCTCGGGCCCGGGGAGTCCACTGCGTGCCAGCCGATGACCGGGATCCGCGCCTCCCGGGCCCGCGCCACCTGCTGCGAGGTCAGCCGGGGATCGAAGCCGCCGATGACGATGCCCGAGGGCTTGAGGGTGATGGCCTGGCTGAGCGCCGCCTGGATGCCGGCGGGCGTGCCCTCGCCGTCGATCACCCGGAGCTGCCAGCCGATGGCCTTCGCGGCTTCCTCGGCCCCCTTCGCGACGCCTGCGACGCCGGGGTTGGTCATGGTCTGCGCGACGTAGACGATCGTCCGGTCGGAGACCGCGGCCGGGCCCGCGACGGGGCCGTTCCAGGAGGTGTCGGCGTTCTCGGCCGCCCGGACGGCTGCCCCGGCCTTCGCGAGGGCGGCGGGACAGCCGGACGGCGACGGCCCGCCGGCGGCGGACGGGCCGCGTTCGCAGCCGGCGAGGAGGGCGGCCGCTGCCACCAGGGCCGCGGCCGTGAGGGTGGTCTTGTGGTTCGAGTGCACGGTGCTCCTGAAGCGGGTGCGCGTACGAGGTGTTCTGGTTCCAGTTCTAGGGGTGGCCGGCAGCGGTGGCCCCGGTGCGCAGCCTGCGGCGGGCGGAGTAGCCGGCCAGGCCGACGGCGATGAGCAGGGTGCCGCCGTTGAACAGCGGCGTGGCCCAGAACCGGGCACCGAACTGGCCGATGCCGGCGAGGCCGATGGCGAGGACGGCGACGGCTACGAGCGTGCCGAGGGCGTTGGCGCGGCCGGGTCTGATCGTGGTGGCCCCGAGCAGGGCGCCCACGAAGGCGGGCAGCAGGTAGTCGAGCCCGACACTCGGATTGCCGGTCTGCTGCTGGGCGGCGAGCAGGACGCCGGCGAGGCCGACGACCAGACCCGAACCGGCGAAGGCGTAGACGGAGTACCGGTGGGTGGGGATGCCGATGATGGCGGCGGTGCGCGGGTTGGAGCCGATGACGTACAGGTACCGGCCGAGCGGCAGCCGCTCCAGCACCAGCCAGAGGGCCACCGCGACGGCCAGGACGTAGAAGGCGGGTACCGGCAGCCCGAGGAACCGGGAGTCGTAGAGGTCGGTGAAGGCGGCGGGCAGGCCGTTCGGCCCGGGAACGATCCGGGCGCCGTCGGTGATCCAGCCGGTGGCGGCGTACATCATGCTGCCGGTGCCGAGCGTGGCGATGAAGGAGTCGATCTGCCCGAACTCGACGACGACACCGTTGAGGGCGCCGATCGCCGCACCTCCGCATACCACCACGAGGCAGGCGAGGGGCCAGGGCCAGCCCTCGTTGACGATGAGCTGCATCGCCATGACGTGCGCCAGGCCGAGCCCG
Source organism: Streptomyces sp. NPDC037242 (assembly GCF_055604165.1). Taxonomy (NCBI): domain Bacteria; kingdom Bacillati; phylum Actinomycetota; class Actinomycetes; order Kitasatosporales; family Streptomycetaceae; genus Streptomyces; species Streptomyces sp. NPDC037242. The sequence goes on from NZ_JBVJUY010000007.1 coordinate 195,449, forward strand.
TAGCCGATGGACAGGTCGAACTTGCCGGTGGCGATGGGGAGCGTGGCGCCGAGCGCCAGGATGGCGGGGATCGACTGGTTGGACAGGATCGAGGAGATGTTGTCCCGCGTGGGAAAGGTGTCCGGCAGGGCGAGGGAGAAGACCAGGAAGAGCAGGGCGGCCAGGGCCAGGAGGCCGTAGCCGCCGACGAGGTGTCCGTGGAGGCGGCTCGGCACGGACCGGGGCGCGGGGGAGCGGGTCACCGGTTCGTCGTGGTCGTGGTCGCGGTGACGGGCGGCATGGCCGAGGCGGTCCGGGTCAGTTCGGTGACGGTGAGGGCCCTGCCGGTCAGCTCGGCGCTCACGGTCCCGCGGACGAACACCAGAGCGCGGTGCGACATGCCTGCGACCTCTTCGAAATCGGTGGAGATGAGCACAACGGCCAGGCCGGAGGCCAGCGCATCGTCGAGCAGTCGGTAGACCGTGGCCTTGGCGCCGACGTCCACGCTGGCGGTCGGCTCTTCGAGGACGAGCACGCGCAGGCCCGCCCGGAGCGACCGGCCGACCACGACCTTCTGCTGGTTGCCCCCGGACAGGGTGGCGATGGGCACCTCGCTGTCGCGGGGGTGTACGGAGAACCGGTCGATCAGGGCCGCGGCCTCGGCGCGCTCCCGCCCGGGGCTGATCCAGTGCCGCGCCGACCCGCCGACCGCCCGGGGGTTCGCCAGGAAGTTCTCCCGCACGGTCAGTTCGGCTGCGCAGCCCTCCTCCTGGCGGTTGGCCGCCACGAAGCCGACACCGGAGTCGAGAGCGGCGCGGACCGTACGCGGGTGGTACGCCAGGCCGTCGAGCAGCGCACGCCCGCCGAGCAGGGGTCGGGCGCCGGCGAGGGCGCGGCCCAGATCCATGTGGCCGGCGCCCGTCAGGCCCACCATCGCGAGGACCTCTCCGGCGTGCAGGTCGAGGCTGACCGGCCCTGCGTACTCGGTCGTCACCCGGTCGAGGCTCAGCACGGGCGGGCCCGCGGCGGGGGTGGTGGCGGGCCGATGGACGGCATGCTCCCGGCCCACGATGGCGTGCACCAGCCGGGCGGGGCTGTGGCCGGCGAGCGGCCCCCGGCTGACCAGGCGGCCGTCGCGCAGGACGGCGAAGGTGTCGGCGACCTTGTAGACCTCGTCGAGCCGGTGGCTGACGTAGAGGATGCCGTGGCCCCGGTCGCGCAGGGCGTGCAGTACGTCGAACAGCCGGGCGCAGTCCGCGGCCGGGAGGGTGGCGGTCGGCTCGTCGAGGACGATCAGCTCGGCCCGGGTCGCCAGGGCGCGGGCGATGGCGACCAGCGAGCGCTCCGCGGGGGCGAGGTCGGCGACCCGGGCGTCGGCGTCCAGGTGCCCGGCGACGAGCCGCAGGGCCTGCGCGCAGCGTTCCCGCATCCGCCGCCAGGAGACCAGTCCGCGGCGGCGCGGGTAGCCGGTGCCCAGGGCGATGTTCTCGGCGATCGTCATCCACTCGACGAGACCGAGGTCCTGGTGGATGAAGGACATGTTCCGGGCTGCGGAGTGGGAGCCGAGCGGGTGCCCCGCCACCGTCACCTCGCCCTCGTCGGCGTGGTGGACCCCGGCCAGCACCTTGATGAGGGTGGACTTCCCGGCCCCGTTGGGGCCGAGCAGGGCGAGGATCCGGCCCCTGTGGATGTCGAGGTCGACTGCGGACAACGCGACGGTGCCGCCGAACCGCTTGCCGAGACCGCGGATGCGGACCAGCGGCTCCGCGCAGGGGCGGGAGGGCGGGCTCGTTGGGGTGTCGGGAGCGTCATGCACAGACTTCTCCGGGGGTCGGCCTCCGAGATCTTCCCGACTGCATGGGCGATTCTATGCGGACGATGTCTGCCAAATCCGGCATTTCGTCCATCGGGACGCGCCGGTCACCGGTCGGGCCGCGTTCACGCGCACTCCGCCCAGATGACCTTGCCGCTGGTGGTGTAGCGGGTGCCCCAGGCCTGGGCGAGCTGCGCGACGAGGAACAGGCCGCGGCCGCCCTCATCGGTGCTGGCCGCAATGCGCATGCGGGGGGCGCTGCTGCTGGTGTCGTGCACCTCGCAGATCAGGTTGCGGTCGTGGATGAGGCGTACCTGGATGGGCTCGCTGCCGTAGCGGATGGCGTTCGTGACCAGCTCGCTGAGCAGCAGTTCCGCGGCGAAGGCCGACTCCTCCAGCCCCCAGCGGCTCAGCTGGTCCATTGCGGTGGCGCGGAGGTCGCAGACGCGGGCCGGGTCGGCGGGCAGGTCCCAGGTGGCGATGTTGTCGGGGGACACGGCGTTGGTGCGTGCGACGAGCAGCGCGATGTCGTCGCCGGGGTGTTCGGGCGCCAGGGCGTCGATGACCGCCCGGCAGGTGTCCTCGGGGGTGCGGTCCGGGTGGGTCAGGGCGCGGCGCAGCTCCGCGAGGGCCACGTCGATGTCGCGGTGGCGGTCCTCGATGAGTCCGTCTGTGTAGAGGACCAGCTGGCTGTGCTCGGGAAGGTGGATCTCGGCCGACTCGAAGGGCAGGCCGCCCAGGCCCAGAGGGGGGCCGACGGGGACCTCGGGGAAGGACACGGTGCCGTCGGGCAGGACCACCGCGGGCGGCGGGTGGCCGGCGCGGGCCAGGGTGCACTGCTGGGAGGTGGGGTCGTAGACGGCGTACAGGCAGGTGGCGCCGACGATGCCGGCGTTGCCGAGCGCGGGGTCCTCCCCGCCTTCCTCCCGGTCGAGGCGCACCATCAGGTTGTCCAGGTGCGTGAGGAGTTCGTCGGGGGCGAGTTCCAGTTCCGCGAAGTTGCGGGCGGCGGTGCGCAGCCGGCCCATGGTGGCGGCGGCGTGCAGTCCGTGGCCGACGACGTCGCCGACGAGGAGGGCGACGCGGGTGCCGGACAGCGGGATGACGTCGAACCAGTCGCCGCCCACCCCGGTCTCGGCGGGCAGGTAGCGGTGGGCGACGTCCACGGCGTCCTGCTCGGGGAGGCCGCGCGGGAGCAGGCTGTGCTGGAGGGACAGGGCCAGGGTGTGCTCGCGGGTGTAGCGGCGGGCGTTGTCGATGCAGAGGGCGGCGCGGGTGGCGAGTTCCTGGGCCAGCGAGCGGTCGTCGTCGCCGTAGGGCGCGGGGTCCTGCGAACGGTAGAAGCTGGCCACGCCCAGGACGATGCCGCGGGCGAGCAGTGGGACGGTGATGAGGGAGTGGACGCTGTGGGCGAGGAGCAGCTCGGTGTGCTCCGGGTCCTGGGCGATCCAGCCGAAGGCGGCCCTCAGGTCGGGTTCCAGCACCGGCTCCCCGGTCGTCAGGCAGCGCATGTGGGGCGTGGTCGGGCTGAGACTGACCCGTTCGCCCACCGGGTAGAACGGGCAGTCCTCGCGGATGCCGTGGACGACCGTACGGTGCAGCTCGGTGGTGGGGTTGGCGGCCTCCTCGCCGCGCAGTACGGCCTCGGGCAGGTCGATGGTGACGAAGTCGGCCAGGCGCGGGACCGCCATCTCGGCCAGTTCCCAGGCCGTGCGGGTCACGTCCAATGTGGTGCCGATACGGGCGCTGGCCTCGGCCAGCAGCTCCAGGCGGCGCCGTGCCGCGACGGCGTACTTCCCCACCTCCGGCTCGCCCACCAGCACCAGTCCCCTGACCGCGGGCGGCGGAGCGGCGTTCGCGTGCGTGGGGGCGGGAGTATGCGCGGGGGCGGGGGCGTGCCGTTCCTGCTCGTCGGGGAGGAGGGCCTCGATGACGACGCCCTCCACCCCGGAGGGGCTCGTCACGGGACGGCTCACGAGCGTGATCCGCCGGCCGTGGGACAGGGGCACCTCGGAGGCGGCCCGTTGGGCCGAGGCCATCAGCTCGGTAGCCTTCTGCTTGAGGAGCATCTGATCGCTCTGGTCCAGCTCGCTCTGCAGCAGTTCGTCCATCCTGAGCGGATGGCCGTTCACGGCGCCCTCGCCGGCGCGGGCATGGCTCCCCGCGTCGAGGTACGCCCGCAGCAGGCCGCGCTCCCGCGCCGAGCTCTGCTCCATGAGCCGTCGCTCGATGGCTTCGGCCGCCCTGCGCACCACGGGAACCAGCGCCGGGTCCGCGTCGGTGTAGGGATAGCCGAGGCACAGCACGCCCTCGATCCGCCCGCTGAGCTGGTCGCGGACGGGTATGGCGGTGCAGGCGCTCGACTGCGACCGCTCGGCGAAGTGCTCGGCGCCGAAGACCTGCACGAGTCGCCGCTCCGCGAGCGTGAGACCGATGCCGTTCGTCCCCGCGACCTGCTCGGCGAACACGAACCCGGGGACGGTCTGGATCGCGGCGAGACGGCTGACCATGGCCCTCTCCCCGAAGCGGCGTTCGAGCACCGTGCCGTGTCCGTCGGCGAGGCAGATGTTCATCTGACTGCCCGCGAAGATGGACTCCAGCCGGTCCATTACGGGCCCGGCGGCGCGGACGAGGGGGCCCTGCGGGTCGAAGTCCTGGGTGAAGGGCAGCTCGGACTGGTCCGGCGACAGCCCCAGCAGCTGACAGCGCTGCCATGAGCTGAGGATCGGACCTCTCACGCTCCCCTCGACCGACTCGGCCGGCCCGCCGTGCAGAAATCGGTCACGGGGACGCACGGGGCCGATGCGGTCTCCCACGACCACCATCTGCACCACTTCCCTCACGGGAACACTCTCGATCGCCCGATTTGAGTATATTCCTCACATTTTAAGGACAGGTGTGGGGTGTGTGCCGGGCAGCGGATCCGCCCGGCGACCGGGCATCACAAGATCGCGACCGGGTTGACGGGCGAGCCCGTCCCGCCCGGGACGTTCAGCGGCGTCACGACGAGCATGAACTCGTAGCGCCCCGCCTGGGCGCAGGCCGCGGAGAGCGCTTCGAGGTCGAGGTTGTCCAGCAGCGGCACCCCCATCGCGGTGATGGCGAGCGCGTGGACGGGGGAGTGCAGGCCCTCGACCGGCGAAGGCCGTACGTCGCTGTCCCCGTCGGCGCCGAGCAGGGCGACGGCCCGCTCCGCCAGCAGCGCCATGGCGTTCACGTGCCAGCCCGCGCTCGCCGTGTCCGGGTTCCAGGGGCCGATCTCCCGGCGGCGGCGGAAGTGGCCGGAGCGCAGCAGCACCGCATCGCCGTCCCCGATCGTCACGTCCAGCGCTTCCTCCGCGGCGATGACGTCCCGCGCGTGCACGGCGGTGCCGGGCTCCAGCCATGCGATCCCGCGGGCGGCGGGCAGGTCGAGCAGCACGCCCCGGGTGACCAGGGGCCCGAGGGCCGACACCGCACCGAAGCGGGCACCGGCGGCATCGACCACGTCGCTGGCGATGCGGCCGTCATAGAGTTGCCCGCGGTAGGCGATGTGCGACAGCGCGTCGAGGTGGCTCACGCCCTTGCCGTGGTAGTCCACGGCGAGGAAATCCTTGTACGCGGAGGGCTCCGGGGCCTCCACGTCACCGAGGTCGGACATGTAGTGCAACGCGGGCTTTCCGTTGTCCGGTCCCGGGCGGGTGTTCCAGGGCCGGCCCATCGGCACGACCGTGCCGGACCGGATCGCGGCGGCGGCCCGCTGCACGTGGCCCGGCGTCACCCGGTTCCAGGCCCCGCGCTCGGCCGCGGTCCATCGGCCCCACGTACGGACCGCCTCGAAGAGCGCGTCGAAATCCTGACGGGACACGGCGGGCCCATGGCCGGGACCGGCCGGCGGCGGGGCGGATGCCCCAGCGGGATCGCTGCTCATGCGGACTCCGTGAACGATGTGCCCGAGGCCCCCACGGCCAGGATTCCCGATGACGCCGCCGCGCGCACCGCGTGAGCCCTCGGGACGGATCCGGTCCCGCGTGACCGTCTCACGGGACCCCGTCCTGCTCCGCGGTGCCCGTCCGCTACCGCCCGTCGAGGCGCAGCCGAACGCGACGTCCGCCTCCAGGCCGGGCTCGTCGGCGAGGAGCCCGCCGATGACCTCATGGCGTCGCCCACATCGACGCCGGTCTCGCCGACGCGGCTCTGGGCGCGAGGCGCATGGTTGCCCGGCGCGGGGTGAGTCGCGGGTCCCCGCACAGCGGACGCGGCGGGTCGGGGCCGTCCAGCCGGTCCTGGCCGGCTCGGCGGGGACTTCCACCACTGGAACCCAGCCGCGCACCCGGTACAGGTCAGCGCTGCTGAGCGAGTTCCCGAGGTCCGCTGAGCGATGGGACGCAACAGACTCGCGCCCGGGGGCCACGAAGGCGCAGAGGTGCTACAACTGGGTGCGTGACCCTTCCTTGCCACCCGTGCCAGGCGTATCCGTGCGGTCACTCCTAGGCAACAGACTCCGAAGCGTCGCCGGACAGGTGTTCGTCCTCCAGGTGGCGATCGTGGTGTTGCTCGCCGTCGGCGCCCTGCTGTCCCTGCTGCTCCAGTCGCGGCACGACAGCGACCGGGAGGCACGCAACCGGTCGGTTTCCGTCGCGCAGACCTTCGCCCACTCCCTGGGCCTGCAGGACGCACTCAAGACGTCCGACCCGTCCGCCGTCCTGCAACCCCTGGCCGAGGCGACGCGTAAAGCCGCCGGCGTGGACTTCCTCGTGGTGATGGACACCAACGGCATCCGGTACAGCCACCCCCAGCCGGACCGCATCGGAAAACGGTTCGTCGGCACGATCGAGCCCTCGCTCGCCGGACAGGTCCACACCGAGAGCGTGCAGGGTCCCCTCGGCAAGGAGATCCAGGCGGTGGTGCCGGTTACCGCGGCCGACGGCCGAGTCGTCGCACTGGTCTCGGCGGGCCTCACGGTGAAGAACGTGACCGGTGTCGTCGACCGGCAGCTCCCAGTCATCCTCCTGGTCATCGCGACCGGCCTGGCCCTGGCCACCGGCGGCACGGCCCTGATCAGCCGGAGGCTGCGGCGGCAGACCCACGGGCTCGGTACGCAGGAGATGACCCGGATGTACGAGCACCATGACGCGGTGCTCCACGCCGTCCGCGAAGGGGTTCTGATCACCGACGGCGACGGCCGGCTACGGCTGGCCAACGACGAGGCCAAACGGCTGCTCGGCCTGCCGGAGGGCGCCGAGGGATGCAGCGTCGGGGACGTGCCCGGCCTGGACCGCCGGATGGCGGACCTCCTGCTGTCGGGACGTGTGGCCACCGACGAGGTGCTCGAAACGGGCGACCGGCTGCTCGTGGTCAACCAGCGGCCCACACACCCCGGGGGCCGGCAGGAGGGTGCGGTGGTCACCATTCGGGACTCCACCGAGATGCAGGTCCTGACGAGCCGGGCGGAGACGGCCCGCCGACGGCTCAAGCTGCTGTACGACGCGGGGGGCGACGTCGGAACGAGCCTCGACGTGGTGCGGACGGCCGAGGAACTCGCCGCCGTCGTCGTGCCCCGGTTCGCGGACTACGTCACGGTGGACCTGGCCGACTCGGTGCTCGAAGGCGACGAACCCGGTGCCGGCGCCGGCATGCGGCGTACGGCGGTCAGCGGCATCCGCTCCGACCATCCCCTCTACCCGTGCGGGTGGCTGATCGACTTCCTTCCGTCCACCCCTCAGGCGCGCGGCTACGGCACCGGAAAGGCGGAGCTGGTGCCCGACCTGGCCGACGCGCCGGGCTGGCACGCCCAGGACCCCCCGCGAGCCCGGGAAATCGTCGATTACGGGATCCACTCGCTCATCGTGGCCCCGCTCAGGGCACGGGGCGTCGTACTCGGCGTGGTCAACTTCTGGCGGTCGCAGAAGCCGGAGCCTTTCGACGAGGACGAGCTGTCACTGGCCGAGGAACTCGTCGCCCGTGCGGCGGTCAGCATGGACAACGCCCGCCGCTACACCCGTGAGCATGCCCTCGCCGAGACCCTCCAACGCAGCCTGCTGCCGCGCGCCCTGCCGGAGCAGGGCGCTGTGGACGTGGCTCACTTCTACCTGCCCGCCCAGTCCGGGGTGGGCGGCGACTGGTTCGACGTGATCCCCCTGCCGGGCAGCAGGGTCGCGCTGGTCGTCGGAGACGTCGTCGGGCACGGACTGCACGCCGCGGCCACCATGGGGCGGCTGCGCACGGCGGTGCACAACTTCTCCACCCTCGACCTGCCGCCTGACGAGATCCTCGCCCGCCTGGACGACCTCGTGCAGCGCATCGACCGCGACGGGGCCGCCGACGACCTGGACGGCGGAGTACTGGGCGCGACCTGCCTGTACGCCGTCTACGACCCGGTGTCCCGGCGCTGCACCATGGCGCGGGCGGGGCATCTGCCGCCCCTCGTGGTCGCCCCCGACGGCACGACGGACATCGTGGACCTGCCGGCCGGGCCTCCGCTGGGGCTGGGTGGCATGCCGTTCGAAACCGCGGAGCTGTACCTGGCGGAAGGCAGCCAGGTCGTCCTGTACACGGACGGACTGATCGAGGAGCGGACCCGGGACATCGGCGAGGGGCTGGAACTGCTCCGCGCGGCGCTGAGCCACCCGGACCGGGACCCGGCGGAGAGCTGCCGGGCCGTACTCGACCTCCTCCTGCCGGCCCGCCCGACCGACGACGTGGCGCTGCTCATCGCGCGGACGCGGACCCTCGGCGCGGACCGGGTCAGGGAGTGGGACATGCCGTTCCAGCCGAGTGCGGTTGCCGCCATGCGGAGCGCCGCGGTGAAGCAACTCGACGAATGGGGCCTGTCAGAACTCGGCTTCGCCACCGAACTGATCCTCAGCGAACTGATCACCAACGCCTTGCGGCACGGTAGCGCGCCGGTCCGGGTCCGGCTGCTGCACGCCCGCACTCTGACCTGCGAGGTGTGGGACGGTAGCAGCACCGCCCCGCACGCGCGGTACTCGGCCACCACGGACGAGGGAGGGCGCGGCCTGTTCCTGGTGGCGCAGCTCAGCGATCACTGGGGCACCCGCTACACGCCCGACGGCAAAGTCATCTGGGCGGAACTGGCCCTCCCCGACACCCCGGGCGCCGGCGAACCGTCCCTCGCGGCCTTCCTCGACCTGGAACCCCTCTGATTCACACTCGGACAGCTGAGCGCCGTTCGTAGGCCCGCCCCCCGGCTCCCGACCCGGGATCAGACTTTGCGCCACCGGGCCATCGCCCAGGAGAACAGTCCGAAGAGCAGCAGCCCCACGGCGACCGCCACCAGCAGCCACGGACCCGCCGGGGTGGTGGTGAACGACCGCAGTGTGTCGTCCACCCCCTTCGCCTGCGCAGGGTCGTAGCGCAGCGCCGCGTACACGAGGAAGCCGCCGGCCGCGATGCCCACCGTTCCCCGGGCTACGCCGCCGGTCACCCCGAGGAAGTCGACGGCTTTGCGCCACCGGGCGGAGGCGCCTTCCATCGCCAGGTGTTTGCGGAAGGAGCAGCGTGCGGCCCGCACCGCGATGACCACGCCCGCGATGCCGATCCCCATCCCGGCGGCGCCCACCAGCCACTGGCCGGCGGGCAGTTCAAGGACTTTCGCCGTCGCGTCGCGCGACTGTTCGTCCCCGGATCGCCCGCCGCCCGCGGGGAAGGTCAGTACGGAGTAGGCCACCGCGGTGTAGAACACGAACCGGCCTGCCGAGGCCAGCCGTTTCACGGGCTTGTCGCCGTCCGGTCCGGCGGCCCCGAACAGAGCCTCCGCCAGACGCCACAGTGCCATGCTCACGAGTCCGAGGCCCACGGCCCATACGAGGACACCGCCGAAGGGCGTGCCCGAGAGCTCCTGGAGGGCCCCCTGCCGGTCGGCCTCCTCGCCACCGCGTCCCAGGGCGATGCGTACGGCCAGCACCCCGGTCAGCACGTACAGCACTCCGCGTGCCAACAGCCCGCAGCGCGCGGTGATCTCGCGGCCCCGGCCGCCCTGCGAGGCGGTACCGGCCCCGTGGGACGCTGCGCCGGCTCCCTCGTGCGCCGCCCGGATTGCCATCGCGGTCAGATCTCGCCGCGCTCGACGGAGCCGAGCTTGTCGGCGACCGCGCTCGTCACCCGGTGGACGTGCGACATGCGCACCCCTTCCCGTCGCAGCCCGCACCCGCAGGTGTGGGTCGTCCGTCAGGACGTTTCGAGGGGCGGGTACCCGAGCTCGACGGGTCCATGCACGGACCGCGTGCCCGGAGGTCCGCGGACCGGCCGGCGCCGTCGACCGGCTGTCACCGACGGACGGGGCCCGTACGGTGCGCGTACGGCCGAAGAACCAGGGCACATGCGGGTCATGACCGTACTCAAGACGGGCGTTCTCGTACTGGACTGCGCCGAGCCCGAACCCCTGGCCAGGTTCTACGCGGAGTTGCTCGGGGCCGCGGCCGGTCCGGCGCCGGGGGACGGGGAACTGGTCCTCGTCACCGGCGGCTCAGGCGTGGTGGTCCTCGGGGTCCGGCGCGATCCGAACCACGTGCCGCCGAGCTGGCCGGCGCCGGAGGACTCCCAGCAGGCCCATCTGCGGATCCTGGTGGCGGCCGAGGACCTGGACGAAGCCGAGCGGGAGGCCGTGGCACTCGGCGCGCGCCCGTTGGCGGCCGAAGAGGGCGGCAGCCGGCTGGACAACCGCACGACGCTGCGTCGGTTCAGCGATCCGGCAGGGCATGCGTTCGTTCTCGCGGCCGTGCCCGGCGCCCTGGCCGTGTGAGCGCCGCTGGGGGGCTCACGGAGAGGTGACGGCCCGCTCCAGCAGGCCGTGGAGGACGCGCTGATCCTGCTGCGTGAGGGCGGCCAGGGGAGAGTCCGCATGGAGCAGGTCGAGGAGCCGCTCCCGCAGCGCGGTGCCCTCGGCGGTGAGGACGAGCTGCTTGGCGCGGCGGTCGGTGGGGTGCGGGTGGCGCTCGATCAGGCTCTGCTTCTCCAACTTGTCGACGACGAAGGTGGTGTTGGAGGGCTCGCAGCTCATGCGCTCGGCGAGCTCCCGCATGGTCATCGGCCCGCTCATCTCCCGCAGGGCGGTGGCCTGGGACGCGGTGAGGCCCAGGGTGGCGGCACGCTCCCGTACGTGCTCGGCGATCCGCTGCGCCAGTCCGTTCACCAGACCGCACAGCTGTCGCTCGGCGATGGCCTGCTGCTCGGGGGACGTCGTCATGCCGACACCTTAGCAAGTCCGTCAAGACAAAACATTTCTAGCTTGAATGATTCAAGTTAGATGCTTATGGTTGGGCCTCGTCGCCGCGAGCAACACGGTGATGGCCTGACGACGACTCACGGGAGAGAACCCATGGCTGACTTGACGGTGGATCAGGGCGGACGACTGCGCCGGCCGGCGGGGATCCGTTCGCTACGGCTGGGCGACACGAAGGTGTCGTACGTGCCGGACGGCGACGTGCGGTTCCGGCCCCTGGAACTGCTGGCGGACACAACCGACGAGGTTTGGGCCGCGCACCCGGAGTACCTGGACGCCACGGGTCACCTCGTGGGGAGCGTCGGCGGTCTGCTGGTGGAGCACGGCGACCGCGCGCTGCTGATCGACGCGGGCTTCGGCCCGCAGGCGCACGAGGGCCCGCAAGGCCCCGTCCGGGCGATCCAGGGCGGCGCCCTCCCGCAGGGTCTGGCCGAACTCGGCCGCCGCCCCGAGGACATCGAGGCGGTGGCCTTCACCCACCTGCACTCCGACCACCTGGGCTGGGCCTGCCATCCCGCCCCCGGCGGTGACCGGCCCGTGTTCACCCGTGCCGAGTACCTGGTCCCGGAGCCCGAGTGGGAGCGGCGCGACCTCCTGGAGGCCCAGGGCATGGCCGAGCAGGTCGCGTCCCTCGCGCCGCGCGTACGTACGATCACGGACGGGCAGGAGATCTTCCCCGGGGTGCGCGTACGGGTCACCCCCGGCCACACCGTCGGGCACGCCGAGTACGTCATCACCGGCGGCGGACGGCGGTTGATCGCCTTCGGTGACGCCCTGCACGCGCCGATCCAGATCGACCACCCCGAGTGGTCCTCGGCCTTCGACCACGACCGCGTCCGGACCGCCGAACACCGCCGCCGCCTGGTCGCCGAGCTGGCGGAGCCCGACACGATCGGCTTCGGAGTCCACCTCGCCGACGTGGTGTTCGGGCAGGTCCGGTACGACGGTGCCGCCCCGGCCTGGCGGCCCCTGGACGCCTGAACTGCCTGGGTCGAGGGTGCCCCGCATACCGTCGCGCGGCGGCGCCGGGCCCGCCACCCGGTCGGGGGCGGCGGGCCGGCGCGGCCGTGCAGGGGGCCCGCCGGTCAGATGCGGTGGACGGTGTGCAGCTTCTTCGCGTAGGTCCCGGTGCCGTCCAGCAGCGAGGCGCCGCCCAGGTCCGACATCGTCGGCCCGTTGCCGGTCTTGCGGCTGGACAGGAAGCGCCGCTGCCCGGCCGAGTCCAGGCCGAGGTAGATGCCCACGTGGTCGACGGTGACGGTCACCGTGTCGTCGCCCGAGTCGGCGTTGAACAGGACCAGGTCGCCGGGCTGGAGCTGCTGCGCGGCGGGCGGGTTCGTGCCGTCCGTCTGGTCGATCCGCACACCGGGGGCGTAATCCACCATGTGGCGGGACTTGCGCGGGATCCGGGTCTTCGAGGTGTCCTCGCCGGCGGCGACCGGAATGCCCATGTGGTAGCCGTAGACCATGCGGGTGTAGCCCGAGCAGTCGAGGTTCTTCACCTGCTTGGTGGAGGGCCCGGTGTAGGTGCCGTCGGGGAAGGTCCAGCCGAGGTTCATGTACTCGTGGAAGTCCGCGCCCTCGTAGAGGTAGCCCTGCGGGTCCATGTAGCCGTAGCCGGCTTCGCCCAGCACCTGCTTGCCCGTCACGGGGGAGGCGTCGCTCGTCACGGCCGGCGCCCCCGCGAGGAACATGGCCGCGAAGGCCAGCACGTCGGGGGCCGGCGATCCGGCCCAGCCGCGCACGGTCTGCTCAAGGGCCGAGTTCCAGGTCCCGTCGAACGGGGCGGGCAGGACGCGGACCCAGGAGTCGTGGGTGACGGTCGGCTGCTGCTGCCAGTTCCCCTCGGTCACCTCGAAGCTGCTGACCACGAGCTTGACCGGCAGGTTGGTGCAGCCCTGGTTGGCCAGCGCGCGAAGGCCCACGCGCCCCTTGGTGAAGGTGGAGTCCGTGACGTCCACGGCCCAGGCCGACGGCTCCGCGGAGTCCGTGCGCCAGGCCTTGACCCGGATGCGGGAACCCTCGCGGCGCACCCGGATCGTCCAGTTCGTGCCCGCCGGCGCTGCCGGGGTGAGGGTGATGGCCGTGGTCAGCTGGGTGACCGCGTCCGCGACCTCCTTCTCCACGCGCAGTTCGACCGCGCCGGAGGTCAGGAAGGACAGCCGTGCCCGGTAGTTGTTGTGCGTGTCCTGGTAGCCGAAGGACAGCGCGTACGAGCAGGCCTGTCCGGTGGGCACCTTGTCGAACTTCGCCACGGAGCGGACGTCGACGTCCGTGATCTCGTCGTCCCGAAGGCTCGCGTGACGGCTCGCGTAGTCGGTGGTGAGCGCGATCGTCGCGCTGCCCGGAACAACCGAATAGTCGCTGTCGACGGGGCCGAGGGTGGACCAGCTGCCGCCACCCGGCGAGGTGCCCCAGTACTTCCGGTCCGCGACCGGCAGCGTCAGGTCGGGGAGCGTGCGCTGGAAAGCGTCGGCGAAGGGCTGCTTGTTCTCCGTGAAGGTGCGCTCCGGGCCCGTCAGGACGACGGTGCGCGCGCCCTTGGTCAGGAGCGCCACCCGCTTGCCGTCGGAGGTCACCTCCATGCGCTCGGGCGTCCCCGGGAGCACGCTCGCCGTGAGGCGGCCGAGGGAGACCTGGGTGTAGTACGCGGGGTCCAGCGGGCCGAGGGTGACCGAGGACCGGGGCGACGTGAGCGACGCCGCGGGAAGCGTGACCGCGGCCGGCTGGGCCGCGGCGAGCGCGGAGGCGCTGGCCGGGGCGGAGGTTCTGGGCGAGGCTGCGGCGGTCATGGTGCCGAGTGGCACGGAGACGGCTGCGCCTGCGAACGCTGTCAGAACATTGCGACGTGAAGTATGTGTCATGCACTGAATGATGCGGGGCGCGTTTCCCGCCTTGGACACCACCCCTGGTCAGCTGTGTGCCCGAGGGCATTGAACGTGTTCAAACCCTCTGGCAGTATTACCTCCGGGGGAACCCGGGAGCGGCGGAGTGCGTGAATCCGCTTGCCCTCGTGGCGGGTTCACCATGAGCTCCGGAGGTCAGCGCACAGTGATTATCGCCCTTTTCGTCTTCCTTGTCGTTGGTGTGATCGTGTCCGTCACGCCGGGCGCCGCCCTGGGCTACGGCTTCGTCGCGGTGAGCAGGAGGCTGCCGCTCGCCGCCAGGATCCTGATGCTGCCGGTCCTGGCGACGGGCTCCGCGGTGGCGTGGCTGGGCCTGGTGGACCCCGCCAACTCGTGGCGGCCGTTCATCATGGTGGTGTCGTTCGCCGCGACCCTCGGCACGGGAGTCATCTTCCTCGTACGCGAGGCCCAGAGTCGCCGCGCACGCCGCACCCCGCCCATCGTGTGGCCCAACTGGTATCCGCCGGCCCGGCCCAGGTGACCGAACGTCAGCAGCTCGTGAGGACCACGAGCTGCTGGGTCGCGCGGGTCATCGCGACGTAGCGGTCGACGGCTCCTTCGACGCCCTGCCCGAACTTCTCGGGGTCGACGAGCACGACCAGATCGAATTCGAGCCCCTTCGACAGCTCCGGCGTCAGCGACCGGACCCGCGACGTCGCCCGGAAGGCCGGGTCGCCGATGACGCAGGCGATTCCGTCCGCGTGCGCGGCGAGCCAGGTGTCGAGGACCGAGTCCAGGTCCGCAACGGATCCCCGTACGACCGGAATGCCGCTGCTGCGGATCGAGGTCGGCACATTGGCGTCCGGGAGCGCGGCGCGGATGACCAGCTCGGCTTCCGCCATGACCTCTTCCGGGGTGCGGTAGTTGACGCTCAGGGAGGCCACCGTGATCCGGTCGAGCCCGGCCCGCTCCAGCCGCTCCTGCCACGGCTCCGCGAACCCCTGCCTGGCCTGGGCGCGGTCACCGACGATGGTGAAGCTCCGGGACGGGCAGCGCAGCAGCAGCATCTGCCATTCGGCCTCGGTCAGTTCCTGCGCCTCGTCCACGACGATGTGGGCGAACGGCCCGGCGAGCAGGTCCGGTTCGCTGCCGGGCAGCGCGCTCTCGTCGATCAGCGTGTCCTGAAGGTCCCGGCCGCGCAGCATCGTCACCGCGCCCTCACCGTCGTCGTCGGCCGCGAGGATGCCGTCGATGACGTCGGCCCTGCGCGCACGTTCGGCGGCGACGGCGGCGTCGCGGCGACGCTCGCGCACCGAAGCCTCCGGGTCGCCGAGCCGCTGGCGCGCCGCGTCCAGGAGTGGCAGGTCGGACACCGTCCAGGCCTGCGCGTCCGCGCGCTGCAACCGGCGTACGTCATCGGGGCCGAGCCAGGGGGCGCACTTGCGGAGGTAAGCGGGCACCGACCACAGGTCTGCGACGAGTTCCGCCGCATCGAGCATCGGCCACGCCCGGTTGAGGGCCCTGATCAGCTCCCGGTCCTGGAGCAGCGACCTGCGGAGCAACTCGGGCGCGACATCGCTGTCGTCCTTGTCCATCAGGATCGTGACCAGCTCCTCCCGGATCTGGTCACGTGCCTCGTTGTGCGGAGTACCCGGTTCCACCGCTCTGAACGCCGCCGCCCAATCGGCGGCGCTCAGCCAGATGTCGGACCAGTGGGTCTCGACCGTCATCCCCTCGGTGGGCGGTTCCTCATAGATGCCGACGGCCGCCTCGATCGCCTTCACCAGGTCCGCGGACGACTTCAGCCGGGCCACGTCCGGGTCGGTCTCGACCGCTGCCGCGGCCCCCTCGGCGACCAGGTCGCGCAGGATGCAGGTCTGTACGCCCTCTTCGCCGAGGCTGGGCAGGACATCGGCGACGTAGGCCAGGTAGGGCCGGCTCGGACCGACGAACAGGACCCCGCCCTTGCGGTGGCCGAGGCGCGGGTCGGAGTAGAGGAGGTGGGCGGCGCGGTGCAGGGCGACGACGGTCTTGCCCGTACCCGGGCCGCCGTCGACGACGAGGGCGCCGCGGGAGCCCGCCCGGATCACGGCGTCCTGGTCGGACTGGATGGTGGCCAGTACGTCGCG
Organism: Streptomyces sp. NPDC037242; assembly: GCF_055604165.1. Lineage (NCBI taxonomy): Bacteria > Bacillati > Actinomycetota > Actinomycetes > Kitasatosporales > Streptomycetaceae > Streptomyces > Streptomyces sp. NPDC037242. The sequence continues at coordinate 211,439 of NZ_JBVJUY010000007.1, forward strand.
CATCCGCGCGGACCGGTTGCCGCCCAGGCTGGCGATGAACGCGGACTGGTCGTCGAGCGCGGCGTGCCCCTCCAGCCCGTCGGCGGTGAACACCTCGTCCCAGTAGTCGCTGATCCGGCCGCTGGTCCAGCGGTACCTGCGGCGGCTCGCCAGCCCCATCGGGTCGGCGTGCGTCGCCGCGAAGAAGGGCTCGGCCGCGGGGGAGCGCCAGTCGACCAGCAGCCGGCGCCCCGTGCTGTCGGTGAGGCCGAGGCGTCCGATGTACACGGGCTCGGGGCTGTCCGCACCGACGATGTGCCCCAGACACAGGTCCAGGCCGAAGCGGCGCAGCGTGCGCAGGCGACCGGTCAGGCGGTGGATCTCGGCGTCCCGCTCCATCGCCTCCCGGCCGATGCCGCCGGGCGCCTTGCGCGCGGCTTCGAGGCGGTCGGACAGTTCGGCGATCGACTGCTGGAGGCTCTGCGAGATGGCCGCGAAGTGCTGCTCGTCGCCACCGGTCAACGCCGGGTCGGCCTTGGGGGCGAGGTGGTCGGGCAGGGCGAACGCGCTGGTGGTGGACAGGGTGTTCAACACACGCACTTGGTGAAGCTCCCGTTTCTGCAGGCTGTGACCTTGGACCGCGATTCTGCGCCACGACCGGGGCCTTGCCGCAAGCCCCCCTGTGCGCTATAAGTTGAGAGTGGCAAGGAGTGGTTATTCCTCGTTGCCCTTTCGTCCGCTCCGGACGGACACCCCCTCCCGCATGCGCGATGCGCCACGTACGGCCGGCGTCGGCCACCGAGTGCGCTTCGCTCCGGGCCCGCCCATACTGGCTGCGTGAGGCGTACTCGTACGGTCTTGCTGTGCATCGCCGGCCTGATGGGCGCAGCCCTTCCGGCCGGAACGGCTGCGGGCCCGGCATCGGCAGCGCCGGCGCCGGGGGACTGCGTCAGGTCGCCCGGCCCCGCCCGGGGCGAGGCCCGGGAGGTCCTCGCCATCGCCGAGCAGGCCCAGCGGGAGTTCGGTCTGAACTCGGTGATCCTGCGGGTCTCCTCCGGCGAGCGCGAGGTGCTCACCACGGCTCTCGGGCAATCGATGACGGGCGTCCCGGCCGAGCCGTCGATGCATTTCCGCACGGGATCCGTGGCCATCGTCTACATGGGCGTCGTCCTGCTGCAACTCGTCGAGCAGGGCAGGGCCTCGCTCGACGACCCGGTGTCCCGCTGGCTTCCGGACCTGCCGCACGGCTCGGAGATCACCCTGCGGATGCTCGGCAACTCCACGTCGGGTCTGCACGATTACGTCACGGACCCCGCCTTCCTCGCCGAGCTCAAGGCGGCGCCGTTCCGCCCATGGACACCGGCCGAGGTCATCGGAATTGCGACGGGCAAACCGCTCCTCTACGAGCCCGGGACCAACTGGAGCTACTCGCACGCCAACTTCGCGCTCCTCGGCGCCGCGCTGGAGAAGATCAGCGGCCTCCCGCTGGAGCGGCTGCTCACGGAGCGCGTGATCAAACCGCTCGGGCTCAGCCAGACCACCAACCAGTACACGCCGCAGATCCCGGACCCGGTCCTGCACTCCTTCAGCTCCGAGCGCGGAACCTACGAGGAGTCCACCTTCTGGAACCCCTCGTGGACCACCGCTCCCGGAGCGGTCCTCGTACAGAACATCTGCGACCTGGACCGGTCCGCGCGTGCGATCGGGACCGGTGAGCTGCTGTCCGCGAAGTCCTTCCGGACGCAGCTCGATCCGGGCACCATCGGCCTGGGCCGCGCTACGTCCTCCTGCCCGGCCAGTGTGTGCCTCCTGACCAATACGGCGGCCCACCACTTCGGGCTGGGTGTGATCGTCGTCAACGGATGGATCCTGACGAACCCGTCGTTCTCGGGCTACGCGGCCATACAGGCCTACCTGCCGTCGGAGAAGCTCGCGATCTCCGTCACCGTGACGAAGGGCCCCAAGAGTCCCGAGGGCAACTCGGCCCAGGTCATCGCCGAACGGATCTCCGCGGCCCTCGCGCCCGGACAGGCGCTCAAGATGCGCTGAGGCGACCGGCTCGCGCCGTCAGGCGAACACGCCTGCGCGGGCCGCGGTCGCGGCGGTGGCCGCGGCGCGCTGCGCGGCCGCGGTGTCGAGGGGGGCGTCCGTGGTCAGGAGCCGGTAGTACAGCGGAGCCGAGACGGCGCGGATCACCTCCGCGGCGTCGGTGCCCTCCGGGAGCTCGCCGCGCGCGACGGCCTGGTGGACGCAGGGCGCCCACTCCGCGACGCGCACCTCGTAGAAGCGGTGCAGGGCCTCGGCGGTCCTCCCGTCCGTGGTGGCAGCGGCCAGCACCGCCTTGAAGAGCGCGCCCTGGCGCGGGTCCGCCAGCGTGCGCCGGACCAGTTCGGCATTGGCCCGCAGGTCTTCCAGGAGCGAGCCCGTCTCGACCCGCGGCAGGGACTGTTCCGCCATGTCGCCCAGGAGGTCGGCGACCAGGCCGGCGGCGGTGCCCCAGCGCCGGTACACCGTGGTCTTGCCCACGCCGGAGCGCCGGGCCACCTCGGCCAGGTCCAGCTGGTGGAAACCGTGGTCGGCCAGCAGGTCCCCGGCCGCTTCCAGGACGGCCGCGCGCACGCGGGCGGTACGGCCGCCGGGGCGGACGGTGCCCGGCTCCGAGGTGCTCTCGTCACCCTCAACAGTCATAACGGGACTCCGGTTCCATTAATGGCTCGCGCTTGCTACGGTGGGGCCAGCTTAACGGTTCTGCGGTTCCATTAATGCTCTCTGGAGGGTCTCGTCATGGAATACAGGCAGCTCGGCACGTCCGGTCTCAAGGTCCCCGCCCTGAGCTTCGGTGCCGGCACCTTCGGCGGCCAGGGCCCGCTGTTCGGCGCCTGGGGCACCACGGACGCCCAAGAGGCCCGCCGCCTCGTGGACATCTGCCTGGAGGCGGGCGTCACGATGTTCGACACCGCCGACGTCTACTCGGCCGGGGCCTCGGAGGAAGTGCTCGGCGCGGCGATCAAGGGACGCCGGGACCAGGTGCTCCTGTCGACCAAGACCGGACTGCCGACGGGCGGCGGCCCCGACGACGCGGGCACCTCCCGCGCGCGCCTGATCCGGGCGACCGAGGATGCCCTGCGCCGGCTCGGCACCGACCGCATCGACCTCTTCCAGATGCACGCCTTCGACGCCGCCACCCCCGTCGAAGAGGTGCTCTCCACGCTCGACGAGCTGGTGCGGGCCGGCAAGATCCGCCATGTGGGCGTCTCCAACTTCGCGGGCTGGCAGCTGATGAAGTCCCTTGCCGCATCCGAACGCCACGACTTCCCCCGCTACGTGGCCCACCAGGTCTACTACTCGCTCGTCGGCCGCGACTACGAGTGGGAACTGATGCCGCTCGGCCACGACCAAGGGGTCGGCGCCATGGTCTGGAGCCCCCTCGGCTGGGGCCGGCTCACCGGCAAGCTGCGCCGCGGCCAACCCCTGCCCGCGCAGAGCCGGTTGCACCAGACCGCCGACTACGGCCCGCCGGTGGAGGAAGCGCACCTCTTCGACGTCGTGGACGCCCTCGACGAGGTCGCGCGGGAGACCGGCAGGACGATCCCGCAGGTGGCCATCAACTGGCTGCTGCAGCGGCCCACGGTGTCCTCCGTCATCATCGGCGCGCGTGACGAGGCACAACTGCGGCAGAACATCGGCGCGATCGGCTGGAGCCTGGATCCCGAACAGGTGGCCCGCCTCGACGCCGCGAGCCACCGGCCGGCGCCGTACCCGTACTTCCCCTACGAGCGGCAGGAGGCCTTCGCCCGCCTCAACCCTCCGATGATCCCGGCGCCCTGATCCGGCTGCCCGCGCTGCGGCCGCAGGGCTGGGGTCCATCCCCAGGTCCGGTCGATTTGATCTTGTGGCAGGATCGCGCGACGCTGCGACTGAACGATGTCATTGTCGATCGCCCGGATGCGCTGAAGCTGGAACTGGCCTTCATTCAGGTGGAGGGCTGCCACGCGGCGGGACGTGCCCTGAGGAAGCCCGCAGAATCGGAACGGGGACGAGCCGGGCAAAGCGCGGCGATTTGCCTCGGCACCGCCAATTCCGTTGTTGGGATTGCCCGTTGCTCGGCGGCGCCTGCTGTGCGGGATGCGTGCGGTGATCGCTGGCCGCCTCGTGACATGGCACCAGGCGGCCCCGATCCGCTCACCGCCGTCGAGGGGGCGAAGACCTAAGGTCTCTGTGTGTATGCCATCAAGGTCGTCCTGCAGCCGGAAGAGAGCGCACCGCGCGTTGGGCAGGGGCCCCGTGACGCGGTGGCCTCGTGGCTTCGGTGTGATGCGCAGCCCGGGGTCGAGCACGTGACGCTCGTCCCGGCGCCGCCGTACGTCGTCGCCATGACCTTCGTGATGGCCAGGGACCTGCTGGGCGCGGAGGGCGTGGCCTTGGCGGCCTGGGAGCGCTGGCTCCGCCGGTCCTGGCTGGACGGCTGGCGTCTCGTCTCCTGCGCGGGGGACCTCGACCTCGGGGTCCTTGCCGTGGCCGAGCTGTTCGTCGCCGGTGACGAGGTCGATGACCCCGAGGGTTTCTGAGGCGCTGGGAACCGTTCGTCGCCGATGGCGGGGTCACGGCTCCGTGGGCCTGCGGGGCTCCCGGGGCGTGGCATGGCTGTGTCCCGCACGTCGTCGACGTGCGGGACACAGCCATGTTCCGGATCAGGCTCGCGTCAGCGCCTTCAGGTCTCGCTTGCCGTTGTGGTTCGTCGGGATCCCGTCCACCTCGACCACCTGGCGCGGAACCATGTACGCGGGCAGGTCCGCTGCCAGCGCCTCGCGCAGGCGGGTTTGCGAGTAGTCCGGGCCCGGGACCACGTACGCGACCAGGGAGACGGCGCCGGCCTTGTTCGTCGAGGTGGTGACCGCGCAGTCGACCACTCCGGGGCAGGCTGCCGCGATGTGCTCGATCTCGCCCAGCTCGATGCGGTAGCCGCGGACCTTCACCTGCGTGTCGATCCGGCCGAGGTACTCGATCGTGCCGTCGTCCAGCCAGCGCGCCAGGTCGCCCGTGCGGTACAGGCGGCCCGCGCCCTCGAAGGGGTTCGGGACGAACCGCTCCTCGGTCAGCTCGGGCGCGTTGAGGTATCCCCGGGCCAGGCCGGTTCCGGCGATGCAGAGCTCGCCCGGGGTGCCCACGGGCGCCAACCGGCCTGCTCTCGTACGGATGTAGAGCCGGATGTTGTCGATCGGACGGCCGATCGGGACCGAGCGGGTGGTGTCGATGTCGGCGCAGGCCTGGTAGGTGACGTCCACGGCGGCCTCCGTCGGGCCGTACAGATTGACCAGTTGCGCGAAGGAGCCGAGCCGGCGCGTGAACGCCTCGCTGTGGCTCACCGCGAGTGCCTCGCCGCTCGCGAACACCCTGCGCAGCGAGGAGAGGTCGGGCATGTCGCTCGTGACCGTGGCGTACAGCAGGAAGGCGTGCAGCATCGAGGGAACGAAGTGCATCGTGGTGACCCCGGCATCGGCGATCCGCCGGGAGATCCGCTGCGGGTCCCTCTCGTCGCCGCCGGGCAGGGTGGCGACCGAGGCACCCGCCAGCGACCACCAGAAGATCTCCCACACCGAGACGTCGAAGGTGAAGGGCGTCTTGTGCAGGATGACGTCGTCCGGGCTCAGCGGGTAGGCGCGCTGCATCCACCACAGACGGTTGACGATGGCCCGGTGCTCCACCATGACGCCCTTGGGTCGGCCGGTGGAGCCCGAGGTGTAGATGACGTACGCCAGGTCCTCGGGGCCGCTCACGGCCTCCAGGTCGGTGGGGTCCGCGGTGTCCAGTGCAGGGTCGTCCGCGTGGACCGCCGTGCGGCCCGTCGCGATGTGCGCGGTCTCGCCGGTCACCACGACCACCGAGGTGCCGCTGTGGTCGAGGATGTAGTCGATGCGGTTCGCCGGCAGCGTCGGGTCCACCGGCAGGTAGGCGCCACCCGCCTTGAGTGCTGCGTACACCGCCACGAGCATGCGGGGCGAGCGCGGGACGCAGACGCCGACCACGTCGCCCGCGCCGATCCCCTGGGACCGTAGGGTGCGGGCGAGGCGGTTGGCGGCCGCGTTCAGCTGGGCGTAGGTCGTGCCGTCATCCGCGATGGCCACGGCGTCGGGCGTGATGGCGGCCCGCTCCTCCAGGAAGCCGTGCAGGGTGCGGTCCGCCGGAAAGGCCGCCGACGTCGCGTTGAACTCACCGCTGATCAGGGCACGTTCGTTGTCAGTTGCGGGGATGAGGGCGGCGACGGGTTGCGTCGGGTCCTTGAGCAGCAGGCCGAGGAGCTCGACGAAGGACTCGGCCAGGCGGTGGGCGGTGGCGCCCGAGAACAGCCGCGCATCATAGCGCAGTTCGACCCCGGCGCAGCCGCCCTCCTGCTCAAGGTGCAGGTCGAGCAGGAGCGGGCAGCCGCGGGCGGCGGCGTCCTCCTCGGTGAGGTCGCCGCCGACAGCCAGCATCAGATCGGTGGGGCGGGTCTCTTCCGCGTCCAGGAGCGTGTGCAGCGGTATGTCCAGGTGAGCCGACGCCTCCTCGAGGGCACCGTGGACCGCGCCGAGCAGGTCCTCCCCGGTGAGGCTGTCCATCAGTGCAACGGTCACGGGGACCGCCAGGTCGCCGCCCGTCGCCGCGTCGGGCAGCGGGAGGAATACGGTCACCTCGTCCCGGTCGGTGGCGCGCGCCGCGAGCAGGGCGAGTACCGAGCCGCCGAGCACCCGGGGCAGCAGCGGATCGCCGGAGGTCAGGGACCGGGCGGCGAGGGCCGCGTGGTCCGGGAGCGCCGCGGTGACGGCGGGACGGCCGCCGGCGTGCTCGCGCAAGTGGTCGCGGACCAGTGCCGTGGGCTCGGCCCAGGTGGTCCGGCGTCGCTGCCAGAACGCTGCTTGATCTGGGAAGTCCCGCAGGGCGAGCTGGAGTTCGAGGGCATTGCTCACGAAGCGTCCTAGAAGGAGTGGTCGGTGACCGCGGAAGCCGCGATGGGCTGCTGCGGTTCGGATCGAGACGGGGAAGGCCGCCGGGCCGTGTTCCCGGGGAGCGCAGGCTGGGTCGTTCCGACACGACCCAGCGAACACCGTCAGTCCCAGGCCCAGTTGCCAGGCGGAGCGGGCTCCGTGGCGCCGTCGGCCTGCGTCTGGGCGGAGACCTGGACGGGCGCCTGGGCCGGTGCCTGGGTGACGTAGACCGCCGGAATGGCGAAGAGTGCGGAAAGGAACGTCACTCGAAAGACGTTATTGATGTATCGATTCACTCTCGACCTCGCATGATCGGGCTGTGTGGACCCAATCCTGTTTGCCGCGGGATGCCGCGTCACGCTTTCGGGCTGGCACCTATAGGTCATGGCCTCCAGAGGCCAAACCCCGGTGCCGGGGGTGCCGGGGAGGTAGTCCATCCCCTGCGCCACCGGTGCCGCGGGGGAGCCGGCAGGCAGTGGGCCATGGCCTCTGGAGGCCATGGCCGGGAGGTGCCAGCCCGAAAGCGTGACGCCGCACTTCGCGAAGTCCAGGATTGATGGAGGCGGCCGGTTCGCTCGCCTCGACGCAGTCCGCCGCATTTCCGCACCGCCCGGCCGGGCGAGCTCGAAGGTGCGTCGGTACGTCTGGAATCTCCATTCGGGCCCGGACTGGCCGTAGTCGTTTTCCACTCTCTGGGAGTTCAGCGTGGTAGCTGTTGGCTGTGAAGATCATCGAGCCGTACCAGCACGGAAGGTCCTCCTCATCGGCTGGAGGGTCGCCACCCTGAGTGCGCTGCGCGAACTCGGCGCCAGGGTGTGGTGTGTGGCTACCCCCGACATCCATGCCCGGTTCGGGGACCAGGCCGAAGTCGAGAGCGCCGTTCTGGTCTCCGACTGCACGGATGTGGAAGAGATCCTGTGCGCTCTTCAGCGAGAGGGCCTCAGCCCCTCCGATTTCGACACCGTCTGTAGCCAGCAGGAGTTCTCCCTCGTCGCCACGGCGCTCCTCGGTGCGGAATCGAGCCCGATAAAGCCGTCGACGGCTGTTCTGCTGCGGGACAAGTACCTGCAGAAGAATCGGATAGCGGAGGCAGGTATTCCAGTCGCGGGCTGTCGCATTCATTCCGACCTCGTGTCGCTGGACAGCGTGCGGGCCCAGTGCCCGGTGGTCATCAAGCCCATTCTGGGCGCCTCGTGTGCGAACACCTACGTGGCACGGGACGAGCAGGAATTCGACCACGCGATCGACGAGTTCCGCACCTCCGGATTCAGCGGGCCGTTCTTGGTGGAGGAGTTCGTCAGGGGTGCCGAACACCACGTCGACGGAATCGTCCGCGACGGCGAACTGCTCTTCCTCGGCATCAGCCGGTACCTCCAGAACGTCATCGAGCTCCGCTCCGGCGTCGTGTCCGGCAGCATCGCCCTGCGCCCCGCGCAGTACACGTCCCTGTACGAGAAGGTCCGCTCGCTGGCGCGCGCCTCGCTGGCTGCTCTCGGCCACCGGGACGGGGTCTTCCACATGGAGGTCTTCGTACACGGCGACGAAGTGACCTTCAGCGAGTGCGCCGGACGCGTCGGCGGCGGTCCCATCGACCAGTTGGTCTCCGCACACTTCGGCGTCGACCTCCACCTGGAGTGGGCGAAGACGATGTTCGGAGGCTCGGGCCTCGTCACCGCCGCGCCCTCCGACGAGGTGCACGGCTACGCCCTGCTGATGGCCGCGGGCGCCGGCACCGTACGCGCCATCCCCGACCGCGCGGAGATCCTCGCGCAGGACGGGGTGGTCTCGGGCCGCCCCATGGTGGGCGCCGGCCACCGGGTCGATGCGCCGACCGCCGCGTCCGACGTGCACATCGGCGAGGTCGTGGTGCGTGGCGCCACAGAGGACGACGTCGTCAAGAGGCTTCACGAGATCAACGAGTGGTTCCGCTCCCAGGTCGTCCTGGGCTGAGCCGACCGACAAGCGGGTGAGGAAAGCTATGGATCAACCGGTACTCATCACCGGGGCGGCCGGGAACATGGGCCGGATGCTGCGACAGGGCCTGCGGCAGCCGCTGCGGCTCACGGACAGCGCTCCGGACGAGGGCTGCGAGCAGGCGTCCGTCACCGACCTGGACGCGATGCGGGCCGTGATGCGCGGCGCGAGCGCCGTCGTCCACCTCGCGGGCATCACCGACGAGGACAGCTGGGAGCGGATCGTCGACGTCAACATCGACGGGACGCGTACGGTCCTGGAAGCCGCGCGCCTGGAGGGCGTCCAGCAGGTCGTACTGGCGTCGAGCAACCATGCCGCGGGGTTCCAGGAGCGGGGTGCGGGTGAACTGCCGGGCGACATCGCCGCGCGGCCGGACACCTACTACGGGTTCAGCAAGGCGGCTCTGGAGTCGCTCGGCGCCCTCTACCACGACCGGTTCGGCATGAACGTGGTCTGCCTGCGCGTCGGGACCTGCTATGACAAACCGTTCGACGTCCGGTCCCTGTCCACCTGGCTCTCCCCGGCGGACTGCGTGCGGCTGGTCGAGGCGTCGCTGCGGGCCGAGGGCTTCCACGTCGTGTGGGGCGTCTCCGACAACACCCGACGCTGGTGGTCGCTCGACGAGGGCAGGCAGATCGGATACGTACCGCAGGACGACGCGGAGGTGTTCGCCGAGGAGATGCTGGCGAAGGCTTCCGGGGACCTGTCGGCCGACCTCGGTCAGCGCTACGTGGGGGGCTTCTTCTGCGCACTGCCCCTCGGCGAGCGCCCATGAGGACCGTCCTCGTCGGCTACGGGCACGCGGCGCGGAACCTGCACCGGACGGCCATCGAGGAATCCGCCCTCAGGCACGCGGTAGACGAGATCGTAGCGGTCGACCCCCGTGGCCCCGAGACTCCTGACCTGCCGGTCTACGCGACCCTCCAGGACCTCCCCAGGACCACCTCGTCCGACGTCTTCCACGTGACCGTCCCGCCCGCCGACCATGCGGCCGTGGTCGAGGAGATCCTCGAACTGGGCGGCAAGCGGATCATCGTCGAGAAGCCCCTGACGACGGACGGCAACACCGCACGCCGGATGGCGAAGGCGTGCGCGGGTGCGGGCGCCTCGCTCTACCCGGTGGGTATCTGGAACTTCTCGTCGGGCGTGGACCGTCTGCGCCACGACCTGACCGTGGCCGGGAAGCCCCTGCACTACGAGTTCGAGCAGTCCAAGGACCGCGTGGGGCGGACCTTGTCGAACACGAGCCACAGCAGCGCCTTCGAAGTGGAGCTGCCGCACCAGGTGCTCGCCGCGATCTGGATGTTCGGCGAGATAGAGGACGTCGTCCACGCCTCGTCACGGCCGTTGCGGGCCGGCGACCGCGAACTGCCCCATGCCGGCGGCGCGCACGTGGTCGTCAGACACCGCAGCGGCGTGATGGGAACCCTCGTCGGCCACCTCGACAAGGAACTGCGGACCAGGCGCCTGCGCGTCGCCTGTTCCCGCGGCGACCTGCGGGTCGACCTCCCGCGCTCCAAGGAAGACAGGTCGAGCTTTTACCAGGACAGCACGGGGCGGATCCACGAGATCCCGGACCGCCCCCTCACCGAGTGCCTGGTCTCCGCCTACACGGCGGGGCCGGCGGAAGGTCAGGCCAGATTCAACGTGGACATGCACGTGCATTGCATAGACGTACTGGAAGCCGCACGGCGCCGGGCGGGTGCGCCGTGACGAACGTACCGTTCTTCAGGAACTCGACGACCTGGCGGCAGGTGCGCGAGACCGTCGAGACCAACATCGCCCGGAGCGTCGACAAGGGCCTCCCCGTCGACGGCGTCCTGGTGCGCGAGGTCGAACAGGAGCTGGCCCGGCGGCTCGGCTGCGCCGGGGTCCGTATGACCGCCAGCGGTTCGGACGCGCTCCTCGTACTGCTCCGACAGCAGGGCGTCGGCCCCGGCGACGAGGTGATCGTCCCGGCGTACACCTTCTTCGCCTCGGTCGCCGCGGTGATCCACGTGGGCGCCCGCCCCGTCATCGTCGACATCCGGCCGGACTCCTACACGGTGTCCGCGGAGGCGGTCGAGAAGGCGGTCACCGAGCGTACCAAGGCCGTCCTCGCCGTCCACCTGTTCACGACCATGGCGGACATGGAGCGCCTCGCCGCCCTCTGCGAGGACCGCGGTCTGCTCCTCATCGAGGACAGCGCGCAGGGCATCGGCATGAGCCGGGCCGGGCGCGTGGCGGGCACGGCCGCGCGCGGCGGAGTGCTCTCGTTCTTCCCCAGCAAGACCATCGGCGCGCTCGGCGACGCCGGGGCGGTCATCGCCACGGATCCGGACCAACTCGCCGAGTTCGACACGATTCTGGGGCGCCGCGACGGATCGGCGAGCGTGTACGGGTGCGACGAGATCCAGGCGGCAGTCGTCCAGGCCTGCCTGCCGCTCCTCGACGGCTTCAAGGACAGGCGCCGGGAGCTGTTCGCGTACTACGACGGGCGCCTGCGCGGCATCGAGGGCGTACGGCAACTGCCGCGGCTGTCGCCCGAGGACGTCGGCTACGTCTACGTCGGAGAGTTCGACCGCCGCGACGGGCTTCAGGCCCACCTGAAGGCCCGTGGCATCACGACGGAGATCTTCTACCCGCTGCCGCTGTCCCGGCAGGGCTGCCTGGCGGACGTGGCGGACTGCGCGCAGCCCGTGCCGGTCGCCGAGGCCGCGTCCACCCGTGTACTGGCCCTCCCGCTGTATTCGGATCTCTTGGAAGAGGAGGCAGCACATGTCTGCGACAGCATCGTCGACTTCTACCGCGGGGCGTGACCTGGCCCGAACGGTCGTCGCGTACATGGACGCCGCGGTGCGCGACGAGTCGTTCATCGTCGGCCCGCACGTGCGTGCGCTGGAGGAGTACGTCAGCGGGGTCACGGGCAAGAGCGCGGTCTGTGTGAGCAGCGGCCCGGTGGGCCTGATGCTGGTGCGCCGTGCCGGGCTCGCGGGAGCGCCGCTGACCGTGACCCCGGACGCCGGTGCCGCGGTGCGGGCCCTCGTCGAGGGCGAGGACCGCCTGGTCCAGCAGGCGAGCGCGCTGTGGACCGAGGAGAGTCCGACTCAAGAGGCAATTCTTGTACGGGACTTGGCGGTGAACGCGGAGGTTCCTCAGGGACCCGGCACGGCCGGCACCGTCGAGGTCGTGGACATCCGGGAGTTCACCTCGCTCGTACGTCTCGAGTGGGCCGCCCAGCGGGTCGCCGCGGCGGACGCGGTGGTCGTCCACACGGCGCACGACTACGCATACGGCGCCGGTGACTTCGGCATCGTCGCCTGCTCGGAACGGACCGCCCAGAGGTTGCGCGTCCTGCGCAACCACGGGCGCGACGGCCTGGGTACCTATCTGCACGCCCAGGTCGGCTTCAACAACCGGATGGACGAGGTACAGGCCCGGCTGCTGCTCGGCCGGATCGCCGCCGAGGGCGACGAAGGCGCGAAGGGCACGGCGTGCTGAACGAAGGCTGGCGCGACCGGCTCTCCGTCATCGGCGACGAGTGCGGCTTCACCTGGGAGCAGCAGATCGCCAACACCAAGGCCCTGGGCCTGAAGAGCATTGAGCTCCGCTCGGTCGCAGGCCGCTCCCTGGGCGCGCACGCGTGGCCCGAGGTCGAGGCCATGGCCCGCTCCCTGAAGGACGCCGGGCTCTCGGTCGTCGCCCTGGACAGCCCGGTCGGCGCCGGGAGCATCGCCGCCACCACGCTGGAGGAGGACCTGGCGACGGCCGAGCGGTGGCTGGAGCTGGCCTGCCTGCTCGGTGCGCCGTCGGTGCGCGTGATGTCGTACGGGCAGGCGGACCTGACCGAGGAGGCGTGGCACGCCGAGTCGGTGTACCGGCTGCTCGCCCTGCGGGACCTGGCCAAGAGCTACGACCGCCGCTTCCTGCACGAGAACTGTGTCGGCTGGGGCGGCCGGGACGCGGCTTCGGCGGGACTGCTCATGCGGGAAGCCGGTGACGAGCACCTCGCCTTCCTCATGGATACCGGCAACGGCGTCTGGTACGGCTACGACTCCGTCGAGATGGCCGAGGCGGTCCTCCCGTACGTGAGGCACGCGCACATCAAGGACGCGCGACTGCGCGAGGGCGAGCCCGTGCCCTGCCTGCCCGGCGAGGGAAGGGGCCGCGTCGAGGAAACGCTCGCGGTCGTCCTGAGCGAATACCCCGAAATGACGCTGAGCCTGGAACCGCACCTCTTGGTGCAGCCGCACCTGGGAATTCAGTGCGAGGACGGCGAAGCGCTGTACAAGAGCGTCGCCGCATGCATAGAAAGTCTGGCCACGTGATGATGGACAACGACGCGATCGAGTTCCTTCTGCGGTTTCTCGACACCGCCAGCGTGAGCCCTCTGGAGGGTGGAGACCCGGCCGAGACGCGGCGCGCGCAGGAGATGTTCGCGGAATTCACCCGGGACCGGGGATTCGATGTTTCCTGGGAGACCGCCGACGTGACGGCGCTGCTCGCGGACCCGCATACCCCGGTGCTGGTGCGGGAGCATGCGGGGGCCGAGGGGTGGCTGAGCGACCAGCCGGTCGTCGCCGCGAGCATCGGTGACGCCGACGCCGAGAAGACGGTCGTCATCAATTTCCACGTGGACACGGTGTCCCCACACCTTCCCGTCGAATACCGGGACGGCGTCATTCACGCGCGGGGCGCGGTCGACGACAAAGGCCCTGGAATTGCCGTGGTCTGCGGTGTAGCGTACGCATACCGACAGAATCCGGAACTCGCCCGAAAAGTCCGTACGGTCATTCTCTCCGTACCGGGCGAAGAGGGCGGAGCGATGGGGTGCTACGGCACCAAGCCGGCGCTGGCGAAGCGGGACAAGGCCACGCTGCTGGTGTTCGCCGAGCCGACCGGCCTGCTCGTCCACGACACGTCTTTCGCGACGATGACGCTCGAAGTCACGATGGACGCGCCGGACAGCACGGACGACTTCCCGTACGAGAACGCCAACGCCACGCTCGTCCTCGCCGCCGCTGCGACGGACCTCGCTTCAGGTCTGAAGGACCTGGTGGAGAACCGGGACATCAAGTGCTGTGTCGCCGGACTGCACACCGGCCTTCAGCACAACCGCGTGTACGGAAGCGGGCGCCTGCTCGTCAACTTCGCCTACTGCGACACGCATTACGCCGAGGTGGTCCACGAACGGGTCCAGGCGATCCTCGCCGCATCCGTGGAGCGGGTGAAGGCGGAGTACGGACCGAGCCGGTTCGCACGTGAGTGGGCGGGCGGTCTCGGTGACGTACTGCACTGGCGGTGGCTGAAGCAGGGCCTGCCGTCGCTGCGCAACCGGTCGCCGAAGCACGAGGCACTGCTCGCCGAGTGCGGCCTGGATCGGCTCGCGGGCGACCAGCTCGACGAGGCCTTCACCAGCGACGCGATCTGGGGCCAGGACGCGGCCGACTACACGGTCGTCTGCGGCCCTGGCGGCTTGGACAGCCACGGCGCCCACACCGACGGCGAGTACGTGGCCGTCAGCGAACTCGACGTGTACGCACGGCGGATCGCCCTCCTGGTCGCCAAGGTCGCCGACACCGACTGACCGGGCCCGCGGCCCGTCCAACGAACCGACACGTAGCCCGGAATGAGGTTGAGTCATGAGCGAGACTGCCGCACTGCTGCGGGATCTCGTCGAACAGCGCGCGCGCACGAGCCCCGACGTGCTCGCGGTGGGCCGGAACGACGCCCACTGGCTGACGCTCGGGCAGTTGGACCGGGCGGCGGGCCGGCTCGCCGGCGAACTGGCCGCGCAGGGCGTCGGACCCGGCGACGTGGTGGGGCTGCTGGTGCCCCGCTCGGCCGAGTTCGTCGTCGCTGCCTTCGCCGCGTGGAAGGCCGGGGCCGCGTACACCCCGGTCGACCCCACCGCGCCGGAACACCACCGGGCCTTCGTCCTGGACAACAGCGACGTCAAAGCGGTGGTCACCGCCGACGAGGCGGCCGGGCGTGCGACGGGACGGCCGTGGTGCCTCGTCGGCGATGCGCGGCAGCGGGCGGACGGCGCCGGGGAAGGAGCGGCGGACGGCGACGCCTTCGTCTCGGTGCCGCTGGCCCCCGAAGACCCGGCCTGGGTGCTGTACACATCGGGGTCGACGGGGCGGCCGAAGGGCGTGGTCGGCTCGCACGGCGCGACCCTCAACCGGTGCACCTGGATGTGGGAGGCCCAGCCGTTCGGCAATCGCGACGTCTCGGTGCAGAACACGGCGCCGTCGGTCGTCGACTCCCTCTGGGAGGTGTGGGGTTCGCTCGCGAAGGGCGTACCCGTGGTCCTGCCGCCCGCCCACGCCTCGCTCGACCTGGACCTCCTCGTCCAACTTCTGGCCGAGCACCGGGTCACCCGGATCTGCTTGGTGCCGTCGCTGCTGCGGGCGCTGCTGACCACCTTCGCGGACCTGGGCGCCCGCCTGCCCGCCCTGGAGATCTGGACGTGCAGCGGGGAGACCCTCGACCGTGACCTCGCGCACCTGTTCCACGCGGCCCTGCCCGGACGGACGCTGCTGAACCAGTACGGGCTGACCGAGTCCTGCGCCGACGTGACGACGTACGACACCCGGGAGCTGCTCGACGACGAGAACGCAGCGGGCGAGGCGCGCGTTCCGATCGGGCGCCCCATTCGCGGCACCCGAGTCCTCGTCGTCGACGAGGACCTGAAGCCCGTGCCCGACGGGGTGAGCGGTGAACTCCTGCTGGCCGGGCCGTCCTTGGCCAATGGGTACGCGAACGCGCCCGAGCTCACGGCCGACCGCTTCCTGCCCGGCCATCCGGCCACGGGCACCACCGTCTTCCGCACCGGGGACCTCGTGCGTGTCGCCCCCGACGGCACCTTGCACCACCTGGGCCGACGCGACCGCCAGGTCAAGATCCGGGGATTCCGCGTCGAACCCGAGGGCGTGGAGGCCGTGCTCAAGGAGTGCGCCGGGGTGCGGGACGCCGCCGTGCGGGTGTGGGTGCGCGGAGGCGAGAGCGAGCTGGCCGCGTACGTGGTGCCCGAAGCGCCCGGCACGCCGCCCCATGCCGGTGAGCTGCGCACCCGGATGCTGCGAGACCTGCCCTCGCACGCCTTGCCGTCGACGTTCACTGTTCTGCCGGAGTTCCCTCGCACCGCCAGCGGGAAGACCGACCACCGGCTGCTGCCCGAGCCCGGCGAGCACGGCGTGCGGTCCGGTGGGGTGGCTCCGCGCGACGGGGTCGAGGAGCGGGTCGAGGGGATCTGGCGCGAGGTCCTGCGGGAGCGCGACTTCGGCGTTCTGGACGACTTCTACGAACTCGGCGGCCATTCCCTTGCGTTGATGCGAGTGATCGCCCGGGTGAACGCCGCATACGGGGTGCGGCTGCGGCGCGGTGACTTCGCACGGGCCGTCACCATTGAGTCGCTGGCGCGCGCGGTGGGCCGGGCGGCGGCCGAGCCGGAGGCCGCGGAGCAGGGGCCGGCAGCTGCCGACGGCGTCGGTATCGACCTGGCATCCGAGACTCAGGCGGCCATGTGGCTGCACGAGAAGTGCACCTCCGCCCCAGGGCTCTACAACATCCAGCTGGCCTTCCGGATCCGGGGCGCGCTGGACATCGGACGCCTGGCCCGCGCGCTCGACGAAGTGGTCCGGGAACACCGTGCCCTGCGGGTCGGGTTCGAGCACAAGCGCGGTGCGCTGCGGCTCACCGAGAGCGGGCCCGCCGCCCGGTCCGTGAAGGTCGATGTCATCGGGACGAGCGAGGAGCTCGTCCAGCGCCACCTCGGAGACGAGGGCGCCCGGCCCTTCGACCTGGCGAGCGGACCGCTGCTGCGGGCCCTGCTCCTCGACGTCGGCGACACCGGTCACGTACTGAGCCTCACGGTCCACCACACCGTCTGCGACGGGCAGTCCCTGCGCCCCCTGCTTGCCTCGCTGAGCACGGCGTACGCGACCCGCTCGCAGGCTACCGCGCCCCGTGGCGCTGCGGGCCGGACCCGGGTGGCGGCGCCGGAGCCCGCTACGCACGCCACTCCCTCACAGCAGTACCCGCCCGCCCAACTGCCCACGGACCGCCCGCGGCTCAAGCGGGCGGACGGCCACGGTGCCACGCTCCGGGTCGCCGTACCGGACGATCTGGCCGCACGTGCCAGGGGACGGGCGCGGCGCCTGAGGACGACCCCGTTCACGCTGTGCTGCGCCGCTTTCGCGGACGTCGTCGCCTCCTGGACGGGCCAGCGAAGGTTCGCCGTGTCCATCCCCGTCGCCAACCGGGGCGACGAAGTGCCCGACGACGTCATGGGCTGCTTCATGCGGACGGTCCCGCTGCACGTAGAGGTGGCACAGGGGGCTTCCGTGCCGGAGTTGCTCGACGGGATCCGGGGGGCGTTGGAGCGGGCGTACGCGGCGCCGAGCGTCACGCGCGTCGAGGTCGCCGGACGGCCCCCGCAGCTGATGCTCGCCTACGACGAGGCGCACGGCACCGCGTTCTCCCTGCGGGGCACGGACGTCACGCCCGTGCACGTCGAGAGCCGGGTCTCCAAGCTCGACCTGACGCTCTATCTGGACGAGTCGGACGACGGCTACGACTGCCGGATCGAATACGCCACGGCTCTCTTCGAGGAGAGCACGATGCGCCGGTTCGGCCGGGAATTCCTGGCGGCCCTGACCCGCATGTGCGGTGAGGAAAGCGCCGCCGTTCACAACACCACGAACGAATCCTAGGGTGGGAACAGTGGATCAGATCGAAAAGGTCATACGCGATGGCTGGGCCACGATGCTCGGCTGCGAAGTGGACGACGACACCAACTTCTTCGAGGCGGGCGGGGATTCCATCTCGGCCATTCTCCTGGTGTCCCAGATCAATGCGGCGCTCGGTATTTCGCTCGCTCCGCACATGCTGTTCGAGGCCGAGGACTTCGGGGCCTTCCGGGAGCTGGTCCAGGCCGAGCACGGCGATCCGGAGCGGGAGCGCGAACACGCTCCCGCGGCGCGGACCGGCAGCGGAGTGACCGTCACCTCCCGACTCCAGGAGCGCTGGTTCGGCCTGGCGAAGGAGCAATTGGGCAACGTAGACCTGTTCTTCGAGGTGACCGGCGAGCTCGACCACGGACTCTTCGAGGCTGCGCTGACGGAGCTGAGCCGCCGCCACGCCGTGCTCCGCAGCGT
This sequence comes from Streptomyces sp. NPDC037242, assembly GCF_055604165.1. Classification (NCBI taxonomy): domain Bacteria; kingdom Bacillati; phylum Actinomycetota; class Actinomycetes; order Kitasatosporales; family Streptomycetaceae; genus Streptomyces; species Streptomyces sp. NPDC037242. The sequence goes on from NZ_JBVJUY010000007.1 coordinate 229,497, forward strand.
GTACGAGCCGGGGAGCCCGCCCCTGCAGCGGAGCCTGACCGACTGGCGCCCCCCGACGCGTACGCAGGACCTGCAGGGCCTGAGCGAGGCCGAGGTGCGCGCCGCGGTCCACGCCGCCGTCGAGCGGTCGATGCGGTTCTTCGACCTCGAGTCCGAGGTGCCCTTCGAGCTGGAACTGCTCACGCTGTCGCCGACCGAGCATCTGATCATCGGCCACCTGCACCACATAGCCACCGACGGATGGTCGATCTCGCTCCTGTTCGAGGACCTGGAGCGCGTCTACCACGCGCTGGAGCAGGGCGTGGACCCCGCGACACTGGAGCCCGCTCCCCAGTACGAGGCGTTCGCCACCCAGCAGCGCGAGTACGTCGCGGGCGGCGCGATCGAGGAAGCGCGGGACCACTGGCGCTCCGTCTTCCGCGGCGCCGGTGCCCCGACGGGGCTCCCGGCGACCCTGCCGCCGAGCTCGCCGGCCGGGACCGGCGACTCCAGCCGGTACGTGAACCTGCTGCTCGCCCCCGGGCAGGCCGACGCGGTGCGCACTTACGCGCAGGGCCAGCGCGTCACCGTCTACAACGTCCTGCTCACCGCGTTCGCCCAGTTCCTTTCCGAGGTCACCGGGAGCGACGACCTGCTGATCGGCACGTCGACCGCAGGCCGTCAGGGCGGCGAGGACGACAAGTGCCTGGGCGTTTTCATCAGCCCGATGCCGCTGCGCCTCTCACTCGTCGACGCCGGTACCGCGCAGGGGCTGCACGCGCTGGTCAGCGAGCGGATGCGGGACCTCGCGAAGCACCGGATGTACCCCTTTGCGGACCTGATCGAATCGGTGGAGCCGTTCGCGGGCAAGCAGCTCGCCGAGGTCTTCTCGATCCACTTCATCTACCAGAACCAGCCGCAGCCGAGCGCCGCGCACGGCAGGCGCTACCACCAGATCGACTTCCAGGACGCCGGCCTGGAGCGTCCGCACGGCCTGCCCATGCCGCGCAGCCGGGTCCTGCGCGAGCTGGAGGTGGTCGCCTTCGACCGGCTGGACGGATCGCTCTCGCTCAACTTCGCCTTCGACCCCGGCCGGTTCAACGAGGCCGAGGTGACGGGCTGGCTCCAGTCGTACGGAGCAAAGGTGGCTGAACTCATCCAGAAACTGCCGACAACGCGCGGGTGACCTCTCGGCATTGGTCATGTGCTGGAAAGGAAAGGAAGCCCGTGTATCGATTTCTCGGGGAAATGCTCGAAGAGAACGTGCGCGAGTCGGGCGGGCGGATCGCCCTTTCGGACGCGTACAGATCGTGGAAATACTCCTCCCTCGGTTCCTTTGTCGGCCACCTGGTCGAGGAGTTCAAGAACATGGGCGTCGCGCCCGGCGAGCCGGTGGCGGTCGCGGGTCCGCGCGACGCCCGGCTGATGGCTCTGCTGTACGGCGTGCTCGGCTGCGGCAACCCGGTCCTCGTCGTCAGCCCGGACTGGAGCGAGAGCGACCGTGAGCGCAGACTGCGGACGGTCGGCGCGCGGGTGGTCCTGTCGACGCGGGCCGCCGCCGACGCACACTTCGTCGACGTGGACGACGTCATGGACCGCGCCGAGGACGGCGCGAGCGTCTGGGGCTGGCAGCCGGAGGCCGACGACGTCGCGTACTTCTCCTTCACCTCCGGGTCTTCCGGTGAGCCGAAGGCCGTGGCGGTGGCACAGCGCAACGCCGCCCACTACGCCGCCTCGCTGGCCGAGCGCCTGGGATTCGCTGCCGCCGCGCCGCCCTCCTTCGCGCACATGACGACCCTTGCGGCCGACCTCGGTCACACGTCGTGGATGCTCGCTCTGGCGACCGGGGGCCGCGTCCATGTCGTCTCGGACGCCGCGGCTCGCGACCCGTACGCGCTGTGGCGTGAATTGACGGAGCACCGGGTCACCTGCCTGAAGACCACGCCCTCCCACCTCGCGGCCCTGCTGCCCGGACGTCCGGAGCAATCGCCCGCGCTGGACACCGTGATCATCGGCGGTGAGCTGCTGTCCCGGGAGTTCGCGGCCGGCTTGCTGGAGGGCGGGGTCGCATCCCGGATCGTCAACCACTACGGCCCGACCGAGACCACGGTCGGCACGGCCTGCTTCGTCGCGACCCGTGCCGCCGACCTCCCCGTGGGAGAGCCGTCCGTCCCCATCGGCACTGCGATCGGCGAGAACTCTCTCGGCCTGGACCACGGTGCGGAACCCGACAACCGGGTGGACCGCCCGGTCGGCGAGCTGGTCGTGGGCGGTCCCGGGGTCACCCTGGGCTACGTCGGCGTCCGGCCGGACGCCGCGAGCCGCTTCGGCTCCACCCCGGACGGCCCCGTCTACCGCACCGGCGACCGCTGCCGCAGGCTCCCCGACGGCAACCTCGTCTTCCTCGGCAGGGCGGACCGCCAGACCAAGGTGAACGGCTACCGCGTGGATCTCGCGGAGGTCGAGGAGGTCCTCGCGGACTGCCCCGGTGTCGTCCGCGCCGCCGTGATCGGCCGGATCGTGGACGGTCAGACGCGCCTGGTCGCAGTGGTCACCCTGGAAGCCGGCGAGGCCGGCGCGCTCGCCGAGGCGACGCTCGCCGCACTGCCGGAGCACATGGCGCGCAAGCTGCCCCGGTACGCGATCCCCACGCCCATCGTCGCCTTCCCCCAGTTCCCGGTCGACGCCAACGGCAAGCGGGACAACCGCAGGCTCCAGGCGATGGTCGAGGAGTGGCTGGAGGCCGGGTCGGCGCGACCGTACGAGAGCGGAGGCGCCAGTCAACTGGCCTGCGAAATAGCAGAGTTCTGGGGTGCGAGCCTGGGCTTGAGGAACGTCGGGCCCGACTCCGACATCGTCACCCTGGGCGGGGACTCCCTGCTCGCCATGCGCACGGTCGTCTTCCTGAAGGAGCGCGGCCACGACGTCGTCGTCACCGACGTGTACGACCACCCCAGCGCGGCCCGTCTCGCCGAGGCCGCCGCCCGGAGGGAGAGCGCGGCGGACCGTGCACCGGCCGAGGCTGCGGCGCCCGGCAGGCGCGGCACGCTGGGCCCCGCCCAGCGCTGGTTCTTCGACGCGGTGCCGGGCGGCACGGCGCACTGGAACCAGGCGATGCTGCTCGCTTGCGAGCCCGCCCTGGACATCACCTCGCTCAGCGCGGCCCTCGCGGCCGTACTCGACCGCCACGAGGCACTGCGCGGCTCGGTCAGTGCGACGGGCGCCCTCGACGCCCTCTACCCGGTGACCGGTACGCTCGCCGTGACCTGGTCGTCGGTCCAGGAGGGGCCGTTGGCGGCGGAAGCGATCGCGCGTACGAGCGCAGAGCTGAACCGCTCCCTGGACCTGGCCTCGGGCCGTCTCCTGCGCTGTCACGTCTTCCGCGGCGGTCCGGGCGTACCGGACCGGCTGCTGCTCGTATGCCACCACCTGGTGGTCGACACCATCTCCTGGCGCATCGTCATGGACGACCTGCTGAGGGCGTACGAGGCCGCCGTCGAAGGCGCCGACACCGCCCTCGCACCGTCGCCGTCCTACTACGACTGGGCCGCCGCCGTTCCGGAGGCCGAGGAGCGCGCACCGTGCGGGACGGCCGAGGACGTGTCGCAATCCCACGGTGCGACGTACACGTGGACCGCCGCACCGGAGGTGACCCGGACCCTGCTGGCGCGGTTCGGCCACGGCCTGCGTCTGGAGGCCCTGACCATCGCATCGATCGCGCGGGCGCTGCAGAGCGCCACCGGCTCGGACCGCACCCGCGTCACCGTCGAGACCCACGGCCGGGACCAGGGCGAGCACACCAGTGCCTACCTGGACACCGTCGGTTGGTTCACCGCGGTCAAGCCGCTCTTGGTGACCGCGCTCGGCGACGACGTCGCTCGCAACGTCGCCGAGGTCGAGGAACACGTGGCGAACGCCCCCGTCGAGCGCTTGGACCTGGCGGAGCCGGGGGCCGCGATCGCGGTCAACTACCTGGGCCGATTCCGCCCGCCCCGGGGCAGGAACGCCACCTGGACGTTCGCGCCGGAGTACTGCGGCCCGGCACGCGCCGAGCGGCACGACCCGATGTACCCCATGGTGCTGACGGCCCGGCTGGTCGACGACGCGTTCGTGGTGGACCTCGTGTGCACCGAGCGGGAGCACGCCCGGGGAACGGCCCGGCAGGCCTTCGACCGCTTCGTGGCCGAAGTCCAGCGCGCTGCCGAGACCGAGGAGTGCGCGCCGCCAGTCGAAGAGCTGCGCCGGACCACGTCCGGCCTGCCCGCCTACGCGGGCGGTCTGCCGCCCGAGGACCGGGCGCGCGCCCTCGTCACGGAGGCGCCGCGGGTCCTGCTCACCGGCGCGACCGGCTTCCTCGGCGCGCACGTACTGGACCAGCTGGTGGCGCAGGGCGCCCATGTCCTGTGCCTGGTGCGCAGCGCAGCCGGGCGCAGTGCGGGCGAGCGGCTCGTGGCGTCGGACCGGGTCCGGGTCGTCGAGGGCGACCTGACCGACGGGGACCTGCTGCGCGAGCTGTCGGCCCGGGGCGTCATGGACGGGCTGACCTCGGTCGTCAACGCTGCCGCCGACGTACGCCTGGTGGCGCCGCCGGAGGAACTGGCGAAGGTGAACGTCGGCGGGGTGCGCAACCTCGTCGACCTGATCCGCGCGGACCACCCGGGCATCCCGCTCCACCACGTCTCGACGCTGGCCGTCGCGGGTTTCCACGACAGCGCCGTACGGCGCTTCGCCGAGGCCGACTTCGACCTCGGGCAGAAGTTCATGTCCCCGTACGAGGCTTCCAAGTTCGAGGCGGAGAAGCTGCTCCGAGCCGCGAGCGACAGCGGTGTGCGGTGCTCCGTCTACCGCACGAACCACGTCGCCGCCCACAGCCTGACCGGGGCCTTCCAGCCCAACATCGGCGACAACCGCGTCTACCAGACGCTGAAGGGCTACGTCCTGACGGGATGCGCCCCGCGCAGCCCCCGGACCTCCTTCGGCTTCTCCAACGTGGACACGGTGGCGGCGGGGATCTGCCGGATCGCGCTCGCCGCTGAAGTGCCATCCGACGTGCACCACGTCGAGACGCCGCACTCCGTCGCGCACGACGAAGTCGTGGGCTGGATGCGGGGGTTCGGCTACCCGGTGCGGCTCGCGGAGCGCGGCGAGTTCATCCACGCGCTCGGCCGGCTCGAAAGCGCCGACGCCCGAAGCGCGGAGATGAGCCGGGCCTGGGAGCACCGGCCCGAGCGCAACGTCGCCTTCGACAACGCACGGACCGTGGCCCTGCTGCGCCGTCTCGACGTGGAGTTCGCCCCGCCGACGCAGGCCTGGCTGCACAGGGCCCTGGAGTGGGCCGCTCGGACCGGGTTCCTGCCGGCCCCGGCGGCGGCCGCGCGGCGCATGGCCTCGTAACCACTGTCCCCACCCATCTACGCTCGTGGAGGTTTTGATGAACCAGGAAAGCAGGCGCGCGGCCATCGTCACCGGAGCATCCTCCGGCATAGGCCTGGCCGTCTCCCGCAAGCTCGCCGCTGAGGGCTACGACCTCGTCGTCAACGGACGCAACGAGGACCGGCTGCACGAAGCGACCGTCCAACTGAAGGAGTTCGGCGGCCAGGTCCTCGCGGTGGCGGGCGATGCCAGCCGCACCGAGGTCCTCACCGAGTGCGTCGAACGGTGCGCCGCCGAACTGGGCGCGGCGCCCGCAGTCGGCGTGGTGAACGCGGGCCGTGGTCTGCCCGGCACGGTCATGACCTCCGACGAGTCCCAGTGGGCCGAGCTCCTCGAGGTCAACGTCCTGGGTGCGCTGCGGCAGATGCGGGTCCTCGCCGGGGCGATGTGCGTGGAGGCCGAGGCGGCGCCGACGGTGCCCCGGCGCTCGTACGACCTGGTGGTACTCGGCTCGACCATCGGCCGCAACGTCTCCCCTTTCAACAGCGTGTACGGCGCGACCAAGTTCGCCGTTCACGGCGCCTCGGAGGGGCTGCGCCGGGAGCTGGGGCCCAAGGGCATCCGGGTCTCGCTGATCGAGCCGGGCATCGTCGCCAGTTCGTTCCAGGCCAACGCCGGTTACGACGCCGAGTGGTTCAGGTCGTACCAGGAGCAGATCGGTCCGATCCTGACCCCGGACGACATCGCGGACCTCGTCCAGTTCGTGGTCTCCCGGCCGGCCCACATCCATCTGGACAACGTGTCCATCCGACCGACCCGGCAGGACTACCCGTAAATGTCCATTTCATTCATAGCGCCCGACGAAGTATCCGATCTCAAAGAAGGCGGCAGGGGGACAGGCATGCGTGCAGTGAGACAGCAGAGCGTCGCGGTCATCGGGCAGGGCTACGTGGGCCTGCCGCTGGCCCTTCAGGCGGTCCGTGCGGGCTTCCAGGTCGTCGGCCTCGAAGTCAACGAGCAGCGCGTCGCGCGGCTGCTCGCCCGTGACTCGTACGTCGAAGACGTCTCCGACCTCGAGCTCCAGGAAGCGTTCGACTGCGGGCGCTACCGTGTCAGTCCGGACTTCGGCGACGCCGAGGGCTTCGACGTCGCGGTGATCAGCGTGCCGACCCCGCTGACCGGTGGGGAGCCGGACCTGTCCGCCGTCATCGGCTCGGCGACCACCCTGGCGCCCCTGATCAAGCCGGGCGCGGTGGTCATCCTGGAGTCCACCACCTACCCGGGCACCACGGAGGACGTCGTCGCTCCCCTCCTGGAGAAGGGCTCCGGTCTCAAGGCCGGGCGAGACTTCGCCCTCGGTTACAGCCCCGAGCGCATCGACCCGGGCAACGCCACGTGGACCTTCGCCAAGACCCCCAAGCTCGTGTCCGGCATGAACGAGTACTCGCGGATCAAGGTGAAGGAGTTCTTCGACGCGATCGTCGAGCACACCGTCGTCGTCAGCGGCACCCGCGAGGCCGAGCTGGCGAAGCTCATGGAGAACACCTTCCGCAGCGTGAACATCGCCCTGGTCAACGAGACCGCGATGTTCGCCGCAGACATGGGCATCGACATCTGGGAAGCCATCCGGGCCGCGGGCACCAAGCCCTTCGGCTACATGGCCTTCACTCCGGGCCCGGGCGTCGGCGGCCACTGCCTGCCCATCGATCCGATCTACCTCGACTGGCTGTCCCGACAGAAGACGGGCCGTCCGCTCGGCTTCGTCAACCTGGCCAATGACATCAACCGGGGCATGCCCGGCTACGTCGTGCAGCGCGTCGGCGAGACGCTGAAGAGGCACGACCGGGTGCTCGCGGACAGCCGGGTCCTGCTGCTCGGACTCGCGTACAAGGCCAACACCGCCGACCTGCGCGAGTCGCCGGCCATGGACGTCGCGCTCAAGCTCTTGGAGGCGGGTGCCGAGGTCCGCGCAGTGGACCCGCACGCGACGCCCGGCACCCTCGACCCGCGCATCGAGATCGTGCAGCTGACCGCCGACGAGCTCGCGTCGGCCGACGTGACCGTGCTGCTGACGGACCACGACTGCTTCGACTACGACCTCATCGAGTCGGCCTCGCAGCACGTCTTCGACACCCGTAACCGGCTGCGCAACCGCGCCGTCGAACGCATTTGAACACACCTGCCCCGCAAGGCAGCCGGAGGTCAAGCATATGGAAATGGGTACAGGGGACAGCCGAGACGCGATCGCGGTGATCGGTCTCGATCCGCAGCTGGTCCAGGAGGCCGTGCGGCGCGGACTGCGCACGGTCATGGTGCGGGACACCGCCGACCACCTGCGGGGCACGTCACTGCGGATCCCGCCCGGGGTCGAGGAGGTGGTGGTCGAGGACGTCACCGACGTCGGGGACGTGTGGGGCGGGCTGTCGCGCCACTTCGGCGACCGGCTCCAGGAGGACCTGCGCGGCATCGTGACGTTCGACGAGTTCGCGGTCTCCACCGTAGCCGCGCTCGCCACCCTCCTGAAGCTGCCGGGCACCCCGCTGGAGCGCGCGGTCCTCATGCGCGACAAGCACCTGCAGAAGCAGGCGGTACTGGCCGCCGGGCTCACCGCCGCCCGCTCACGGGTCGTGGTGCCCGGCAGCCCCGTGGCCGAGGCGGCCTTTCCCGGCCCCTGCGTGGTCAAGCCCCTGGCCGGCGGTGGCACGACCTCCACCGAGGCGGTCCGGACCGAGGAGGAGTACCGCGCGCTCCTGGAGCGGCTGGCCCCATCGGCGACGACACCGTTCGTCGTGGAGGACCTGGTCGACGTGGAACGGGAGTGGATCGTCGACGGCGTCGTCCAGAACGGCACCGTCGTCTTCTCCTCCATCGGCCTCTACGCCGAGCCGTGCCTGGAGTACACGACCGACACCAAGCCGCTGACCATCTACCGTGCGGACGGCACCGGTGAGGACGAACGGTGCCAGGAGGCGCGGGCCTTCGCGGGCAAGGCGCTGCAGGCACTCGGCTACGACAACGGCGTCTTCCACCTGGAGCTGTTGGAGGACCGGGTCACCGGCGCCTTCTGGTTCGGCGAGTGCGCGGCCCGCGTCGGCGGGGGCCTGATCCAGGAGGGGGTCGTGGCCAAGCACGGCTTCTCGCTGGCGCGCGCCGCTGTGGAGGTCGCACTCGGCGTGCCGGTGTCGGGCGCGGACGACGACACGGGCCGGTACGTGGCATCGACCTCCCTGCACCTGCCGCGCGGCACCGTGATGAAGGTGCCGGACCCGCAGCGGTTCTGCGCCCCGGAGTACGTCCACGAAGTGCGCATCGCCGCGCGGCTGGGCGTCACCGACACGCCCGCCGTGCGCTCCACCGTCCACTGGCAGGGTCTGTGTCTCGTCTCGGCCGACTCCGCGGAGGAACTGGAGACCCGGCTGGAGGCCGTGCGCGGCGCGTTCGTCGAACAGTCGCTGGTCGCCCCGACCTTCGGCACCGGCCGGCAGGTGCGCGCGTTCATGGACGGCTACGAGGAGATGTGGCGGCGACAGCTGTGATATCGCTGCACAAGGATCTGCGGCCGCTGCGGATACGGGAGTTTCGGATCTTCTGGGCCGGGCATGCCGTCTCCTGCCTGGGAGACGGCATGGTCCCCCTGGTCACCGCCTTCGCGGTGATCGGGCAGGGGGGCGGGGCCGTCGAACTGGGCAGCGTGCTCGCCGTCGGCTTGCTGTGCAGGCTGGTCGCGACCCTGGTCGGCGGCGTCGTGGCCGACCGGCTGTCGCGACGGCGTGTGATGGCCTGCGCGGACGGCGTGCGCTGCCTCTCCCAGTTGTCACTCGGCGTACTCGTGGCCACCGGCCACGGCTCCGCGCTCGTCCTCGCCGTGGGCAACGCGGTCTACGGGATCGCCGCCGGCTTCCACGGCCCGGCCTCCAAGGGCCTGATGCCCTCGCTGGTGGGCAAGGAACTGCTCCAGCAGGCGGCGGCCCTGCAGTCGCTGGTCCGCAGCGCATGCATGATCGCCGGTCCCGCCGTGGCGGGCATGCTGATCCCGCTGGCCGGTACGAAGGTGGTGTACTTCCTCGACTCGGGGACCTTCGCGCTGAACTTCGTCGCCCTGTTGATGCTGCCCGCCGCCGCCCGGGGCGAGCGGGGGCAGTCCTTCGCCGCCGACCTCGTCCAGGGCTGGAGCGAGATCGTCAGCCGGCGCTGGGTGGCCGCGAACCTCGTCGTGCACGCCCTGTGGAACTTCGGCATGGCCGTCTTCTTCGTCCTCGGCCCGGTCCTGGCGCAGCAGCGCTTCGGTGGCGCCACTGCCTGGGGCGTGGTCAGCGCGGGCATGGCGGTCGGCGCGCTGGTGGGAGGCGCGATCGCACTGCGCTGGCGACCGCGGCTGCCTCTGGTGGCGGGCAACCTGGTGCTGGCCGCCTCCGTGCTCCCGCTGCTCGCGCTCTGGCTCGAGCTGCCCATGGCCTGGGTGGTGGTGGCGGCCGCGGTGGGGGACTGCTGCATGATCCTGCTGAACACCCTCTGGGACTCGACGCTGCAGCGCGTGATCCCCGAGCAGGTCCTGTCCCGGGTCTCCTCCTACGACTTCCTCCTGACCGTGATGTCGATGCCGCTGGCGTACGCCCTGATCGGCCCCCTCACCGAGCAGATCGGCACGTCCGGTGTCCTGCTGGCCGGCGCTGCTCTGGTCGCGATTCCCTGCCTACTGGTCTGTCTGCTGCCGTCCGTACGGGGGATCACCGGGCAGCAGCGGGCCGTCGAGCCGGCGCCACCCACCAGGGCGACGGCGGAGGCGGTGTGATCCACGGCCTGACCGGCCGATACCTGCTCCTCGCCGCGGGCGCCCTCGCCGGTGACGTACGGGGCCGAGGCGACGAACTGCGCGTGGGAGTCGCAGGCGCCGCCCTCATGTCCCTGACGCTGGCGGGGCGCCTCGCCGTGGATCGGGGTGCCCTCGCCGTCGTCAGCGACCGCCGGACGGGGGCGCCGGACCTCGACCCGATGCTGCGGGAGATGTGCGCAGCGCGACGGCGAAGGTCCGTGAGCAGTTGGGTGAAGGCCCTCGCTCCAGCGGCGTACGACGGTGCCCTGAGCGCTCTCGTGGCGTCCGGGGACCTGGTGCCCGTGCCGCGCGGCCGGCGGTGCCTGCCGGCCGGGGAGAGGTACGGGCCCGTGGACCGCGCGGAGTACGAGCGCTGCGTGGGCACGGTCCGCCATGCCCTGTTCGGATACCCGCCGGTGAGCAGGAGCGGTGCGCTGACGGCGTCCCTGCTGTGCGCCACGGGGGTGCAACATGTGCTGTTCCGGGGGATCGGCAGAAGGCGGCTGGGCGAATGGAGCGTGCTGGAGGAATCCCTTTCAGCGGTGTGCGACCCCGCTGAACGGGCGGCCGTCACCGCGATCTGCCTGGGCGTTCGGGAGGTGATATCCGGGCGCGCGGCCGAGTTGCAGTTCCACGGATGAAGAGCGCTTTCCGGAGGAATACCTCTTGACCCCGGACGAGTTCGTGATCTAGGGTCCCTGTAACGCGTTGACGGAGACAAGTAGTTCCGGTAAGTCACGAGTCCAGAGAGTCGCCGGTTGCTGAGAAGGCGGCCTCGTGTCCCGGGGTGAATCCACTCCCGAGTGCAGGGAGGAAAGGCCGGCGAGCGCCGGCTCAATGCCCTGCCGGCTCGCCCCCGTGACCGGGCCAATCAAGGCCGACTCTGTCGGCGAAAGCGTGGTGGCACCGCGAGTTACCCTGCTCGCCCGCGCTCCGCAGGGACGATGCCGCAAGTCGGCCATCAGTGGAGTGGAGTGTCACCTCACATGCTGGATGTTGCCCTGATCCGCCAGGATCCCGAAAAGGTCGAACGGGCCCTGGCCAAGCGCGGGGTCCAGGTGGACCTGAGCCGATTCCTCGATCTGGACACGGAGTACCGCCGCGTCCAGAGCGGGATCGAGGCGCTGCGCGCCGAGCGCAAGAAGCTCTCGGGCGAGGTCGCCCGTCAGGGGCTGGACGGCGGAGCCCTGGAGGCGGTCCGGAGCAGGTCGCAGGAGGTCGGCGCCCGCATCAAGGAGCGAGAGGACCACCTCGCCGAACTCGCCACCGCCCGCGCTGACTTCCTCGACCCGCTGCCCAACCTCCCGGACGACGACGTCGTGCCCGGCGGCAAGGAGAACAACGAGACGTTCCGCGTCTTCGGAGACAAGCCCCGGTACGACTTTCCCGCGAAGGACCACGTGGAACTCGCGGAAAGCCTGCGCCTGGTGGACTATGCGCGCGGGGTGAAACTGTCGGGCAGTGGATTCTGGGTCTACACGGGTGACGGAGCGATGCTCGAATGGGCGTTGCTCAATTACTTTGTCGAGGCCCACCGCCGCGACGGATACGAATTCATCCTGCCGCCGCACATTCTCGGCCAGGAGGCTGGATATGCCGCCGGGCAGTTCCCGAAGTTCAGCGAGGACGTCTTCACGGTCGGTGCGGGCAAGGGTGAGCAGAATCGGTTCCTGATCCCCACATCGGAAACGGCGCTCATCGCCCTGCACCGCGACGAGACCTTGTCGGAGGAGGAGCTTCCGAAGCGGTATTTCGCCTATTCCCCCTGCTATCGCAGTGAGATCGGCGGGTATCGTTCCACGGAGCGTGGAACCCTGCGGGGACATCAGTTCCAGAAGGTGGAGATGGTGCAGTTCGCGCACCCGGACCGTTCCGACGCGGCACACGCGGAGTTGCTCGCCAAGGCCGAGCAACTGGTGGCCGACCTCGGACTGCACTACCAGGTGACCAAGCTCGCCGCCGAGGATCTGAGCGGTGCCATGGCGAGGACCGTGGACGTGGAGGTGTGGTTGCCGAGCGTCGGTACGTACATGGAGGTCAGCTCGGTCTCCAACTCCCGTGACTACCAGGCGCGCCGGGGCGGCATCCGCTACCGCCCCCGCCACGGCAAGGGCGGCTTCGTCCACACCCTCAACGCGTCGGGTCTCGCCACGAGCCGGCTCCTGCCCGCGATCCTGGAGCAGTGCCAGCAGGAGGACGGTAGCGTCCGCGTCCCCGAGGTGCTCCACAAGTACGGAATCGGCAAGGTCCTGAGGCCCACCGCCTGATGTTCCGGACAACCCGATGGAGTGTCCGGATATCGGACACTCCATCGGGTTGTCAATGCTCTTGCCCGACCGGTCTGATCACTTCCGGATCTCCTTTGGCCAGCGCAAACCGGTCAGTATGATGACGCCACCGTGACCTGCCCTGATGGTCGCGTTGAAGGCTAGGGGGCCAGGGATGCTGTCGAGTGTTGGGTTGAGAGAGCGGGATCACGATGTCTACCGGGCGCTCCTGCTCCACCCGAACTGGGACATAGCGGAGATCCAGCGCAACATCGGCCTCGCTGAATCCGAGATCCGCGCGTCCCTCGACCGTCTCACCCGACTGTCCCTTCTGCGTTCCTCTGCCAACGTCGAGCGCTTCGTTCCGGTCAACCCCGAAGTGGGCCTCGCGCCCCTCCTCCACGAGGCCAAGGCCGAGCTCGACGCACAACGCGCCAAACTCTCCCGCGACGAAGCCGTCGTCGCGGCGCTGGCCTCCGAATACACCTCCTTGCACATCCAGGCGGGCACGGAGGGCGTCGAGCGGCTGCACGGGGTGGACAGCATCCGTATGCGGCTGATGGAACTCTCTCAGCAGTCCACTTCCGAGGTCCGGGCCTTCATGCCCGGCGGCGCCCTCAGCAGCGCCGCCCTGGAGGCCTGCCGCCCGCTCGACGAACGCAACCTGGCCCGCGGTGTACGGATGCAGACGGTCTACCTGGACAGCGTCCGCAACGACAGCGCCACCGTCGACTACGCCACCTGGTTCGCATCCCGGGGCGGTCAGACCCGTACGGTGCCCTCCCTGCCCATGCGCCTGATCCTGTGCGACCGCTCCGTCGCGGTGATCCCCGTGGACCAGGACGCCAGCCGCGAAGGCGCGTTCGTCATCCGCCTCAAGAGCGTCGTCGCGGCCCTCGACGAGCTCTTCGACCTGCTCTGGTCGCGCGCCGTACCCCTCGGCGAGGCCCCCGCCACCGACAACGACGACGCCCCCAGTGAGCGGGACCTGGCCCTGCTGAAGATGCTGGAGGACGGCCTCACCGACGAGGGCGTCAGCCGCAAGCTCGGCGTCTCCATCCGTACCGTCCGCCGGCTCATGGCGGACCTGCTCAAGCGGCTGAACGCGCAGAGCCGCTTCCAGGCCGGTGTGGAGGCCGCCCGCAAGGGCTGGATCTAAGCGGTCCGCTCCACCCGCAGCGAGACCGCGAGCAGCGCCGACTCCTGCGCCGTGCTCATGAGCGGTCGTCCCAGCCGCGCCGTTTCCACGCACACGAACTCCCGATGCGCGCCCTCCGCGACATCGGGCACCGGCCCCTTGCCCGGATTCCACACCACGACGTCGCTGTGCTCGCGGTGGGAGAGCTCCACGACCCGGCCCGCCCCGAGGTCCTCGACCCGGCTGACCGCGTCCGCCTCCGGGTAGTACCGCTCGATCTCCTCGCCCTCCACGAGCACGAGCGGTCCGTCATGCACCCCCGGGGCACCCTCGCGCAATCCGTCGGTGTACCGGCCTCCCAGCCCCGCGACGCACACGCCACCCACTCCGCCCACACCCAGATACGTGTGCAGGGCGCCCACACTGCTGTGCTCCCCGTGGACCTCCACCTCCAACGAACACTCCCGCCCGACCGCGATCTTGGCCAGCAGCGTGAAGTCGTACGGCCACATGGACCGGGTCTCCTCGCTACTGCGCAGCTCCAGCGTCAGCCGCACGCCGTCGCCGCTCTCGCGGCACTCCACGAGCGCCCACATCGTGGTGCGGGCGAACCCGTGCATGGGCTCGCCCGCGTCGTCGAACCACGGCCAGCAGATCGGCACCCCGCCCCTGACCGGAACCCCCGCCTCCCAGCGGGCGCACTCGCTCAGCCACAGGACGGGCTCGTGCCCCACGGGCTGCCAGGCAACGAGCTGCGCCCCCTGCAGGCACACGGCGGCACGCGCCTCGGGATGGTCGACGACGAGAAGCGGAAGCCCGCCCAGGCGACGGAGGCTGACGGTACCGGCCAGCGCCTCGTCCACGGGCAGGGCGAAGATCTTTTCGGGCATGGGACGACCTTCGAAGGTGCACCCCCGCAGAGTCAAGCGTTCAGAGCGGATTCTTCTCCCGCACGCGGTGAGGTCGTCGTACCCCGCGTACTGCTTGTCCTTCGCGAGTACGACGACCAGGTGGGCGGGCCGGCCGCGCTCGCGCGCTGCTCCCACCATGCGACCAGCAGGTGGTCGCGGCTGCACGAGGAGAGCAGGGACCTGTCGTCCACCGAGTGGGTGGGCGTGACGCCGGCCGCGTCGAGGACCGTGGGGGGCGATGGCGATTCGACAAGGCCTACGACTCCCACAGCAACCGCTCCTACCGGCGCAGGCGCGGGATCGAGGCCGCGATTCCGGTCTCGGCGGATTGTGTCCGCAACCCGCTGGGGCGCGGCTCGCGCGGCGGACGGCTGCCGAAGTTCGACAGAGACGACCACAAGCTGCGGCACCAGTCGAGTGCGGGATCAACCGCCTCGAACGCCATCGGGCCGTCGCCACCAGGTACGACGAACTCGCCGTCCGCCACGAAGCGACAGTGCTGGTCGCAGCCATCGACGAATGGCTGTGACCAGCACTTTCACAACACGGCCTAGGGACCCTCGTCGTACGTCCCCGCCTCGACTTCCAGGGCGAGCTGCTGGAGGACTTCGAGCGAGGAGACGTCCGACCGTCCGCCGTCGTGCGCCATGGCCAGGCTGGTGAAGGCAAGGCTGAACCCGGAGACCATGGCGTGGAGGGCGGGGCCGAGTGCCTCCGCCACCAGGCGGGCCACCTCCTGCGGGGAGGATTCGGCGGGCACCCTGATCGACGGCAGCATCTCGTTCAGCAGTTGGGTGACCACGCCTGCTTCGGCGTCAGGACGGTCGTCCTCCTCGCCGGCCTCCATCGCTCGACGGATCTCCTGGGCCTCGGTGAGGATGCCGATGACTCGCTTCAGAACCTCTGCGCGTTCCATCCCCGGAGGGTAGCCCCACGCGGGGGGACCGCACCGGGGAACGGAACGCCCGCCGGCCGACGGGCGGACGGACGCGACTACGCGGTCGGGCGGCGACGGCGGCCGGTGCCCGCCACGAGGGCCGCACCCATGGCGAGGGCCGCACCGGAGGCGCCGAGGGCCCAGCTCGTGGCCGGGTCGGCGCCGACCGGCTTGGCGCCGCCGTCCGGGCTCGGCTGGTTGCCCCCGGTGCCCCCGGTGCCCGAGCCGTTGTCGGTTCCGGTGCCGCCGCCCGTGTTCGCGGTGTGGACCGACGCGGACTTGACGACCATGCCCGACTCGACCGGGTGGTCCGAGCGCTCGGTCTGCACGTAGAGGATCACGGTGATGGGGCTGTCCGGGGTGTCGGCCGCCGCCCGGACACGGAGCTGGATGTCGAACTTCGCGTTCTCGCCGATCGTCCGGTCGAAGATGGCCTCGGGGGTGCGGCCGGTGGCGTCCTTCGCGAGAGGGACCCAGGCCGTGCCGTTCCAGGCCTCGATGTCGAAGTGCTTGGCCTTCAGCACGTTCGGGCCGTCGGGGAACAGGAAGAGGAACCTGTACTTGTCGACGTGCAGCGCGAGCTGCTGCCGGTCGCCGCCCGCCACGAAACCGCCCTGGGGCAGACCGTCGAGCCCGAGCTTCAGACCCCGGCGGGTCGTCTGCTGGTCGGCCGCGGTGAGCACGGTGCTGTGCTTGACGCGCGGCGCGCTGCCGCCCTCGGCCGTCGTGTCCAGGGACAGGCGCGTGGCCGGGGCGTCCTTGGCGAACTTCATCCGGAGCTTGAGGTCGAAGACCCGAGGCGTCCGGCGCGTACACCTCCAGCTTGGCGTCGCCGTCCTTGAAGCCGGTGGTGTCGAGCGTCCACATGGCCATTTCGAGGCTGTACCGGACCTACCCGGCGCCGCTGCCCGTCGCCGAGGCGCTGGAACTCGCCGTCCCCACCGGTCTCACCGACGGCGGGGGTCGCCCTGCGCGGACCCCCGCCGGATCGGCGGCGTCGGACATTCCACGGGCGGAGCCGCCGCCGCGGAACTCCTGAGGGTGGACGGCCGATTCGCCGTCGGAGTCAACCTCGACGGGGCCCTGATCGGCTCGTCGGTGGCCGACCTCGGGCTCAACCGCCCCCGCCTCCTGCTCACCGCGCCGGAGGACCACGACACCCGGCGGCGCCGGCGCGAGCACCAGCGCGGCTGGGGCCGCCAGCTGCGGGCCCACGACACCGGGCACCTCGCCTTCACCGACCTGCCGCACTTCGCCGCTCCCGGCGGCCTGGGAGAGTCCTGGCCGCCCGACCTGTACGCAGAACTGCTCGGGACCCTGGCTCCGGCCCGCTCGGCCGAGCTGATCCGGTCCTACACCCGCCTGTGCTTCGACCGGTTCCCGAAGGACCGGCCGTCCCCGCTGCTGAACGGCCCCTCTCCGCGATACCCGGAAGTCGACTTCAGCTGGGCTCGCGGCTGAGGGAGCAAAAGGAGTTCGTCCCTCGGCGCCCGTGCTCCTAAGGTGGCCCGATGTGGCAGGTACAGGAGATGAACGAAGCTGACATCGAGGCCGTCTCGGCGATCCGCGTACGGGGGTGGCAGGCCGCGTACGCCGGCATCGTTCCCCAGACGTACCTGGATGCGATGACGGTCGAAAGCGACGCGAGCCGCCGCCGGAAGTGGTTCTGCGACCCGCAGCGGCACTCGGCGGACCTCGTCGCGCACGACGCGGACGGCCCTGCGGGGTGGATCGCCTACGGGCCGTGCCAGGACGAGGCGCCGGGCGAGGGCCGAGCGGGCGAGGTGTACGCCCTCTACGTCCGTCCGGACGTGATCGGCCGGGGCGCCGGCCGGGCCCTCCTCACCGCGGCTCACACGCGCATGCGGGACCAGGGCTTCGAGTCTCTGGTCCTGTGGGTCCTGCGTGACAACGAGCGGGCCCGCCGGTTCTACGAACGAGCCGGCTACCGGGCCGACGGCGGAACCCAGGACGACGTCTACGACGGCCGGACGCTCACCGAGCTCCGCTATCGCCACGAGCTCTGACCCGGCGGGCAGCGGGCGGCTCCGGCAGTTCCGCGAGCAGGGGCTCGTACGCCTCGTTTTCGGCGCGCGCGTCGATCAGGGCGTGCGCACGGTCCACCCAGTCCTGCGGTACGGGGCGGCCGGCCAGCTCCCACTGGCTCAGCACGGCCGCCAGATAGCGCCTGATGAAATCGGTGGCGTCCGGGTCGAAGGAGTGCAGCGCCGCCTTCACCGCGTCCCGGTGCGTCGTGGAGAAGACACCGGCGGCGCTCCACAGACGTATCAGCAGCCGCGCGGCCGAGACCATCTCGCCGCCCGGCCGGGCGGCCACGTAGCTGGTGAGCGCCAGGCTGAGGCCGGACTCGTCCAGGGACTGGGCCATGTGCAGCAGCGCGTCGGTGCCCGTCTCGCACCGCAGGTAGGCGTGGCGCGCCACCATGTGCGGGCTGGTGTAGAGCCAGCCGACGTAGCGCCGCCCCTCGCTCTCGGGCCCCTGGCCGTACACCCAGTACGGGTCCACGACGCGCGGGTTCTCCGCGCTGTAGACGGGAGGCCAGGCCCAGGTCTCCACGTCCTGGTCAGTGGCCCACCGGAGCGTGATGCCGCGCTCCTCCCCGGTCCAGGTCCGCTCCAGGTACACCCAGCCCGCGAAGGTCTGCCAGTCCTCCGCGGGCAGCTGCGACTCCAGCAGCAGCGCCGTCTTGCGCCATGCGCCGACCGGGTTGTGCGTGGTGGGGAACAACTCCTGCCCCGTCACTTCCCCCGTCAGGATCAGCAGCAGGAGCAGCAGGTGGGCCTGGTAGAAGGCGGGGGCGGCCGTGGTGGGGCGGTGGGCAGGCCGGTAGGAGTCGTAGGAGGAAGCCGGCCGCTCCTCCAGGGATTCGTGGAAGAGCCGCAGGAGCAGTTTGCCCAGGTCCTCCAGGTCCCGCTCCGGCAGCCGCCGCAACACCTCGGTCAGGAACTCCACCACCGGCTGGCGCCACGCGCACGCGGCGAAGGACAGCAGTGCGTACAGGAACGAGTCGTCGGTGGGCGGGCGCCGGGCCCGGCCGGCCTCGGCCCGGTCGACCTCCAGCAGGTCCCGCAGTTCGTGCGCCAGGAGCCGGGCCACCAGGAACTCGCCGAACGTCGCGTGCAGGAACTCGTACGAGTGCAGCCGTCCGGCGTCGCGGAGCGCCTGCGCCTGGTGGATGAAGAAGAACCGGCCGATGGTCGTCTGCGCCCGGGTCAGCCGGGCCCGCAGCCCGGTGGCGGCGGTTGCCTGCTGCGGCAGCAGCGCCTTCAGGTCCTCCTCAAGCTCGTCCTCGGTGATCCACTGCCGGGCCCGGTTGAACATCCCGAAGGCTGCTACGGCGAGCCGCAGCAGCTCGTACTCGACCGCCTGCGCCACATCCTCCTCGGGCAGCCGTGAGTCGTGCTTGAGGACCTCGCGGCGGGCGAACCTGACGAGCAGCCGCTCGTACAGCTCGTAGCCGGCGAGCGTGCCGGACTCCTGCTGGTAGGCGTTGTCCTGGGCGTCGTACAGGGCGAGCAGCAGCAGGAGGAGGGGCTGGCTCGCGAGGTCGGGCTGGGCGAGGGCCTGCTCGGGGTCGAGGGGGAGCAGGCCGCGGCGGGCGAAGTGGTCCGCGTTCGTACGGTTCCACATCTCCAGCCACTGCCCGGTCTGCGCGGGGCTGAAGGGTTCGAGGCGCAGCGCGATCCCGCCGGGGGTCAGGCGCGCCCGGTCCGCGACGACGGTACGGCTGGTCACGATGACGGCGAGGGGCCTGCCGAGTGCGCCTTCGCGCTGCTGGAAGGCGGCCACCCGCTCCAGGTAGTCCGACTGGTGTGCGCCGGTCGCCTGGAGCAGTTCGTCGAATCCGTCGAGGAGGACGACCGGCAGGGCGGAGCCGGCGGCGCGCACGACGCCCGCCCAGTCGATGGCCCGCTCGCCGGTGGCCTGCCGTATCGCCACTTCGATCTGGTCCTGCACGTCCGCGTCGGCGGGCACGTCCCGCAGGGGGACGCGCGCCACCAGGAAGTCCTCGGCGGGCAGCCGGGCCGCGAGGACCTTGGTCAGGAGCGACTTGCCCGAGCCGGGCAGCCCCAGCAGCAGGATCGGCACCTCGACCGCCTTGGGCGCGGTGAGGAAGCCCTCCAGGAACGTGTCCAGGCCGTGCCGGACCTCTTGTTCCTGCCACCACCACTCGCTGGTCAGCCGGTCCGCCGCCCCGAACCCTCCCACCCGGAAGTCGGCGCTCACGTACGCCTCGCGCAGGGTCGGGATGGTCATGCCCTCGGTGATGTCCTGCGCCCCCAGCACCGGTGCGTCGAGGGGCAGGATCCCGGCGCGCCGCAGGGGGGTCAGGCGGTCGGCCGGGAGGTCCCCGGCCGCGAGCCGGGCGACCGTCTCCTCCAGGCGCCGGACCGCGACCCGGGTCGCCTGGTGGTCGACCCGGTCGGCCCAGATCCCCACGTCCGGGAAGTCCGCGGCCAGTTGGCGGAACATCTCCTCGTAGCAGGTCAACGCGGTGCGCGGGACGCGCTCGCACAGGACGGTGCGGACCTGTTCGCGCGCTTGGGGCGTGAGCCGGTCCCACACCGCCAGGCCCGAGACGTAGGCCTCCATGTGCACTGACATGGAGGCGTAGAACCCGCGCAGCGCGGTCAGGGTCGCCTCGTACGGTTCGTGCGGCGAGGGCAGGGGGAGCTGCGAGCGCAGGAGGTGTTCGGCGACGGCGGCGAGGCGGCGGGACTCGGGTGCGTCGCCGGTGGCGAGCCGGACGGATTCGGTCCGGGTCGTGGCGAGTTCCCGCACGTCGAAGGGGAGCCGCGCCTGCGCCATCGCATCGCCGTAGGCGGCCACGACGATCACCGCGTGGGCGGCAGCCAGCCGCTCGGTACGCTCGAACCGGCCCAGGCCTTGCATGCGCTCCCGAGTGCCCGACACCAATTGGCGGCTGAGCTGGGCGAGTTGGGCGTCGGCGCCGACGAGCGAGAGAAGCAGTTCGGGCGCGGGGCCGACGGCGGTCGTCAGGGCGCCGCCCACGGCGCGGTCCAGCGCATCGACGACCGGCCCGTTCCCCCCGAGCAGTCGTACGGCATCGGCGTAGCGCAGCGGTCCCGGCATCCAACGCACCCCCCGCAAGCCAGGATGCCCTCCTTCGGCGCCTTTGTGGAACCGTGCCGTCGTCCGCCGTGTACGGGAACGTTTCGGCGGGGCATCCCTCGGTCATGGGGAGCCTGTGCTCCGGAAGATGTTGCGTGGAAGGGTTGGGCCGAGGTGCGCTACTACGTCTATGTGTCCCGCGCGAAGATCGACATGTTGTTCGAGCAGATCCCGCGGAAGCTGCTTCCCCGGCTGGTGACCGAGGCCAGGGCCGACCTGAAGATCGTCAGCGTCGCGGTGCAGCAGCCGCGCGACGAACCGACCCTCTACGACCGGCTCAACGCGGTGGAGGACCACCTGGACCGCGAGTACGACATCGGCTGGATGACGGAGCCCGCCTTCTGGTTCCGCGGCGAGTCGGCGCTGCGGATCGCGGCGACCGGCGACGCCAGCAGCCCCATGCTCATGACGGGCAGGGAAGGCGACCTGGTGGTGGCGCTCATCGGATCGGCGCATCACCTGGTGGGCCGGGAAGCACCCGCGTCAGAACTGGGACGGGTGGGCCACTCCTGGCTGCCCTCGCTGTACGGGCTGCTGGAACAGGCTCGCGCCGACACCGAGTTCGTGGACGCGGACGCGGGCGGCCACGACGACCGGGGGACGCTGCGCGACGTCCTGACGTTCTCCGGCCGGGCGACCGGGCCCGCCACCTGGTGCGAGTTCCTGGCACGGCAGCTGATGCGCGGCACCGTCACCGGTCCGGACGGCCGGTCCCGGCAGGTGGTCATCGCCACCCCGCTCTACGTGGCGATGTCCGACGAGCTCCAGGGGGCCTGAATGCACGGGACGCCGACGCCGCGCAAGGGCGCTGCCCGGCTGCGCATCGAGGGCGACGTAGAGGGACTCGCCCGGCTCGTGCTGCACCCGGACGGCACCCCGGCGGCGCAGGCCGCGGCACTGCTCGCCGACATCGGCGGCCTGCCCGCTTCGGACGCCCTGCTGCGCTGCGCGCAACGGCACGAAGAGCTCTGCCGCATCGAGAGCTACGACGACGAACGGCTCTGGCCGCTGCTGGAAGCCGTCCGCGGGCTCGGACGGTTACGCGCGGAGCATGCGGTTCCACTCCTGTTACGGCTGCTGGAGGGCGGGACGAGGATTCCCTCGTACCTCACCTACCGTCTTGAGATCACGGTGCTTCGGGCGTTGATCGACATCGGGGCGCCGCGGGGCACGGGCCTGGTACTGGCGCGGCTGACCGAGAACCCCGAGAGCACCGACATCGCGCTCGTGGGCGGACTCAGGGGACCGGAGGCCAGGGCCGCCGTCGTTCCGGTGCTGGCCTCGTTGTGGAACCTGCTGCCCGGGCACGGCGTGCAGGCCGTACGCGTACTCGGTGGGTTCCGCGATGCGCGGACGGCGCCGGCCCTGCTGTATCTCGCAGGCTCCACGGGATCGTCGCCGGAACTGCGCCGCGGCGCGCTCGAAGCGCTCATGGAACTCCCGGAGGTGCCCTGGGGCACGCCCCGTCGCGTACGGAACGCCACGGACGCGCTCTGGCGCCTGGTGCGCCACCCCGATGGGGAGACCGCCCGGCTGGCCGCCGAGTTGCAGGCACGCACCGCGGAGGGCCGTAGGAGCCTGATCGGCCACATCCGCCACCTGCGCAGCGGTCACGACACGGCGGCGGGGGAGTCATCCCCGTTCGAGACGGCGTGCATCGCGGCCTGCACGCTCATCAGGGACCAGCCGGGCCCGTTCCGGGGAGCGGACCTGCAACCGGTGCTCCGCCGTGTGCTGCTCGCCAGAGCGACGCCCCGGTGCGTACGGCAACTGGCAGCCGAGACTCTGGGAGCACTGGGCGGGGAGGCCGCGGCCGAGGCCCTGCTGGACGCTCTGGGGGACGACCGGATCGCCGACGGTGTCGCCGGGGCGTTCTCCCGGCTGACCCGGCCCCCCGTACGGCAGTTGCTGGAACTGCTCACCGACGCCGACGCCGACGGGTCCGGTCGCAGCAGGGGCGCGGTCGTAGCCCTGGGGATCCTGAGGTGCGCCGATGCCGGCCCGCCCCTGCTGGACTTCCTGGATCCGCAGCGTCCGCGGCGCCTGCGCACCGCAGCCGCGGACGCCCTGGGGCTGATCGGGCACCGACCCGCGGCCGGGCCGCTCGGGGCGCTGGTCACCGACCAGGAGCAGGCCCCGAGCCTCCAGGCGCGCGCCGTACGGGCATTGGGGCTGATCGGCGCACCGGAGTCGCTCCCGGTACTGCTGGCGGCGACCGGCTCTTCCTCCGAGGCGGTGCGCATGAGGGCTGCGGAAGCCCTGGGCGGCTTCTCCACCGCCGAGGGCGTTGCGCGGCTCGGGGCGCTCGTGAGGGAGGAGGGAGCCGACATCGCACGGGCGGCGCTCCAGTCCCTGGGCCGGATCGGGACCCCTGCCGTCCCGATGCTGTCCGAGCTGATCGCGTACGCGCCCGGGTGGCCGGCGCCGATGCAGCGGACGCTGGTCGAGGCACTCGGGCAATGCCCGGGCTCCGAGACCACCGCGGCTCTCGGCCGCCTGGTCGACGGGCCGTTCGGCGAGGAAGTCCGGGTCGGCGCAGTGCGGGCGCTCGCCAACGGACACGACCCGGAGAGCGTCGCCCCGCTGATCCGGTTCGTGAACGATCCGCGCACCCAGTACTTCTATCGCGGCCTGGCGGTGCGCGCCCTCGCGGAGTTCGACGACGAGGCGGCCGTCCAGCGGGTGGTCGCCTACTTCGAGGACCAGAGGTCCTACACGGCCGACAGCTACCGGCATCAGGCCCGCGAGGCCCTCGGCCTCATCGCGGCGCGCCGCGGCGCTCACGCCCGGCCCGACACCCCAAGCGCCGACTCGGCTGTTGCCGGTGGCTGACCACCCCGTCGTAGAGGGGGTTTCCCCCGGTCAAGCCGGAGGAGGACCCCAGCGCGACCGCTCCCGCAGCGGGCCATGATCGTTTCACCGCAGTGGAACACCGGACCGGGGAGTGATCAGCGTGACCGCGCACCAGCAGACGATCGGCCGACGGAGGCTTCTCGCCGCGATGGCCGGGCTAGGGGGTGTCTGACGGATGTCCGCGGCGTCCACGGACATCCGCCAGACACCCCACTAGCGGCCACGGCCCTGCCGGCCCAGGCGGCCTCCGCCAGACCCACCACACCTGCCACATCTGCTGCACCCGCCCCATCCGCCCTATCCGCCGCCACGGCAACGGCCGCCCGGCAGGCCGACGCGCTCCGCGCGCTGGAGCGCGCCGCCCACCCGCTGCGGTCGACCGAGCCCGGCAAGGGCAGCGGCGGCGAGGTCTACGAATGGGCCGAACAACACGCCCGCAACATCGCCCAGACCTTCGCCTTCCTCTCCCTCGACCTGTCCGATCCGGAGTCGATGGCCGCCGCGGAGCACCTTCGCGACCGGGTCATGGCCGACAACACCATCTGGTGGCACCGCCGTACCGGCGACAGGATGCTGCTGTCGGCGCACAACGGCCACGTGGGCTACCTCTCCACCGACCCCGTCATGTACCCCACGACGCAGGGCGTCTTCCTGCGCAACGCCCTCGGCCCGGGCTACGCCGCCATCGGCTTCACCTTCAACCGGGGGTCCTTCCTCACCGCGACCACGCTCGGCGGCACGTGGAACAAGGCCACCGTCCCCGCGGCCACCCCCGATATGCACGAGTACACCCTCGACCAGGTCCGCCACCGCGACTACTACCTCGACCTGCCCACGCTCGCGATCAACCAGGCCTACGACATCCTCATCCACCTCGACCGGGTCCGGGAAGCCACGAAACTCTGACCTCTGAATTCCGTACCGCGTCACCGGTCAGCGCAGGACGGGGATCACATCTCGTGTCTCGTCGACCTCGATGCCCGCGGTACGGCGGCCCAGCGGGCCGGGGGGCGTCTCGTCCGCGCAGACGGTGCCCCGTGCGGGCAGCGCCAGGGTGGCGAGGTACTCCGTGACCAGGGCGCTGACGCACGCGCTCCGGTTGTAGGCGGTGTGCCCTTCAGCGGCGAACGTCAGCAGCCGTCCGTTGTCCAGGGTCCCGGCGAGGGCCACGGCATCCTGGTACGGGGTGTCCGGGTCCCCGGTCGTACCGAGGACGAGGATCGGAGCGGAACCGGCCGCCCGGTAGGAGCCCTCGAACCGGCTCGGGCGTTCGGCCGGCCACTGGGCGCAGGTGGGCGCGTGGTTGTGGTCGTAGGTCGGCGGCCCGAGGCCGATGGGGGGTCCCAGCAGCGGGGCCGCGGCGACGTGGGCGCTGACCAGCGCGCCCAGGAGCAGGGGGCTGGACGGGTAGACGCGGTCGGCGCACTCGACGGCCAGGTTGACGTTGAGGAAGTCGAAGGAAGCGGGGGAGGGCGGGGACAGCAGGAAGGTGCTCTGGCGCGCCTGGGCCGCCCGCAGGGCCTGTCCCAGTTCGGGCCAGATCTCCTTGCCCGCGTTGATGTTGAACATCAGGCGGTAGGCGAGGGTGTAGCCGGTGGCCGGGCGTCCGCTCGCGGTGATGACGGGATCGGCGTCCAGCGCCCGCTTGAGCTGCTCGAAGGCCTGCCGCGGCCGGCCTTCGCCGAACCCGCAGGTGGTGGCGTTCTGTGCGCACCAGTCCAGGAACCGGCCGACCGACGCGTCCAGGGCGACGAACTGCGCGGCGTCGTAGGCGTACGGCACGTCGGCGTAGCGGCGCGGATCGTAGGCCCCGTCCAGGACCATGGCGCGCACGCGCCGGGGGAACTGCGCGGCGTAGACGGTGCCGACGTAGCTGCCGAAGGAACGCCCGTAGAAGGTGAGCGTCTCCTCGCCGAGCGCTTGGCGCAGCAGGTCGATGTCCTTGGCGTTCGAGCCGGTGCCGATGAACGGCACGAGGTCACCGGAGCGTTCCTGGCAGGCGGTGGCGAAGTCGAGGCCCTGCCGGACGGCGCCCTGCAGGGCGCCCGGGCCGGGTACGCCGCGTGCGGCGTCGACGGCGGCGGAGTACTCCGTGTCGTTCCAGCACTCCACTTGGCCGCTGCGGGCCACGCCGCGCATGTCGTACCCGACGACGTCGAAGGCGTCGCGGAGGGAGGCGGGGAGGGCTTCGTAGCTGTTGCGGGCGAAGTTCACGCCGGAGTTGCCGGGTCCGCCGGGGTGCAGCAGCAGGACGCCGGTACGGCGGGCGGGGTCGGCCGCGAGCCGCCTGGTGACGGCGAGCGGGATCGTACGTTCGGTGGGCCGGCGGTAGTCCAGAGGTACCCGGGCGGTCGCGCACTCGAAACCGTCCCCCGGGTCCGCACAAGGGCCCCAGGACAGGACGGGGACGGGCGGGGTGGGGAGGGCGGTCGCCGTGGCGGCCCCGGGCGCGGTCCCGAGGAGCGCGGTGACCGCGATCAGGACGAGGGCTATCGCCCACACCAGTCGCTTGCGAGGGTCATCAGCCGAACGGGTCTGCATGCGGTGATCCTCCGTCATATGTGGTGGGGGACGGGCGACAACGTACTCGCAGGCACGGCCCATGTCGCCCACCAGGAGTCGATTCCTCCCTACCACCAGGAGGTGACCCGTCCTACCACCAGGGGGAGCGTCCGGCTACAACCAGGGTTCTATCCTCGGGGCCGTCGCTGCGACCGTTGGCGCATGATGGAAGGGGCCGCCGCCCAGCTCCTGCCCCGACGTCGCCGACCCGGACCGGTTGCAAGCCCGTGGAGGCCCCGTGACCCCGTCTCCTCCCGTCACCCCGAACCCGCCGCCCTGGCCGCACTGCGGGCGCGGCGCCGATCCGGTCGCCGACCCGCTGGGCTGCCGGGGCGTCCACGCGGGCGGCCGTTCCGTCTGCCTGGCCCATCTCCCCGACAGCGACCGCGCCTCCTACCTCTCCGGCCTGACGCCGGGCGCCGACGTCGACCACCGCGGCACCACCTTCACACCGTCCCTCCTCGACGACCTCCTCCAGGCGCTGACCGACCCCGCAACGACACAACCCCGCCTCGGCGCAGCCCACTTCGACGAAGCAGTCTTCACCGGCGAGGCACGCTTCCGAGGGGCTACCTTCTGCGGCGGTGCGTCCTTCCGGGAGGCGTCGTTCTCCGAAGGGGTCCTGCTGAGCCGGTCAGCGTTCCTCGGCGACGCCCAGTTCAGCGGCGCGACCCTGCGGTACGTCTTCTTCAGCGGGGCGGACTTCCGTGGTGCCGCCCACTTCGCAGGCGCGGCCTTCTCCAGCCACATCAGCTTCGACGACGCGGTCTTCGGCGGTCTCACCCTCTTCCGCGACGCGGCCTTCGCCGACGACGCCTCTTTCGAAGGGGCGAGGTTCGGCGACACCGTTCATTTCAGCGGCGCGACGTTCCGCGCCGACGCCCTGTTCAACGAGGCCGTCTTCTCCGGCACCACCCACTTCGACGGCGTGACGTTCTCAGGCGCTGCAGAGTTCAACGTGGCCATGTTCTCCGGCTCCAGCACCGCTTTCCACCGCTCCGTGTTCGGCGGCACGGCCGGCTTCCACCGGGCCGTGCTCTCGACTTGGACCGCCTTCGACGGGGTCACCTTCTCCCGTGGCACCCGCTTCGACCAGGCGACGTTCAGCGGCTCCACCCGCTTCGCGGAGACCACCTTCGCCGGCGCCGCGGACTTCGCCTGCGCGAGGTTCACCGGACCGGCCCGCTTCGAGGAGGCGGCCTTCGAGGACACCGCCCACTTCAGTGGATCGACGTTCTCCGACACCGCTTCCTTCGACAAGGCCGTCTTCTCCCGTGACGTCTTCTTCGGCGGAGCGGCGTTCCTCGGCGACGCCCACTTCAACACGACGACCTTCGTCACGATGTGGCGGTTGGGACCCCTGGTGTGCACCGGATGGGTCTTTCTGGAAGGCGCCGTCTTCCAGGCTCCGGTCACGGTGGAGATCGCCGCCCCGTTCGTGGTGCTGGCGCGCACACGCTGGGAGTCGACGGCATCGCTACGCCTGCGCCACGCAGTCGTGGACATGAGCCAGGCAGTGCTCTCGGCCCCGATGGCCCTGCGGGCACACCCCACCCCCTTCACGATCGTCACCTCCTCCGGTCCAGTGGTGGTGGACGAGAGTGCGCTGCACGACGGACCCGAGGT
This sequence comes from Streptomyces sp. NPDC037242, assembly GCF_055604165.1. Lineage (NCBI taxonomy): Bacteria > Bacillati > Actinomycetota > Actinomycetes > Kitasatosporales > Streptomycetaceae > Streptomyces > Streptomyces sp. NPDC037242. Next base: position 257,110 of record NZ_JBVJUY010000007.1, read on the forward strand.
GCACCTCGCCTCGGTGCAGGACGTGGACGCGGCCCACTTGGTACTGACCGACACCGACCTGGGCGACTGCGTCTTCTCCGGCGCCTTCCACCTCGACCAGCTCGGCCTGGCGGGCAACACCGTCTTCGCCCCCACCCCCACCGGCCTTCACCGCCGGGGCATCCGGCTCTTCAGGTGGTCCCGCAGGCGCACCCTCGCCGAGGAACACCACTGGCGCGCCCAGCAGGCCGGCCAGCCCTCCTGCGTTCCGGACCAGCCACGGTCGCCGCGGGTGTGGCGAACGGGTTTCCACCACGCAGACCCCGCGCTCACGCCCGGCCCCAGGGCAGTGGCCGAGCTGTACCGTCGGCTGCGCAAAGCCCTGGAGGACGGCAAGAACGAGCCGGGCGCCGCCGATTTCTACTACGGCGAAATGGAAATGCGCCGCCATGACCGCACCGGCACTCCGCCCAGCGAACGAGCACTGCTGCGGGCGTACTGGTGCCTGTCCGGCTACGGCCTGCGCGCCTCCCGGGCCCTGGCCTGGCTCGCCGTGACCATGGCCGTGTCCGTCACCCTGCTCCTCGGCCTCGGCCTGCCCGACGACTCGCCGAAACAGACCGTCACCGGCACCGTCCCCGCCAGTGGTCCGGTGGCGCTGGAGGTGGAGAAACCCGACCCGCGCCTGACCCTGTCCATGGGCGACCGCTTCACCACCAAACGGTTCGAGAAGGCCCTGTCGATCGTCCTCAACTCCGTCGTCTTCCGTTCGGGCGGACAGGACCTCACCACCTTCGGCACCTACACCGAAATGGCGGGCCGCTTCACCGAGCCCGCCCTGCTCGCCCTCGCGGTCCTCGCCATGCGCGCACGCATCAAACGGTGAGGTGTCGGCGTGGTGTCACGTGGTGCCAGCCGGTGCCAAAGCGGCGCCAATCCATGGCTCCAGGGGTGCGTGAGCAACGCATGGCGTCACCTTGGTTCATATGGCTCCGCCTGTATTTCCGCAGGTCAAGGGTGGCTCCTTTGACCTGGCCCGCGCCGAGGAGTCATCGAGGCTTGCGCATGGTGCCAATGTGGTGCCATCATGGCGTCATGGACCTGACCCCGTATGTCGACACCCTCCGCCGTGAACTCGCGGTGGCCGCCGAAGCGGGCGGGGAAGACGCCCGGCGACTGGCCGAGCGGCTCACCGCTCCGCTGGAGTCGGCGACCCGACTGACCATGCTCAATGTGCTGTCCGCCGCGATGGACGAGATCACCCGCGAGCTCGCCCCCGGTTCGGTCGACGTACGGCTGCGCGGGCTCGACCCCGACTTCGTGGTGACACTGCCGCCCGCCGGCGGTGGCGCCATGGAGCCGGCCGCGCTCGGTGCTCCGCTCCATGCCCACGTGCCCGCCGACAGCGACGAGGGCGGCACCGCCCGCGTCAATCTGCGTCTGCCGGCCCACCTCAAGGCACGTGCCGAGGAGGCCGCGAGCCGCGAGGGTCTGTCGGTCAACGCGTGGCTGGTCCGGGCCGTGTCGGCCGCGGTCGACGGCGGCGCCCGGCCCCGTACAGCGGAGAAGGCCCAGACCCTCGGGCAGAGCTTCACGGGATGGGTGCGCTAGGCGCACCCCCTCCGGCGCCACTTCACCCACACCACGTCCCACCAGCGGGGACGTCATGATGACCCAAGAGGACGGGACAGCCATGCCTTCTTTCGACACTCCCGAACCGATCTCGGCCACGGCGCGCGTGGATGCCGGCTCCATCCAGTTCACCGCAGGCGACCGCGTGGACACCGTTGTCGAGGTGCGCCCCCGCGACCCGAAGAAGGACCTGGACGTGCGGACGGCCGAGCAGACCGAGGTCGCGTACGCAGCCGGCCTCCTGACCGTCAGGACGCCCAAGTCCAACATGTTCGGCCGCACCGGGGTCGTCGACGTGACGGTCGAACTGCCCGCGGGCTCGGGGGTCGACATGACGGGCGCCTGGGTCCAGGTGCTCGGCGAAGGTCGGCTGGGCGAGGTCCGGGTCAAGACCTCCACGGGCGACGTCCGATTCGACACGACGGGCCCGCTCAAACTGACCGCCTCCCACGGCTCGATCACCGTCGACCGGATCGAAGGCGCGGCCGAGATCACCACCAGCTCCGGCAGCCTGCGCGTCGGCACCGTCGACGGCGCCGCCGTCCTGAAGAATTCGCACGGCACCACGACCGTCGGCGCCGCGACCGGCGACCTGCGGGTGAGTGGTGCCAACGGTGACATCGACATCGCTCGCGCCGAGGGCTCGGTCACCGCCACCACCGCCCACGGCACCCTGCGCGTCGCCGAAGTCGCCCGTGGCACCGTCCAGTTGGAGACCTCCTACGGCGCCATCGAGGTCGGCATCCGCAGGGGCACCGCCGCCTGGCTCGACGTCAGCTCCGGCTCCGGCCAGGTGCGCAACACGCTCGCCGCGTCCGAGACCCCGGAGGGGATCGAGGACACCGTCAAGATCCACGCCCGCACCCGGTACGGCAACATCGACGTCCGCCGGACCAAGGCCTGAGCGGCACGTCCTCATCCGGCACCACCCCCAAACCACCGCATCAGCCTTCGAATGGAGGGCGCCATGCCTTCTGCTGTCATGCCCACGCCAAGGCGAAGTGGCGGTCACCCGGCGCCCGCCGCCGTCACCGCCGTAGGTCTGCGCAAGTCGTACGGCGACAAGACCGTGCTGAACGGCGTGGATCTGCGCATCCCCGCCGGGTCCGTGTTCGCGCTGCTCGGCCCGAACGGGGCCGGCAAGACCACCGCCGTCAAGATCCTCTCCACCCTCATCACCGCCGACGCCGGTGAACTGACGGTCGCGGGCCACGACCTGGCCTCCGCTCCGCAGGCGGTGCGGGCCGCGATCGGTGTCACGGGGCAGTTCTCCGCCGTGGACGGCCTGATCACCGGTGAGGAGAACATGCTCCTGATGGCGGACCTGCACCACCTGTCCAAGCGGGAGGGGCGGCGGGTGGCGGCTGAGCTGCT
>NZ_JBVJUY010000008.1:0-65913 GCF_055604165.1 Streptomyces sp. NPDC037242
AAGGCCATCGCGCAGCGACGCGACCGCAGGGAGCGCCCTTGACAGGGCGGACCGACGCGGAGAGACGATGGGACTGACGGGAAACCCCCAAACCCGTCAACGCCCCCGGGCAAGAGCACCCCCGCAAACCCACCCCCGACCCGCCCCCGACCCGCCCCCGACCCACCCCCGTCCCGCCCCACCCCTACAAGTAGTCCTCCAGCCGCCCGATCCGGTATCCCTGCTCCTGGATCCGCTGGAGCATGCGCGTCGTCATCTCCACCTCCGTCGCGCCCTTGAGTTCGGACGGGCCGCGGAAGTGGGCCAGGATGATGTCGCCCGGCTTGAGGGCGGAGCCCTCGGCGTACTGGAAGTTGTTGATCTGCATCGACACGCGCCACAGGACGAGCTGTGAGACGCCGCACTCGGAGGCGGCCTTGAGGGTGTCGTCGTTGTAGTTCCCGTACGGCGGCCGGAACCACGGCGGCTTGGTGCCGAAGCGTTTCTCCAGGCGTTCCTGCTGGCCGCATATCTCCTTCTTCTGCGCCGCGAAGGGCAGGGTCCGGAGGTTCGGGTGCGTCAGGGTGTGGTTGTTTATCGTGCTGCCCGAGCCGTTGTCGCGGAGCTTCTCGAAGTGGCCGTAGTCCGCCGAGGCGATGCTGTCCGTCAGGAACATGCTGATCGGCAGTTTGAGATCGGCCGCCATCTTGAGGAACTCGGGGCTCTTCTCGGCGCCGTCGTCGAAGGTCAGGAAGACTATTTTCTCCCCGCCCGGCATGGGTATTCGGTCCGTCACCGGGACCTTGCCCGGCTTGGCCGGCGGGAGTTGGGGTTTGGCGGCCGGCTTGGGGGCGTACTGGACGGGGGCGGTCAGGCCCCATTTCCGGTACGCCTCGTCACCCGGAGTCGACGCCCCCGTCGACCCCGGCCCCGACCCCGACGGCGAGGCGGAGGCGGACGGCGAGTCCGTCTTCTCCTCCATCGCCTTGCGGCCCAGCCTCTCGATGGGTTCGACGCTGTCCCCGCACCCCGACAGGGACAGCGCGAGCGCGCCGGCCATCAGCGTTCCGGCTACCAACCGGCGCGCGTACCTCACAAGTAGTCCTCCAGGCGAGCCACGGCATACCCCTTGTCCGTGACGGTCTTCATGACATGACGGATCATGTCAGGCATCGTGCCCTTCCAGTCCTCCCGACCCCGGAAGTGCGTGAGGATGATGTCACCGGCGTGCAGATCGCGGTCCCACTCGCGCCAGTCCATGCGGTTCGGGAAGGCCTCCGCGTTCCACAGCGGCACGGCCTTGATGCCGCAGGACTTGGCGGCCCGCAGCGTGTCCTCGTTGTAGTTGCCGTACGGCGGCCGGAACAGCGTCGGCCGCTTGCCGAACTGCTTCTGGATGGTGTCCTGCTGGCCGCAGATCTCCTGGCGCTGCTTCTCGTACGAGAGCGCCGGCATGTACCGGTGGTTGAGGGTGTGGTTGTTCAGGGAGACGCCGGCGGCCTGCATCTCCTTGAAGTACGGGTAGTTGTCCTGCACCAGGTAGTCGCTGAGGAACGCGGTGTAGGGGATCTTCAGCTCCTGCATCATCCGCAGGAACTCGGGGTCCTTCTCCGCGCCGTCGTCGATCGTCAGGAAGACGACCTTGTCCTCGGTCGGCACGGTGGTGAAGACCGGCGGGAGGTTCTCCTGGTCCTCGACCTCGAAGCCCTCGCGCGTGGTGATCTCGGGCTTCTCCTTCGGCGCCGCCGGGGCCATCAGCGGCGGCTTGACCAAGCCCCACTTCTTGGCGGCGACGACCCGCGCCGCCTGGGCGGCCTTCATCTTCTCGGCGTAGCTGCCGAGCGCACCGGCCGCGCCCGCCTCGGCGCCCTTGGCGGCCTTGGCCTTCGCCGCCTTGTCCGGCGCGGACTCCGAGGAGCCGCACGCCGTTCCGAGGGCCGCGACCAGCAGTGCGGCCAGTGCCACCCCGAACCGGCCGCGCGGACCCGCCGCGAACCGGTGACCTTGTTGCGTCTTATGTTCCTTTTGTCCGACTAGCTGCATAGCTGCGCATCCTGGCATCCGACACGCCCCCGTTACGGCCGACACCGCGAACGGAATCCGACCTTCCTCCGAGTGGCGCACAGCAGACGACAATGGAGCCGTGACCCCCGAAGACTTCGCCGCGCTCCTCACCCCCGAGGGCCTCGCCCTCCTCGACTCGCTCCGCGACTACGACCCCGCCCAGGAGCTGGCCGTCGCCACCCGGCTGCGCCGCGAGCACCCCGCCGGGCTGGTGTCCGCCGCGCTCGGCCAGGCCCGCCTGCGACAGCGCGCGGTGGCGAAGTTCGGGCCCGAGGACGCGTTCCGGATGTTCTTCACCCCCGGCGGCGGCGAGATGGCCACCCGCGCGTCCGTGGCCTCGTACCGCGCCGAGCGGCTCGCGGCCCTCGGCGTACGGAGCCTCGCGGACCTGTGCTGCGGCATCGGCGGGGACGCCCTCGCCCTGGCCCGGCTCGGCATCCGGGTGCTGGCGGTGGACCACGACCCGCTGACCGCCGCCGTCGCGCGCGCCAACGCCGAGGCGCTGGGGCTGGCGGACCTGATCGAGGTCCGGGAGGCGGACGTGACGGAGGTCGACGTGTCCTCGTACGACGCCGTCTTCATCGACCCGGCCCGGCGCGGCGGCCGGGGCCGGATCTTCGCCCCCGAGAGCTACTCCCCGCCGCTGTCCTGGGCCGTCGAGACCGCCCGTGGTGCCAAGTACGCCGCCATCAAGATCGCACCCGGGATCCCGCACGAGGCCGTCCCCGCGGAGGCCGAGGCCGAGTGGATCTCCGACCAGGGGGACGTCAAGGAGGCTGTGCTCTGGTTCGGCACCTCCCCGGGCGAGATCCGCGCCACCCTGCTGCCCGGCCCGCGGGCCCTGCACACCGCCGACCCGCTGCCCGACCCGGAGGCCGGGACCGTGGGGCGCTGGCTCTACGAGCCCGACGGCGCCGTCATCCGTGCCCACCTCGTCGCCGAGGTGGCCGAGCAGCTCGACGGCCGGCTGATCGACCCGACCATCGCCTACATCACCGCCGACGAACTGCGCGCGACGCCGTACGCGACGGCGTACGAGATCACCGACGTGCTGCCCTTCGGTCTGAAGAAGCTGAAGGCGCTCCTGCGCGAGCGCGGGGTCGGCATCCTGACCGTGAAGAAGCGCGGCTCCGCCATCGAGCCCGAGGAACTGCGCCGGAAGGTCAAGCCGCAGGGGCCCAACTCCGCGACCGTGTTCCTGACCCGGGTGGCCGGGGCGCCTTCGATGCTGATCGGCTCGCCGGCGCCGGTGTCTGCGCCTGCGCCTGCCCCTACGCCGTAGGGCGGCCGCCGCGGAAGGCGCGCACCGCCCACCGGTAGTGCGCGCCCGCCTTGCCCAGCCCCAGCAGGCCCGTGATCCACAGGATCAGGCCGAGTCCCATGTAGTACGCGACTTCGGCGTACGTCTCCTCGCCCGGCCGCGCCGACACGGCGACCCCGAAGGTCACCCAGAGCCCGAGCACGCCCAGCGCGAAGGAGGCCAGCAGCCAGGCCAGGCTCCGCCCCGGCGCGCGGACCCCGGAGTCGGCGGCCGGATCCCGGCACAACTCGGCCCAGGCGCACAGCAGTTGCCGGACCTGGCGGTCGCGCCGGGCGCCGGAGGCGAGCCAGAACCCGGCCGGGACCAGGACGCCCACGCCGAGCGTGACGAAGACGAGGCCGAGGAGGAAGGAGACCGGGTCCCCCTCCTCGAAGGCCATCAGGCCCATGCCGACGAAGGACCAGCCGAGCGCGAAGACCGCCGACACCGTCCAGAGCAGCAGCAACCGCCCGAGCCCCAGGCTGCGTTGGCCGAGCTCGCGCAGGAACCGGGCCCGGTCGGCCCGTACGGCGGCCTCGTCCATCCAGTCGCGCAGGTGCGCCGGAGGGGGCGGCGGCGGCAGGTCACGGGAAGGCATGAGCATGACCATAGCGGCAGGCGTTCGAGATTCACCTGAAGCCCAGCTCCGGACCCCGGCCCCGGGCTCCGCCCGCCCGACCGCCCGCCGCCCGTGCCACCCGGAGGCTCAGCTCCCGCCGGACTCCACCGACTCGAACCGCCAGCGGTGCACCGCCCGCGTGATCAAGTCGGCCGCGGGCTCCGGGAGTTCGGGAAGGTCCGCCGCCACTCCCTCGGGCGCCTCCCACCACGTGATCACCAGCACCCGGTCCTGCGGGGCCCGGAACACCTCGCGCCGCACCGGCTCCCGGGCGAGCACCTGCGAACGGGCCCACTCCAGCAGCTCGTTGCCCCGGCCCGGTACCGCCCGGGCCTCCCACATCAGCGCGACCGTGCTCATGAGTACAGGTTGTCCTTGCTCAACTCGTGTACGTGGTCGTGGTCGTGGCCGTGACCGTGCGAGTGGCCGTGCGCGTGGCCCGCGGCGTGCGCGGTTCCCGGCACATGCGGATCCGTCACCGGCAGCGAGGAGTCCGCCGACAGGTCCCAGTCCGAGGCCGGCCGGTTCCGCTTGACCATCTCCGCACCCAGCGCCGCGACCATCGCGCCGTTGTCGGTGCACAGCTTCGGCCGCGGCACCCGCAGGATGATCCCCGCGTCGTCGCACCGCTCCTGCGCGAGCGAGCGCAGCCGTGAATTGGCCGCCACACCGCCGCCGATCATCAGGTGGTCGACGCCCTCGTCCTTGCACGCCCGGATCGCCTTGCGCGTGAGCACGTCCACCACGGCCTCCTGGAAGGACGCCGCCACATCGCGCACCGGCACCTCCTCGCCGGCCTTGCGCTTCGCCTCGATCCAGCGGGCGACCGCCGTCTTGAGCCCGGAGAAGGAGAAGTCGTACGCCGCGTCGCGCGGCCCCGTCAGCCCGCGCGGGAAGTTGATCGCCTTCGGGTCGCCCTCGCGCGCGAGCCGGTCGATGACCGGGCCGCCCGGGAAGCCCAGCTGAAGCACCCGCGCGATCTTGTCGAAGGCCTCGCCCGCCGCGTCGTCGATGGTCGCGCCCAGCGGCCGTACGTCGCTCGTGATGTCCGGGGCCAGCAGCAGCGAGGAGTGCCCGCCCGACACCAGCAGCGCCATCGTCGGCTCGGGCAGCGGCCCGTGCTCCAGCTGGTCGACGCAGATGTGCGAGGCCAGGTGGTTGACCCCGTACAGCGGCTTGCCGAGCGCGTAGGCGTACGCCTTGGCCGCCGAGACGCCCACCAGCAGCGCCCCCGCGAGGCCCGGACCCGCGGTGACCGCGATGCCGTCGAGGTCGCGGGCGCTGACCCCGGCCTCCTTCAGGGCGCGCTCGATGGTCGGGACCATCGCCTCCAGGTGCGCGCGGGAGGCCACCTCGGGCACGACGCCGCCGAAGCGCGCGTGCTCGTCCACGCTCGACGCGATGGCGTCCGCGAGCAGGGTCGTACCGCGGACCACGCCCACGCCGGTCTCGTCGCAGGAGGTCTCGATGCCGAGGACGAGGGGTTCGTCAGCCATGGGTCTCACTTCTTACGGTGCTCAGGGAGGTGGCGGGATCGGAAAGGCGCATCACGAGCGCGTCGACGTTGCCGGGCTGGTAGTAGCCGCGCCGGAAGCCGATGGGCTCGAAGCCGAAGCGCTCGTAGAGCTTCTGGGCCCGGGTGTTGTCGACCCGTACCTCCAGCAGCACCTCGGCGCACTCGAACGCGGTGGCCGCGCGCAGCAGGTCGGTCAGCAGCCGGGCGCCGAGCCCGGTGCCCCACTGGTCGCGGGCGGCCGCGATGGTCTGTACGTCGGCCAGGTCACCGGCGGCGGCCAGCCCGGCGTAGCCCACGAGGCGGCCCGTCGGGTCCTCGGCGACGACGTAGCGACGGGTGGCCCTGGGGCCGCGGGCCTGTGCGAGCTCGGACCAGAACATGCCGGCCGACCAGGCGTCCTCGGGGAACAGCTCGTGCTCCAGCTCCAGCACCGGGTCGATGTCCCACCAGCGCATCTCGCGCAGCACCACGGTCGGGGAGGTCACTTGGGGGTGACCACCTTGTAGTTCTTGGGCACCTCGGCGTCGGGCCTGCGCAGGTAGAGCGGGCTCGGAGGCATGCCCGCGGCGTTCTCGAACTCGGCGCCGGCCGCCAGGCGCTGCGCGGCGAGGGCGGCCAGCGCCCCGGCCGACTGGTGCTCGGGGGCCCGCGCGTCCGGGAACACCTCCGGGTAGAGCAGCGCTCCCTGCCCGACGGCGGGCAGGCCGGCGACCCGTTCGGCGATCTCGGCCGGCCGGTCCACCGAGGGCCCGTCGACCCGGGTGCAGGGGTCCTCGTAGCGCGCCCAGTAGACCTCCTTGCGCCGCGCGTCGGTGGCGACGACGAAGGGGCCCTCGACTCCTGCGAGACCCGCGGCGTACGCGAGCCCGTCGAGCGTGCACAGCCCGTGGACGGGCACGCCGAGCACGGCGGCGAAGGTGGAGGCGGTCACGAGGCCGACCCGCAGCCCGGTGTAGGGGCCGGGACCGACGCCGACGACGATCCCGGTGACGGCGTCGAGTTTCAGCCCGGCCTCGGCGAGCACCTTGTCCACGGAGGGCAGCAGGAGCTCCCCGTGGCGGCGGGCGTCGACCTGGTTCGACTCGGCGACGACGGACTCCCCGTCGTGCAGGGCGACGGTGACGGCGGGCGTGGCGGTATCTACGGCAAGCAAGAGCACGCGAACAGCCTACGACTCCGGGGGCGGGCAGCCTTGCGGCCGGTGTCCGGGCGACCCGGCTGCTACCTTCGACGCAGGTGTTCCAGGGGAAGCGCGGAGAGGTGGAGCAAGGTGGCACGCAGTAGCTCGGGAATCGTGGCCGGGCTCACCGCCGCGGCAATCGCCGCCGTCGGCTTCCTCGGCTACCAGGCCTCCGCCACCGCACCCGCGCACCCGCCGAAGGCCGCCGAGCAGAGCCAGGCCCCCGCTCCCAGCCAGGCCCCCGCCAAGCAGGACCCGGCGAAGCCGGTGCCGTTGCCGGCCGGATCGGGCAGCGGGGTGCGCGTCGTGTACTCGGTGGGCCTCAAGCGGGTCTGGCTGGTCAGCGACGCCGCGGGTCAGGAGCCCAAGTCCTTCGCGGTGATGCCGAGCACGGTGCACCCGAAGCCGGGCACCTACGCGGTCGCCTCCCGCTCGGGCGCGGTCACCGGCTCGGACGGGGTGCCGATCGAGCACGTGGTCCGCTTCGCGACCCCGGAGGGCGTCGCGGTCGGCTTCAGCGCCCGGGTGGACGGCCAGTTGCCGGAGCCCGACCCGAACAAGAAGACCGGCGGCATCCGCATGGCGCGTGCGGACGGCGACGCGATGTGGAACTTCGCGACGATCAACTCGAAGGTGGTCGTCGTCCCCTGACGCCCTGACACTTCGGCGCCCTGACACCCCGGGGACCGCTCCGTGCGGACTTCACCCGGACGTGGGACCTCAGGCGGCCTCGGACTCCGAGGCCGCCTCTTGCGCGTCCGGCCCGTCCGACGGGCCCTGCACGCCCGCGAGGTCTTCCGGCTCGTCGAGGTGCCGGCGCGCGGGCGGGGTCGACACCGCGCTCGCGGCGGCGCCCGCGGCGAGCAGCGCCCCCATGGACACGGCGGACGGGCGGGGGTCGCGCTGTACTCCTGCGGCTGCCGACATGGTGTGCCTCCTGGCCCGGGCCGGCCTGTACTTAGGTAGGCCTAACCAGCCCTCGGTACCATGTCACCACGTGCGCCTCTGTCAGCGCAATATGTTGCCGACGAGTTGTCGGTACGTTCGGGGCTACTCCGCCTGCGCGGGGGCCAGGGCCGCCAGGGCGTCCGCTCCGGACCAGCGCGCTCCGACGCCGCGCACCACGACCTCGCGTACGTCGTCCAGGACCTCCTCGTGGCCGACCGCGCGCGCGATCACCACGTGCAGCCGGTCGTCGGACAGCTCCTCGACCTTGCCGTCGCCCCATTCGACGACGACCACGGACTCGGGCAGCGAGACGTCGAGGTCCAGGTCCTCCATCTCGTCCAGGCCGCCGCCCAGCCGGTAAGCGTCCACGTGCACGAGCGCCGGACCGCCGACCAGGGACGGGTGCACCCGGGCGATCACGAAGGTCGGCGAGGTCACGGCCCCGCGGACGCCGAGGCCTTCGCCGAGGCCCCGGGTCAGGGTGGTCTTGCCCGCGCCGAGCTCGCCGGTCAGCAGGACGAGGTCGCCGGGGCGCAGCACCCCGGCGATCCTGCGGCCGAGCTCCTGCATGGCTTCGGGGGAGTCGACGGTGATGTGGGTCTCGGCGTCAGGCCCCTGCGCCTGCTCCGGAGCCGGGCTGGGCTGCGCTTCCCGCGGTACTTCTTCCATGCCCGCCAACGTTAGCCGGTACGGAGACCGCCCCGGTGCGCGCCAGCAGGTCGGTCAGCAGTCCCGTCACGGTGTCGGGGTGCTCCAGCATCATCAGGTGCCCGGCGTTCTCCAGGACGACCAGTTCGGCGGAGGGCAGGGCGTCCTTGATGGCCTGGCTGTGGGCGGCCGGGGTGACCATGTCGTGGTCGGCGGCGATCACGGTGACGGGGATGTCCGCGAACCGCTGGAGCGCGGCCGTCTTGTCGTGGGCCTGGAAGGCCGGGTAGAACTCGGCGACGACGTCGATGGGGGTGGCCTCGATGAGCCGTTCGGCGAACCGGGCGACGCCGGGGTCGACGTCGCGCGAGCGGAACGAGTACATCTTGATCATGCCGGCGAAGAGGTCCGCGGTGGCCCGGCGGCCCTTCTCCACCAGCTCCACCTGCGAGCCGAGCGCCTTGAGCACGCCCGGCAGGAAGCGCCGTACCGCGCCCATCCCGACGGCGGGCAGCCCGTACGTCACTTCGCCGAGGCGGCCGCTGGAGGTGCCGACGAGCGTCACTCCGACCACGCGGTCGCGTACGAGCTCGGGGAACTGCTCGGCGAATCCCATGATGGTCATTCCGCCCATCGAGTGACCGACCAGGATCAGCGGACCCTCGGGGGCGGCGGCGTCGATGACGGCCTTCAGGTCGCGGCCCAGCAGCTCGAAGCTCACCGGTTCGCCGTCGGCCTGGCCGAGGCCGCGGGCGCTGCGGCCGTGGCTGCGCTGGTCCCAGTAGACGGCGCGGACCAGGCCGCGCATGGCCGCCCGCTGGAAGTGCCAGGAGTCCTGGCCGAGGCAGTAGCCGTGGCAGAACACCACGGTCGGCGGGACGGCGGCCTTGCGGAGCAGCCGGCGCCGCTTGCCCTCCTCGGGCAGTTCGTCGACCTCGTAGTACAGCTCGGTGCCGTCCTCGGCCCAAGCGGAGCCCTCGGCCCCGCGCAGGGACCCGTAGTCCCCGGTGGAGTCCAGTGCGAGGCGCGCCTTCATGCGCATGCCCCTTCCGACGGTGATCCGTTCGACCGCGACACCGGCGGCCGCGCCTGCGGCTATCACTCCGATGGCGGCGCCGGCCCAGCCGGCCTTGCGCCAGTTCTCGCTCACGCCGTCCTCACTCAGCCGTCGACTCGGCCATTTCACCCGTTGCGGTACACCCGGGGTACGCGGCTCCCGATACGAGTGACGATCTCATACGCGATCGTGTGTGCCGCTTGAGCCCAGTCCTCGGCGGTGGGCTCGCCGCGCAGGGCGTCGCCGAAGATGACGGCCTCGTCGCCGGCCCGCACGTGGTCGTCGCCGTCGAGGTCGACGACGAACTGGTCCATCGCCACGCGTCCGGCGGCCTGCCGGATCCTGCCGCCGACCAGGACCGGGCCGCTGCCGGAGGCGTGCCGCGGGATGCCGTCGGCGTACCCGGCGGGGATCAGCGCGAGACGGGTGTCGGACTCGGTGACGTAGTGGTGCCCGTAGCTGACGCCGTGCCCGGCGGGAACCTCCTTGACCAGGGCCACGGAGGCCTTCAGGGCCATGGCCGGGCGCAGTCCGAGCTGTTCGGGGGTGCCGAGCTCCGGGGCGGGCGAGACTCCGTAGACGGCCAGCCCGCAGCGCACCAGGTCGAAGTGGCTCTCGGGCAGGGTCAGGGTCGCGGGCGAGTTGGCGATGTGCCGGACCTCGGGCTCGACGCCCTCCTTCTCGGCGTACGCGAGCATGTCGCGGAAGGCGGCGAGCTGGAGCGTGATGGAGGGGTGGCCGGGTTCGTCGGCGCAGGCGAAGTGCGACCAGACTCCGGTGACGTTGACCGTGCCCTCGGCCTGCGCGGCGACGGCGGCGCCGACCAGCTCGGCCCAGTCGGCCGGCTGGCAGCCGTTGCGGCCGAGGCCGGTGTCGGCCTTGAGCTGGATCCTGGCCGTACGGCCCGTCGCGCGCGCGGCGGCCCGTACCTCCTCCAGGGCCCACATCCCGCTGACGGAGACGTCCAGGTCGGCCTCGACGGCCTCCCGCCAGGGCCCGCCGGGGGTCCAAAGCCAGCACATGACGCGCCCCTGGATCCCGGCGGCGCGCAGCGCGAGCGCCTCCTCGGGGGTTGCGGCTCCGAGCCAGGTGGCGCCGGCTTCGAGGGCCGCCCGGGCGCAGGGGACGGCCCCGTGCCCGTAGGCGTCCGCCTTGACGACGGCCATCACTTCGGCCCGGGGCGCCCGCTCGCGCAGTGCGCGTACGTTCCCCCGCACAGCGTCAAGATCGATCTCGGCGTACACGCGCGTCGGTGTCTCGTTCATCCCCCACAGTCTCTCAGAACCCACCGCCGGGCCCTGCGGGGCCGCGCCCCACGTACGGGGCCCGCCGCGCCCGCCGTGCGTCCCCCGCGCGCCCGCGGCCGGCGCCCGCGTCAGCGCGCGACGTCGCGCCACGCGTCCGGGAGGGCCTGCGCGACCTCGTGGGCCAGCAGGGGCGCCCCCGAGGCGCCGCGCCGGGCCGCCAGCCCGTGGAGGTACGCCGCCACCGAGGCGGCATCGGCTCCGGACAGCCCCGCCGCCAGCAGCGAGCCCCCCAGGCCGGACAGCACGTCCCCGCTGCCGGCGGTGGCCAGCCACGGCGTGCCCGTCGGGTTCACCCGCACCGCACCGGTGCCGGAGGCGACCAGCGTGGTCGACCCCTTCAGCAGCACCGTCGCGCCGTAGCGCCCGGCCAGTTCCCGTACGGCGGCCAGCCGCCCCGCCTCCACCGACTCGCGCGGGGCCCCCAGCAGCGCCGCCGCCTCGCCCGCGTGCGGGGTCAGCAGCGTCGGCGCCGCCCGCTCCCGCAGCGCCCCGGCGTCCAGGCCGCGCAGCCCGTCCGCGTCCACCAGTACCGGCACCGGCTCCGCGAGGCACCGCGCGACCTCCCCCGCACGCCCCTCGCCGAGCCCCGGCCCGACCACCCAGGACTGCACCCGCCCGGGCCCGATCAGCACCTCGGGGTAGCGGGCCAGCACCGCGTCGGCCGCCGGTCCCACGTACCGCACCGCACCCGCGCCGCCGCGCAGCGCGCCCGCCACCGCGAGCACCGCGGCCCCCGGGTACTGCGCCGACCCGGCGACGACCCCGACCACGCCCCGCCGGTACTTGTCGCTCGACGCCGTCGGCACCGGCAGCAGCCGCGCCACGTCGGCGTGCTGCAGGGCCTGCGCGTCGGGCGCGCCGAGGGTCAACCCGATGTCCACCAGCCGCAGCGCCCCGGCCCGCGACGCCCCGGGGTCGATCAGGAGTCCCGGCTTGTACGCCCCGAAGGTCACCGTGACGTCGGCCCGTACGGCCGCCCCCGACACTTCCCCGGTGTCCGCGTCCACCCCGCTCGGCAGGTCCACGGCGACCACGAGCGCGCCCGGGGGGATCTGCTCCACCAGCGCGGCCGCCGCCGGCCGCAGCCCGCCCCGGCCGCCGATCCCGACGAGCCCGTCCATCACCAGGTCCACCCTGCCGCCCGGCACCCGCTCCGCCAGTCGGCCCCCGGCGGCCCGCAGCGCCGCCAGCCCGCCGGCGTGCACGCGCTCGGGGTCCATCGCCACCGCGGTCACCCCGGCCCCGCGCCGCGCCAGGCGCGCACCGGCGTGGAGTGCGTCGCCGCCGTTGTCCCCGGGGCCGACCAGCAGCACCACCCGCGCCCCGTAGACCCGCGTCAGCAGCCCCGCGCAGACGGCGGCCAGCCCGGCCGCGGCCCGTTGCATCAGTGCCCCGTCCGGCAGCCGCCGCATCAACTCCCGCTCGGCGGCCCGGACCTTCTCCACGCTGTAAGCAGTACGCATGCCACCACCCTGCCCGCTACCCCTCCGCGATCACCACCGCGGAGGCGACCCCGGCGTCGTGGCTCAGCGACACGTGCCAGGACTTCACGCCCAGCTCCGCGGCGCGCGCCTCGACCGTGCCGGAGACCCGCAGGCGCGGCTGCCCGGTCTCCTCCAGGTACACCTCGGCGTCGGTCCACAGCATCCCGCCGGGCGCGCCGAGCGCCTTGGCCAGGGCCTCCTTGGCCGCGAACCGCGCGGCGAGCGAGGCGACTCCGCGCCGCTCGCCGCTGGGCAGCGTCAACTCGGCATCGACGAACAGCCGCCGTGCGAGGTTCGGCGTGCGCTCCAGCGCACCGGCGAACCGATCGATCTCGGCAACATCGATACCCACACCAATGATCACGACCACAAACCCGCTTCGCTCAGTCCACCGCTCACTCCACGGTGACGGACTTTGCGAGGTTACGCGGCTGGTCCACCTCGTTGCCCCGCGCCGTCGCCAGCTCGCAGGCGAACACCTGCAACGGCACCGTCGCCACCAGCGGCTGCAGCAGCGTCGGTGTCACCGGGATGCGGATCAGGTGGTCGGCGTACGGGACGACGGCCTCGTCGCCCTCCTCGGCGATGACGATCGTGCGGGCCCCGCGCGCGCGGATCTCCTGGATGTTCGACACGATCTTGTCGTGCAGCACCGACCGCCCGCGCGGCGACGGCACGACCACCACCACCGGCAGGTCCTTCTCGATCAGGGCGATCGGCCCGTGCTTGAGCTCGCCCGCCGCGAAGCCCTCGGCATGCATGTACGCGAGCTCCTTGAGCTTGAGCGCGCCCTCCAGCGCCACCGGGTAGCCCACGTGCCGCCCCAGGAACAGCACGGTGTCCTTGTCGGCGAGGGAGCGCGCCAGCTCCCGGACCGGCTCCATGGTCTCCAGTACGGTGTCCACCGCCGCGGCGATGTCCGACAGCTCCCGGATCACGGCCCGGATCTCGTCGCCCCACTTCGTACCCCGTACCTGCCCGAGGTAGAGGGCGACCAGATAGCAGGCCACCAGCTGCGTCAGGAACGCCTTGGTGGAGGCGACGGCGACCTCCGGACCGGCGTGGGTGTACAGCACCGCATCCGATTCGCGCGGGATCGTCGAGCCGTTCGTATTGCAGATGGCCAGCACCTTCGCACCCTGCTCGCGCGCGTGCCGCAGCGCCATCAGGGTGTCCATGGTCTCGCCGGACTGCGAGATCGCGACGACCAGCGTGCGCTGGTCCAGGATCGGGTCGCGGTAGCGGAACTCGCTCGCCAGCTCCGTCTCGCAGGGGATGCGGGTCCAGTGCTCGATGGCCAGCTTCGCGATCATGCCCGCGTGGTACGCCGTACCGCACGCCACGATCACGACCTTGTCGACCTCCCTGAGCACCGAGGCGGGGATGCGCACCTCGTCCAGGGTCAGCGAGCCGCTCGCGTCGATCCGGCCCAGGAGGGTGTCGGCGACGGCCTTCGGCTGCTCGGCGATCTCCTTGAGCATGAAGTAGTCGTATCCCCCCTTCTCGGCGGCCGAGGCGTCCCAGTCCACGTGGTACGCCCGCACCGACGCGGCCGAACCGTCGAAGTTGGTCACCGTGACACCGTCGCGGCGGAGCTCGACGACCTGGTCCTGCCCCAGCTCGATCGCGGACCGGGTGTGCGCGATGAAGGCGGCCACGTCCGAGGCGAGGAAGTTCTCGCCTTCTCCTACGCCCACCACCAGGGGCGAGTTGCGGCGCGCGCCGACGACCACGTCGGGCTGGTCGGCGTGCGCCGCGACCAGTGTGAACGCCCCGTCCAGGCGTCGGCACACCCGCCGCATGGCTTCCGCGAGGTCCCCGTCCGAGGACGTGAAGTGCTCGGCCAGCAGGTGCGCCACGACCTCGGTGTCCGTCTCGGACTCCAGCCGGTGCCCGCGCTCGGCCAGTTCGGCGCGCAGCGCGGCGAAGTTCTCGATGATGCCGTTGTGCACGACGGCCACGCGCCCCGAATTGTCGAGGTGGGGGTGCGCGTTGGCGTCGGTGGGCCCGCCGTGCGTCGCCCACCGGGTGTGCCCGAGCCCCGTGGAGCCCGCGGGCATCGGGTGCCCGACCAGCTCCTTCTCCAGGTTGACCAGCTTGCCGGCCTTCTTGACGGTGGCGAGCTTCCCGTCGGCGAGCACGGCGACGCCTGCCGAGTCGTAGCCGCGGTACTCCAGCCGCTTGAGTCCGGCGATGACCACATCGAGCGCCGACTGCGCTCCCACGTAACCCACAATTCCGCACATAGGCCGCAGCGTACGCCGTAGTTGGGCTCCTGCCCCGTACCCGAACAAGACGAAACCCCGCTCCGGCGAATGCGCCGGAGCGGGGTTGACGTTCGTCGGGGAAAGCTCGGAAAGCTCAGCCGAGCTTCTTCAGCTGCGCGTCGATGTAGCCCTGCGGCAGGTCGGTCTTGCCGCTGAAGCTGATCGCGTGGAAGATCACGAGGTTGTTGCCCTTGCGGATCGCGACCATCTGGCTGTTCATGCTCTCGCCCTCGGACTCGCTGTTGATCGTCCACGCCGCCGAGTCGTCGCCGCCCGTCACGGTGCTGGGCGCGATCGACGTGACCTTGGTCTTGTCGGCCTTCACGGTCGTGTTGAACCCGCCGGCGCAGGCCGTGCCGGCCGCCTTCAGCGAGGCCAGTGCCTCCTCGGCGCCCTTGCCGTCGTAGGAGGCGAGCTCGACGGAGGTCATGGTGATGCTCATCGGGTTGGTCGCGTCGGTGGGGGCGCCGGTGCCGATGCGCTCCGTGGTGGTGACGACCTTGCCCACCGGGGCCAGTCCGCCGGCCTCGGCGATCGGCTGGCACTCCGGCTTGTCCGAGCTGATCTCGGAGACCTTGGCCACGTCGTCGGCGCCGGCCTTCGTGATCTTGGTCTTCGCGACGTCGCCGTCGACCAGGCTGAGCTTCTCCAGCTCGGCGGCGCCGAGCGCCTTGGCCTCGGGAGTGGGCGAGGGCGAGGGCGCAGGCGCGCTCGCGGACGGCTTGGCATCCGCCTTGGTGTCGGTCTTCTCGGAGCCGCACGCGGTGGCCAGCAGGGCCAGGGACGCCACGGAGGCGGTCAGGACGGCACGACGGACAAGGGCGGTACGCAACGTAGATCTCCCACGGAACAGGGCAGCGGCAGGGCAGCCCGAACACCGCCCCGTCCCGCGGGGCACACGTCTGAACTGCGGTGATGAGCACTGTACGGCCGCGTCGGCCGTTCTCCAGCGGTTCTGAGGGGCAGCCACCGATTGTGACCATGGCGAGACCCCCACTGCCCCGAATCGAGACCGGCTCCCCGCCGCGGCCCCTGCCCACGTGACCGACCACACCACCCACAACCGGCCCCGACCCCCGACAATGGCCGTGTGATCACTTCGCCGCCACGAAGCACGCCGGACAGCGCAACGGAGCGCACCGACCGGGCCGCGCGTCCTGCCCACCGCCGGGCCGACGCCTCCCCGTACGTCGACCTCACCCGCGCCGAGTGGAGCGCCCTGCGCGAGCGCACGCCCCTGCCGCTGACCGCCGACGAGGTCGAGCGGCTGCGCGGCCTCGGCGACGTCATCGACCTCGACGAGGTCCGCGACGTCTACCTGCCGCTCTCGCGCCTCCTCAACCTCTACGTCGGCGCCACCAGCAACCTCCGGGGCACCCTCAACACCTTCCTCGGCGACGCCGGCAACGGCCACGGCGCCCAGCAGGGCACCCCCTTCGTCATAGGGGTCGCCGGCTCCGTCGCCGTCGGCAAGTCGACCGTGGCCCGTCTGCTCCAGGCCCTCCTCGCCCGCTGGCCCGAGCACCCCCGCGTGGAGCTGGTCACCACCGACGGCTTCCTCTACCCGATGAAGGAGCTCCAGCGTCGCGGGCTCACCTCCCGCAAGGGCTTCCCGGAGTCCTACGACCGCCGCGCGCTCACCCGGTTCGTCGCCGACATCAAGGCGGGCAAGGACGAGGTCACCGCGCCCGTCTACTCGCACCTGATCTACGACATCGTCCCGGGCGAGCAGCTCGTCGTACGCCGCCCGGACATCCTGATCGTCGAGGGCCTCAACGTCCTGCAGCCCGCCATGCCCGGCAAGGACGGCCGTACCCGCGTCGGGCTCGCCGACTACTTCGACTTCAGCGTGTACGTGGACGCGCGCCCCGAGGACATCGAGCGCTGGTACCTCAACCGGTTCCGGAAGCTGCGCGAGACGGCGTTCCAGAACCCCTTCTCCTACTTCCGCAAGTACACCCAGGTCTCCGAGGAGGAGGCCCTGGAGTACGCGCAGACGATGTGGCGGACCATCAACAAGCCCAACCTCCTGGAGAACGTGGCCCCCACCCGCGGCCGCGCCACGCTCGTCGTCCGCAAGGGCCCGGACCACAAGGTGCAGAAGCTGAGCCTGCGCAAGCTCTAGGGCGCGCAAGCTCTAGGGTGCGGGCATGCTGCATCTGCGGATCATCACCCCGCACCACCTCACGGACCAGGTGGTGTCGCTGATCGACCAGACGGTCGGAACCACCCACCTGGTCGTACTGCCCGGCGTCGCCCGCAATCCCGAGGGCGACGTCGTGCTGTGCGACGTGGCCCGCGAGGCGGCGGACGAGCTGCTGCAGGAGCTGCGGTCCCTCGGCATCGACAAGAGCGGGTCGATCGCGGTCGAGAACATCGACCTCTCCATCTCCAAGCGCGCCGACGAGGCGGAGGAGGAGGCCCCGGGCGAGGCCGCCGACGCGGTCATCTGGGAGCAGCTCGCCGAGTCGACCCACGAGGAGTCGACCCTCACGATCACCTACAGCGCCTTCCTGATCATCGCGACGATGATCGCGGCCTGCGGTGTGGCCCTGGACAACGCGATCCTGATCGTGGGCGCCATGGCGGTCGGCCCGGAGTTCGGCCCGCTCGCCGGCATCTGTACGGGCCTGGTGCAGCGCGAGCCGCGGCTCGCCGCGCGCTCTCTGGTCGCCCTGCTGGTCGGGTTCGCCGCGGCCATCGTGGCGACGACCGTGTTCAGCCTGGTGATGGACGCGATCGGCCAGTTCCAGCCGGGGATGCTCGACAAGCCCCGGCCGAACACCAGCTTCATCTGGCAGCCGGACCCGTTCTCGTTCGTCGTGGCGGTGCTCGCCGGCATGGCGGGCATGCTGTCGCTGACGTCGGCGAAGTCGGGCGCGCTGGTCGGCGTGGCGATCTCCGTGACGACCGTCCCGGCGGCCGCCAACGCCGCCATCGCCCTCAGTTACGGCGAGTTCGGCCAGATGTGGGGCTCGGCCGAGCAGTTGCTGCTCAACCTGTTCGGCATCATCATCGCCGGGACGCTCACCCTCGTCGCCTGGAAACTGCTGTGGCGCACCCAGCAGAGCCGGATGATCCGGAAGCCGGGCGCGCCACGGGGCGGTACCAACGGGTAGGGCCGGCGGGGCCCGGGGGACGACCTAGCCGAGGGCCGATTTCACGACGTCCGCGAGCCGCCCGGCCACCGCGCGGGCCTGCTCGATGTCGGCGGCCTCGACCATCACCCGAACGAGCGGCTCCGTACCGGACGGACGGAGCAGCACCCGGCCGGTGGTGCCGAGCTCGCGCTCCGCGTCGGCGACCGCCGCGGCCAGCTCGCCCGAGGTCGCGACCCGGGACTTGTCGACGTCGGGGACGTTGATCAGCACCTGCGGCAGCCGCCGCATGACCCCGGCCAGCTCCGCCAGCGACTTGCCGGTCGCCGCGACCCGCGCCGCCAGCAGCAGGCCGGTCAGCGTGCCGTCACCGGTGGTCGCGTGGTCGAGGATGATCACGTGGCCGGACTGCTCGCCGCCCAGCGCGTAGCCGTTCTCCTTCATCGACTCCAGCACGTAGCGGTCGCCGACCCCGGTCTGCACGACCTGGATGCCCTCGGCCTCCATGGCCAGCTTGAAGCCCAGGTTCGACATCACGGTGCCGACCACGGTGTTCTCGCGCAGCTGCCCGGCCTCGCGCATGGCCAGGGCCAGCACCGCGAGGATCTGGTCGCCGTCGACCTCGGCGCCGGTGGCGTCCACGGCCAGGCAGCGGTCGGCGTCGCCGTCGTGCGCGATGCCGAAGTCGGCGCCGTGCTCGACCACGGCCGACTTGAGCAGCCCGAGGTGGGTGGAGCCGCAGCCGTCGTTGATGTTGAGGCCGTCCGGCTCCGCGCCGATCGTGACGATCTCGGCGCCGGCCCGGGCGAAGGCCTCGGGCGAGACGTACGCGGCGGCGCCGTGCGCCTCGTCCAGGACGACCTTGAGGCCTTCGAGGCGGTTGGGGAGGACCCCGATGAGGTGGGCGACGTACCGCTCGAAGCCCTCGGTGTAGTCGGAGACGCGGCCTACGCCCGATCCGGTGGGCCGGTCCCAGGGAGCTCCGGTGCGGTGCTCCTCGTAGACGGACTCGATCCGGTCCTCCAGCTCGTCGGCGAGCTTGTGGCCGCCGCGCGCGAAGAACTTGATGCCGTTGTCGGGCATGGCGTTGTGGCTGGCCGAGAGCATCACGCCGAGGTCGGCGCCCAGCGCACCGGTGAGATACGCCACCGCCGGGGTGGGCAGCACACCGACGCGCAGGACGTCCACGCCCGCGCTCGCGAGGCCCGCGACGACCGCGGCCTCCAGGAACTCGCCGGAGGCCCGGGGATCTCGGCCGACCACGGCGGTCGCGCGGTGGCCCGCGAAGGTTCCCGCCTCGGCCAGTACGTGTGCGGCCGCCACGGAGAGGCCGAGCGCGAGCTCAGCCGTCAGATCCGCGTTGGCGACGCCTCGTACACCGTCCGTCCCGAAGAGTCGTCCCACTGTTGTCCTCCCGAGTTCACGCTTCGCTTGTGACCGCTTGTGACAGTAATTTGCCGCTTGTGGCGGTAAACGAACCGCCCCGACAGCACGGAGAGTGCTGCCGGGGCGGTTTGTTGCAGAACAGCAGGCGCAGATTAACGCTTGCTGTACTGCGGAGCCTTACGGGCCTTCTTGAGACCGGCCTTCTTGCGCTCGACCGCACGGTCGTCGCGGGAAAGGAAGCCGGCCTTCTTCAGCGCCGGGCGGTTGTTGTCCACGTCCGCCTCGTTCAGCGCACGGGCCACACCGAGGCGCAGGGCGCCGGCCTGGCCGGAGACGCCGCCACCCGAGATGCGGGCGATGACGTCGTAACGGCCGTCAAGCTCCAGGAGCTTGAAGGGCTCGTTGACTTCCTGCTGGTGCACCTTGTTGGGGAAGTAGTCCTCAAGGGTGCGACCGTTGATCTTCCACTTGCCGGTGCCCGGAACGATCCGGACGCGGGCGATGGCGTTCTTGCGACGGCCCAGGCCGGCGGCCGGCTGGGGGTCGCCGAAGCGACCGGCAAGGGACTCGGAGGTGTAGTCACCCTCGACTACGGACTCGCTGGTGTACTCCTCGACGTTGCCCTCGAACTCTTCGACGGTCGTCTCGGCGGTGGTCTCGGCCACGATGCTCCTCAGAATTTTCTACGTCTTAGGGGGTGGCCGGAACTACTGCGCGACCTGGGTGATCTCGAACGGCACCGGCTGCTGGGCAGCGTGGGGGTGCTGGTCGCCCGAGTAGACCTTCAGCTTCGAGAGCATCTGACGGCCCAGGGTGTTCTTGGGGAGCATGCCCTTGATGGCCTTCTCGACGGCCTTCTCCGGGTTGTTCGCCAGGAGGTCGTCGTAACGCACGGAGCGGAGACCACCCGGGTAGCCGGAGTGGCGGTACGCCATCTTCTGGGACGCCTTGTTGCCGGACAGGTGAACCTTGTCGGCGTTGACGATGATGACGAAGTCGCCCATGTCCATGTGGGGGGCGTAGGTCGGCTTGTGCTTACCCCGCAGGAGGGCAGCGGCCTGGGTCGCCAGACGGCCGAGGACAACGTCCTGGGCGTCGATGACGAGCCACTGGCGCGAGATGTCGCCGGGCTTGGGGCTGAACGTACGCACGCGTATGCCTTCGCTTCTTCAGTGGTGGTATCCCATAGGGCACAAGCCCAGCGGGAAGGTCCTGACAGGGTCACCACGGACGATCACGACAGCCCTCATACACGGGGACGCAACCCGTGTGAACTGCTGGTCATCGGTCCGGTGGACCGGCGCAAGGCCCTTTCACGTGAGAATGAGAAAGCCAATACGCATAACAAACCAGCAGGATACCCAAGCAGACCCATACGGGTCAAAACGCGGTCCGCGATGCCGGTTCTACTGGCTTCGTGGCGCACTCCGGTTCGGTCCTGGGTGGGGACCCCGCAGTTGTTACCGGGTCCAGAGTAACCCGACCTGAGCGCAGTGCACGACGCGCCAGCACAATCGTGAGCCCGCACAGGGTGGCGCAGTCCTTGAAGGCCCGCCGCTTCTGGGCCAGCTCCGAGGGCCACGGGACCAGGGCCATCTGGGGCGTCAGGGCCAGCCAGAACCAGGGCGAGCGCGGCATCGAGCCCGCCCGCACCCCCGACGCCAGCAGCAGCGGAAGCACCACCAGCAGGTAGTGGTCGAAGGACGGCCGCGACACCAGGAATGCGGCGAGCATCACCATGCAGGCCGTCTCCACGAGCCTCAGCTCGCCCCCGTCGGTGTCCTCGTCCGTACGCCGCCACCGCCGCCAGGCCCCCCACAGCGCGACCGAGGCCCCGCCGAAGGCGAGCAGCACCGCCGGCAGCCCGGCCATCCCCAGCCGGGGCAGCACCGCGATCGGCGAGGCGTCCCAGGGCAGGGCGTAGTCGTCCTGCCCCTGGAGCAGGAAGGGCAGCGTCTTGGTGAAGAACAGCGTCGGGCTCGGCATCAGCAGCGCCCCGGCCAGCGACAGCCCCACGGGCACCAGCACCGTCGCGGCCAGCCCCCGCCACTGCCGCGCCAGCAGGAACAGCAGTGCGATCGGCACCAGCATCGGCTTGCAGGCGATGGCCAGCCCCACCACCAGCCCGGCCACCCCCCACTGCCGCCGGTGCGCCAGCAGCAGGGCCACCGGCAGCGCGGCCGCCGAGATGGCCGTCCAGTTCCCGATCAGCACGAGGTTCAGGTACGGCTTGTAGAGCAGGGCGAACAGCGCGAGGCCGCCGACCGCGAAGCGCGAGCACACCGGCACCGAGAACAGCTTCAGCGCGGCCCACCAGCCGGTGCCCACGAGCCCGGTCATCCCCAGCGGAAGCAGCCACCGCAGCAGGGTCCGCGGCAGCAGCGCCTCCGGGATCGCCATGATCACGGCGCTGGGCAGGTAGAGGAAGCGCTTGTCGTCGTACGGCGAGACGCCCGCCAGCAGCGCGTCCGCGGCCTTCACGACGAAGGCGTTGTCCGAGCCCCAGTTCGCCCGCAGGCTCACGGAGACGGCGATGGAGACCAGGATCGTCAGGGACACCGCCCGCCACACCCGCGACGCCGGCCGCAGCAGCCACTCCACCAGCCGGTCCCCGCGGGACCGGCCGTCCCACCTCATGAGCCAGATACTCGGCCGCAGCCCCACGACGCCTCCCCCTCGGCATGCTCGCCGGGGCGGTCTCCCCTAGCGCTTGCGCTCGACCCTACGTTCGTCCCAGACGGGTTCCTGAGTCTCCCGCACAACACCGTCCGAACCGAAGACCAGGTAACGGTCAAAAGTGCGCGCGAACCAGCGGTCGTGCGTGACGCACAGCACAGTGCCCTCGTACGCCTCCAGCCCGTCCTGCAGCGCCTCCGCCGATTCCAGGTCCAGGTTGTCCGTCGGCTCGTCCAGCAGCAGCGCCGTGGTCCCTGCCAGTTCCAGCAGCAGGATCTGGAATCGCGCCTGCTGGCCGCCCGACAGCCTCTCGAAGGGCTGGTCGCCCTGTCGCTCCAGCTCGTAGCGGCGCAGCGCGCCCATCGCCGCGCCGAGCGGCTTCGCGGCCTCCGTCCACAGGATGTCGACGAGGGTGCGCCCGAACAGCTCCGGGTGGGCGTGGGTCTGCGCGAAATGGCCGGGAACCACCCGGGCGCCCAGCTTCCACGTGCCGGTGTGCTTGACGTCCTCGCCCGCCAGCATCCGCAGGAAATGCGACTTGCCGGAGCCGTTCGAGCCGAGGACCGCGACCCGCTCCCCGTAGAAGACCTCCAGCGAGAAGGGCTTCATCAGGCCCGTGAGCTCCAGGTTCTCCACGGTCAGCGCGCGCACTCCGGTACGGCCGCCCTTGAGCCGCATCCGGATGTCCTGCTCCCGCGGCGGCTCCGGCGGCGGGCCGGCCTCCTCGAACTTCTGGAAGCGGGTCTGCATCGCCTTGTACCGCGAGGCCATGTCGGGGCTGCTCGCGGCCTGGCCGCGCAGCCGCAGCACCAGGGCCTTCAGCCGGGCGTGCTCCTCGTCCCAGCGCCGCTTGAGCTCCTCGAAGCGCGCGAAGCGCTCCTTGCGGGCGTCGTGGTAGGTGTCGAAGCCCGCGCCGTGCACCCAGACGTCGGAGCCCGTCGGGCTCGCTTCCAGGCTGATGATCTTCTCGGCCGCCTGGGTCAGCAGCTCCCGGTCGTGCGAGACGAAGAGCACCGTCTTGCGCGTCGCCTTCAGCTGGTCCTCCAGCCACCGCTTGCCCGGGACGTCCAGGTAGTTGTCCGGCTCGTCGAGCAGCAGCACCTCGTCCGGCCCGCGCAGCAGCGCCTCCAGCACGAGCCGCTTCTGCTCACCGCCCGACAGCGTGCGCACCTCGCGGAACTGCGCGCTGTCGTACGGGATGGCCAGCGCGGCCATCGTGCACACGTCCCACAGGGTCTCCGCCTCGTAGCCCTGTACGTCGGCCCAGTCGCTGAGCGCCTGCGCGTACGCCATCTGCGCGGCCTCGTCGTCCACCGTCAGGATCAGCTGCTCGGCCGCGTCCACGGCCTTCGCGGCCGCCCGGATCCGCGGCTGCGCGACCGAGACCAGCAGGTCCCGTACGGTCGTCTCGTCCCGGACCGAGCCCACGAACTGCGACATCACGCCGAGCCCGCCGCTGACCGTGACCGCGCCGCCGTGCGGCTGGAGCTCGCCGGAGATCATCTTGAGCAGGGTGGTCTTGCCGGCCCCGTTCGCCCCGACCAGGGCGACGACCGACCCCTCCCCCACGCGGAAGGAGACGTCGGGGAGCAGGACCCGCCCGTCGGGAAGGTAGTACTCCAGGTGGCTGGCTTCGAGATGTCCCATGCGGGGCATTGTCCAGGCCCGGCGGCGATACGCCCAAACCGGTTTCCCGGAGGTCAGCAGCAGCCGGCTCCGGGCAGGGTGCGCATGTTGCGCGCCTCCTTGCTGCGGGCGGCCAGCAGCTCGTCGGCCGGGTAGCCGACCTCCTCCAGGGTCAGCCCGTGCGGCTTGACCACGTGCACCGAGGAATCCCGTACGCCCGCGGCCAGCACCTTCCCGGGCCAGTCGGTCGGCCGGTGGCCGTCCCCGACGTGCAGCAGGGCCCCGACGAGCGAGCGGACCATGTTGTGGCAGAAGGCGTCGGCGCGGACGGTCGCGGTGATGATCCCGTCCTCGGCGCGCTCCCAGCTGAGCTGCTGGAGCGTACGGATGGTCGTGGCGCCCTCGCGCTTCTTGCAGTACGCGGCGAAGTCGTGCTCCCCCACGAGTGCGGCGGCGGCCTCGTTCATGGCGTCCACGTCCAGCGGCCACTGGTGCCAGAGAACGTGCCCGCGGCGCAGCGGATCCACGCCGGCCTGGTGGTCGCCGACGCGGTAGGCGTAGCGGCGCCAGATCGCGGAGAACCGCGCGTTGAAGCCCTCGGGGGCCTCGGCGGCCTTCCACACCCGTACGTCGTGCGGCAGCCTGCCCGCGAGCCGGCGCAGCAGCTTGTCTTGGTGCTCGGCCCAGACCTCCTCGGCCAGGTCGAACTGTGCGACCTGCCCGCGCGCGTGCACACCGGCGTCGGTGCGCCCGGCGACGGTCAGCTCGACGGGGTCCGGCAGCCGCATCACGGTCTGCAGGGCCGACTCCAGCTCCCCCTGCACGGTCCGCAGCACGCGCTGCTTGGCCCAGCCGGAGAAGTCCTTGCCGTCGTAGCTCAGGTCCAGCCGCACCCGGACGTGCCCGGGCTCCACCTCGTCACTCACGTGACAGATCCTCTCAGCTGCGTCTTGCGGACGAACGGCAAACGGGCCCGCCCCGGAAGGGGGCGGGCCCGTTCAGAGCCGTTCAGCGTGATCCCGAAGCGGGATCAGGCCTCCTTGGTCTCCTCGGCGGCGGGAGCCTCGGTGGCCTCCGCCTCCTTCACGGCGCGCTTGGTGGCGGCCTCGGCCTCACCAGTGGCCTGCTGGGCGACCGTAAGGGCCTCGACCAGCTCGATCACGGCCATCGGGGCGTTGTCGCCACGACGGTTGCCGATCTTGGTGATGCGCGTGTAACCACCGGGGCGGTTCTCGTAGCGCGGGGCGATCTCGGTGAACAGCGTGTGCACGATGCTCTTGTCCGTGATCGTCTGCAGCACCAGGCGACGGTTGTGGATGTCGCCCTTCTTCGCCTTGGTGACCAGACGCTCGGCGTAGGGACGCAGGCGACGGGCCTTGGCCTCGGTCGTGGTGATGCGGCCGTGCTCGAAGAGCGCCTTCGCGAGGTTCGCGAGAAGGTGCTTCTCGTGCGCGGCGGA
Organism: Streptomyces sp. NPDC037242; assembly: GCF_055604165.1. Taxonomy (NCBI): domain Bacteria; kingdom Bacillati; phylum Actinomycetota; class Actinomycetes; order Kitasatosporales; family Streptomycetaceae; genus Streptomyces; species Streptomyces sp. NPDC037242. The sequence continues at coordinate 24,615 of NZ_JBVJUY010000008.1, forward strand.
GCCGCCCAGACGGGCACCCTTTGCGGGACGCGGCATGGTGTTACTCCTTCATATCTGCACCGGCCGTGTCAGGTACCGGTGTCAGTTCCCCCGAGGCGGATGCCGCGGGAAAGATCTACGGGTGCTGCTTAGTACTGCTCGGTCTCGACGAAGCCGGCGTCGGCATCGTCATCGGCGCCGAAGGCGTCAGCCGCGGCGGTCGGGTCGAATCCGGGCGGGCTGTCCTTGAGCGCCAGGCCCATGCCGGCCAGCTTCGCCTTGACCTCGTCGATCGACTTCGCACCGAAGTTGCGGATGTCGAGCAGGTCGGCCTCGGAGCGGGCCACGAGCTCACCCACGGAGTGGATGCCCTCGCGCTTGAGGCAGTTGTACGAGCGGACCGTGAGCTCGAGCTCCTCGATCGGCAGCGCCAGGTCGGCGGCCAGGGCCGCGTCCGTCGGCGAGGGGCCCATGTCGATGCCCTCGGCGTCGATGTTGAGCTCGCGCGCCAGACCGAACAGCTCGACCAGGGTCTTACCGGCGGACGCCATGGCGTCGCGCGGGCGCATGGCCTGCTTGGTCTCGACGTCGACGATCAGCTTGTCGAAGTCGGTGCGCTGCTCGACTCGGGTCGCCTCGACCTTGTAGGTGACCTTGAGGACCGGGCTGTAGATGGAGTCGACCGGGATGCGGCCGATCTCCTGGCCCAGCTGCTTGTTCTGGACGGCGGAGACGTAGCCGCGACCGCGCTCGACGGTCAGCTCCATCTCCAGCTTGCCCTTGCCGTTGAGCGTGGCGAGGACCAGGTCCGGGTTGTGCACCTCGACACCGGCCGGGGGCGCGATGTCAGCAGCGGTGACCAGGCCGGGACCCTGCTTGCGCAGGTACATCACGACCGGCTCGTCGTGCTCCGAGGAGACGACCAGCTGCTTGATGTTGAGGATGATGTCGGTGACGTCTTCCTTGACGCCCGGCACGGTGGTGAACTCGTGCAGGACGCCGTCCACGCGGATGCTGGTGACAGCGGCACCCGGGATGGACGACAGGAGCGTACGGCGCAGGGAGTTGCCGAGGGTGTAGCCGAAGCCCGGCTCCAGCGGCTCGATCACGAACCGCGAGCGGTACTCGTCGACGACCTCTTCGGTCAGCGAAGGACGCTGAGCGATAAGCATGTCTGTGTTCCTTCATTCGTGGACGCCCACTATTTGACGCCCGACGGGATGCCGTACCGGAGTACGGCTACTGCAAGGGTACGGGCGGCACGGCCCCCGAAGGGGTCGTACCGCCCGGACACTCAAGAACGCACAGGTGCGTCCGCTGCGTCAGACGCGGCGGCGCTTCGGCGGGCGGCAGCCGTTGTGCGGGGTGGGGGTGACGTCCTGGATCGAGCCGACCTCGAGGCCAGTGGCCTGGAGGGAGCGGATCGCGGTCTCGCGGCCGGAGCCCGGACCCTTGACGAAGACGTCAACCTTGCGCATGCCGTGCTCCTGCGCGCGACGGGCGGCCGACTCGGCGGCCATCTGCGCGGCGAAGGGGGTGGACTTGCGCGAGCCCTTGAAGCCGACGTGGCCGGCGGAGGCCCAGGAGATCACGTTGCCCGAGGGGTCCGTGATCGAGACGATGGTGTTGTTGAACGTGCTCTTGATGTGGGCGTGCCCGTGAGCGACGTTCTTCTTTTCCTTGCGGCGCACCTTCTTGGCAGCGCCCTGACGACCCTTGGGGGGCATCTAAATCTCCTACGGGAGGTGGTCGGTCCTACAGCGCAAGACCGCTGAACAGGACTACTTCTTGCCCGGCTTCTTCTTACCGGCGATCGCGCGACGCGGGCCCTTGCGGGTACGCGCGTTCGTGCTGGTGCGCTGACCGTGCACCGGGAGGCCGCGACGGTGGCGGATACCCTGGTAGCACTGGATCTCGACCTTGCGACGGATGTCGGCCTGGATCTCGCGGCGGAGGTCACCCTCGGTGCGGAGGTTGGCGTCCACGTACTCGCGGATCTTGACCAGGTCCTCTTCGGCCAGGTCACGAACGCGGGTGTTCGGGTTCACGCCGGTGGAGGCGAGGATCTCCTTGGACCGGGTGCGCCCGATACCGAAGACGTAGGTGAGTGCGATCTCCACACGCTTTTCGCGCGGGATGTCAACACCGGAAACGCGTGCCATTCAATGGCTCCTGTGTGTTCGGGGGTCTTCCGCAGAACCGACCCCGACCGCCGACCACACCTGATGGGTGGTGGTACGTCCGGGTCCCCGGCCCCCGCCGGAGGTGCCGCCGGCCCTTCTCAGGGCTGGGCGGGTTCTGCGTATGTACGTTTTCTTACGTCGCGCGAAGAACTGCGTAGTGCAGGTCGGTCGGCGTGCGTCAGCCCTGGCGCTGCTTGTGGCGCAGGTTGTCGCAGATGACCATGACCCGGCCGTGACGGCGGATCACCTTGCACTTGTCGCAGATCTTCTTGACGCTCGGCTTGACCTTCATGTTGGTGAGGTTCTCCGGGTCAGTGCCACCACCCGCGCCGGACAAGACGCCCGGACGGAGTGAAAGCAAGATCTACTTGTATCGGTAGACGATCCGGCCACGCGTCAGGTCGTACGGGGAGAGCTCCACGACAACCCGGTCATCGGGCAGGATGCGGATGTAGTGCATGCGCATCTTGCCGCTGATGTGCGCGAGGACCTTGTGACCGTTCTGGAGTTCCACCTTGAACATCGCGTTCGGGAGGGACTCGATCACGGTGCCCTCGATTTCGATGGCACCTTGCTTCTTGGCCACGCTTCGCCTTTCGAATCGGCTACCTTGATCAGCTCCCTGCTTCACATGAGGACATGCGGGTGCAAAGGAGCCGACGAGTCAGTCTACGTCAGGGCACCCAGAAAGACGAATCCGGAAAGTTTGCCCCACAGACTAGATCATTAACCAAGCGGGTCGGGCGCGGTGGACACGCCGTACTCCGCCAGCTTCGCCTTGCCGCAGTCCGGGCTGGTCAGGACGATCGGGCCCGCCTCGGTCAGCGCGATGGAGTGCTCCCAGTGCGAGGACCAGGTGCCGTCGGTCGTGATGACCGTCCAGTCGTCCGCCAGGACCTCGGTCTGCGCCGTGCCCAGGGAGACCATCGGCTCGATCGCCAGGCAGACGCCCGGGACGAGCTTGATCCCCTTGCCCCGCTTGCGCGAGACGTAGTTCAGCAGGTGGGGGTCCATGTGCATCTCGGATCCGATGCCGTGGCCGCCGTAGTCCTCGATGATCCCGAACTTGCCGAGGCTGTGCTCACCGGTCGTCGGCCGCGGCTGGCGCTTGATGTACGTCTCGATCGCCTTCGAGATGTCCACGAGGCGGTTGCCGAGCTTCATGGCGGCGATGCCGGCCCACATGGACTCCTCGGTCACCCGGGAGAGCTCCAGGAGCTCAGGCGCGTGCCCAGTGCCCACGAAGGCGGTGTACGCGGCGTCGCCGTGCCAGCCGTCGACGATCGCGCCGGCGTCGATCGAGATGATGTCGCCGTCCTTGAGGACCGTCTTGTCGTCCGGGATGCCGTGGACGACGACCTCGTTCACCGAGGTGCAGATGGTCGCGGGGAAACCGCCGTACCCGAGGAAGTTCGACTTGGCGCCGGCGTCCGCGATGACCTTGCGGGCCACCATGTCCAGATCGCGCGTCGTGGCGCCGGGGACGGCCGCCTCACGGGTCGCCGCGTGGATCGCCGCGACGACCAGCCCCGCCTCGCGCATCTTCGCGATCTGCTCGGGGGTCTTGATCTGCACCATGCCGTGCCTTCCACCTTCTGAACCGGGGTCTGCTGGGTCTGCTGGGTCTTCTCAACAGTACGGCCGCGGCGCCCGAAGGACACCGCGGCCGTACTTTCACAGCAAGGGAACTACTTGTTGAGGGCGTCCATCGCGCGCTGCGTCACGTCCGCGACCTCACCGAGCGCCGGGATCGTCGACACGAGGCCCTGGGCCTTGTAGTAGTCGATGATCGGCTCGGTCTGCGTGTGGTACACGTCCAGACGGTTGCGGACCGCGTCCTCGGACTGGTCCTCACGCACGTACAGCTCGCCGCCGCAGATGTCACAGACACCCTCGGTCTTCGGCGGGTGGTACGCGACGTGGAAGACGTGCGCGCCGTCGTTGCGGCAGGTGCGCCGGCCGGCGAGGCGCTTGACGACCTCGTCCTCCTCGACCTCCAGGTCGAGGACGGCGTCGAGGTTCATGCCCTCGGCCTTCAGCATCACGTCGAGGGCCTCGGCCTGCGACACGTTGCGCGGGAAGCCGTCGAGCAGGAAGCCGTTCGCGGCGTCCGGCTGCTCCATGCGGTCCTTGGCCATGCCGATGGTGATCTCGTCGGGGACGAGGTCGCCGGCGTCCATGAACGCCTTCGCACGCTGGCCGAGCTCGGTGCCCTGGCTGATGTTGGCCCGGAACAGGTCGCCCGTGGAGATGTGCGGGATGGACAGGGTCTTGGCAAGGACGGTGGCCTGCGTTCCCTTGCCCGCACCGGGCGGTCCGACGAGGACGATTCGCATCAGCGGAGGAACCCTTCGTAATTACGCTGCTGGAGCTGGCTCTCGATCTGCTTCACGGTTTCCAGACCCACACCCACGATGATCAGGATGCTCGTCCCGCCGAACGGGAAGTTCTGGTTCGCTCCGAAGCCGGCCAACGCCATCGTCGGCACAAGAGCGATCAGACCCAGGTACAGCGACCCCGGCCAGGTGATCCGGTTGAGTACGTAGCTCAGGTACTCGGCGGTAGGTCGACCGGCGCGGATACCCGGGATGAACCCACCATACTTCTTCATGTTGTCTGCAACTTCCTCGGGGTTGAAGGAAATCGCCACGTAGAAGAACGCGAAGAAGACGATCAGGAGGAAGTAGGCCGCGATGTAGTACGGGTGGTCGCCCTTGACGAAGTGCTTCTGGATCCAGGTGGCCCAGCCGGCCTGCGAACCGCTGAACTGAACGATCAGCGCCGGGATGTACAGCAGCGACGAGGCGAAGATGACGGGGATGATGCCCGCCTGGTTCACCTTGAGCGGGATGTAGGTGGACGTACCGCCGTAGGCACGGCGGCCGATCATGCGCTTCGCGTACTGGACCGGAATCCGGCGTTGCGCCTGCTCGACGAAGACCACCAGGCCGACCATCGCGAGGCCGACCAGCATGACCACGCCGAACTCGACCCAACCGTCGGCGATCTTGCCCTGGAGCTTGATCTGCCAGAGGGCGCCGATGAAGCCGGCGGCGATCGAGATGAACATGAGGATCGACATGCCGTTGCCGATGCCGCGGTCGGTGATGAGCTCACCGAGCCACATGACGACACAGGTACCGGCGGTCATGGTGACGACCATGACGACGGTGGTGAAGATCGATCGGTCCGGAACGATCTCGCGCGCGGCGGGGCAACCCGCGAACAGGGCGCCGCTGCGGGCCGTGGCGACGAGGCCGGTGCCCTGCAGGATCGCGAGCGCGACCGTCAAATAGCGCGTGTACTGCGTGATCTTCGCCGTGCCGGACTGACCCTCTTTTTTGAGGGTCTCCAGCTTCGGGATGACCACGGTCAGCAGCTGCAGGATGATGCTGGCCGTGATGTACGGCATGATGCCGAGCGCGAAGATCGTGATCTGCAGCAGCGCACCGCCACTGAACATGTTGACGAGCCCGAACAGGCTGTTGCTGCTGCCCATCGAGTCGACACAGATCTGAACGTTCTTGTAGCTCACGCCGGGAACCGGGATGTGGGACCCGAGCCGATACAGCACGATGATGCCGAGCGTAAAGAGCAGCTTGTTGCGCAGGTCGGGCGTCTTGAACGCCCGGGCGAACGCGGTGAGCACGGTGCCTCCTGCGACCCCCGCGCTACTGCGTCAGAGGTGACGGTCTGAGGGATCGACGTATACGACAAAGCTAAAGGTGCAGGCCACCTTACCGGCGATACTGCCCCCCGTGGAACGACCAACCGGGGATGCCCCAAATGTGAGGCATCCCCGGTCGGGTTTCAGCTATTAATCACTGAGTTCGTCTTAGACGAGCTCGGTGACGGTGCCGCCTGCGGCAGCAATCTTCTCCTTGGCGGAGCCGGAGACGGCGTCAACCGAAACCTGCAGCGCAACGGAGATCTCGCCCTGGCCCAGGACCTTGACGAGGCTGTTCTTGCGAACCGCGCCCTTGGCGACCAGGTCGGCCACCGTGACTTCTCCACCCTCGGGGTAGAGAGCGCCGAGCTTGTCCAGGTTCACGACCTGGAACTCGGTGCGGAACGGGTTCTTGAAGCCCTTGAGCTTCGGCAGACGCATGTGGAGGGGCATCTGCCCACCCTCGAAGCGCTGCGGGATCTGGTAACGGGCCTTCTGGCCCTTCGTACCACGACCGGCCGTCTTACCCTTCGACGCCTCACCACGACCGACACGGGTCTTCGCGGTCTTGGCGCCGGGGGCGGGACGGAGGTTGTGGGCCTTCAGCGGGCTGCTCTCAGCCATGTTAGTCAACCTCCTCAACCGTCACGAGGTGGCGGACGGTGTGCACCATTCCGCGGAACTCGGGGCGGTCCTCCTTGACGACGACGTCGTTCAGGCGCTTGAGCCCGAGCGAACGCAGCGTGTCGCGGTGGTTCTGCTTGCTGCCGATGTACGACTTCGTCTGCGTGATCTTGAGGCGAGCCATTACGCACCCGCCCCAGCACGTGCACGAAGCAGAGCCGCGGGGGCGACGTCCTCGAGGGGCAGACCACGGCGAGCCGCGATCTCCTCGGGACGCTGCAGGCCCTGGAGGGCCGCCACGGTCGCGTGCACGATGTTGATCGCGTTGTCGGAGCCCAGGGACTTCGACAGGATGTCGTGAACGCCGGCGCACTCCAGAACGGCGCGCACCGGGCCACCGGCGATAACACCGGTACCGGGGGAAGCAGGCTTCAGCAGGACAACGCCGGCCGCCTTCTCGCCCTGGATCGGGTGCGGGATGGTGCCCTGGATGCGCGGAACCTTGAAGAAGTTCTTCTTGGCTTCCTCGACACCCTTGGCGATGGCCGCGGGAACTTCCTTGGCCTTGCCGTAACCGACACCTACGGTGCCGTCACCGTCGCCCACCACGACCAGCGCGGTGAAGCTGAAGCGGCGACCACCCTTGACAACCTTGGCGACGCGGTTGATCGCGACAACGCGCTCAACGTAAGCGGTCTTCTCGGCGGCAGGGCCACCGTCGCGACCCTTCCGGTCCCGCCGCTCGCCGCCACCGGCACCGCTTCCGCGGCGCTGGGGTCCAGCCATTGGATTACCTCTCTCTGTTACGTCCGTGAGTCCCGGAACCGGGGCTTAGAACTTCAGCCCGGCTTCGCGGGCGGCGTCAGCCAGAGCGGCAATGCGCCCGGCGTATCGGTTGCCACCGCGGTCGAACACGACGGTCTCGACACCCGCAGCCTTGGCACGCTCGGCGACGAGCGCGCCGACAGCCTGGGCCTGGGCGCTCTTGTCGCCTTCGCCACCGCGGATCGAAGCGTCCAGGGTCGACGCCGACGCCAGGGTGTGACCCTGGAGGTCGTCGATGACCTGAGCAACGATGTTGCGGTTGGAACGCGTCACGACGAGGCGCGGACGCTCCGCCGTACCCGAGACGTTCTTGCGGATGCGGATGTGGCGGCGAGCCTTGGCAGCGCGCTTGTACGCGTCGCCCTTGGCGATCTTCACACCGTATGCCATGGCTACTTACCAGCCTTTCCGACCTTGCGGCGGATGACCTCGCCGGCGTACTTGACACCCTTGGCCTTGTACGGGTCGGGCTTCCGCAGCTTGCGGATGTTGGCGGCGACCTCGCCGACCTTCTGCTTGTCGATGCCCTCGACCGAGAACTTGGTGGGCGACTCGACCTTGAAGGAGATGCCCTCGGGCGCCTCGATCAGGATCGGGTGGCTGTAGCCAAGCTGGAACTCCAGGTCGGAGCCCTTCGCGGCGACGCGGTAACCAACACCGCTGATCTCGAGAGCCTTGACGTATCCCGTGGTCACACCGGTGATCATGTTCGCCACCAGCGTGCGGGACAGGCCGTGCAGGGCCTTGTTCTGACGCTCGTCGTTCGGGCGGGTGACGTTCAGAACGCCGTCCTCACCCTTGACGATCTCGATCGGCGCCTTGACGACGTGCGTGAGGGAACCCTTGGGGCCCTTCACGGCGACCGTCTGGCCGTCGATGGTGACGTCCACACCGGCGGGAACCTGGATGGGGAGCTTGCCGATTCGCGACATTGCTTTTCCTCCGTTCCCGACTACCAGACGTAGGCGAGGACTTCCCCACCTACGCCCTTCTTGCCTGCCTGCTGGCCGGTCAGGAGACCGTGGGACGTGGAGATGATCGCCACGCCCAGGCCGCCGAGGACCTTCGGCAGGTTGGTGGACTTTGCGTACACGCGCAGACCGGGCTTCGAGATCCGCTTGATGCCCGCGATGGAGCGCTCACGGTTCGGCCCGAACTTCAGCTCGAGGACGAGGTTCTTGCCGACCTCGGCGTCCTCGACCTTCCAGCCGGTGATGAAACCCTCCTGCTTGAGGATCTCCGCGATGTGCGACTTGATCTTGCTGTGCGGCATCACGACAGTGTCGTGGTACGCCGAGTTAGCGTTACGCAGACGGGTCAGCATGTCTGCGATCGGGTCAGTCATGGTCATGAAGTGGCCTTCGGCCTCTCTCGCCGGGGTTTCCTGTATGCGCCATCCCTCTCCCCACTCAGTGGCGGGACGGGTGCGGTGCGGGGACCTACGGCGTAGTAAGTCGTTATGGGCGGCGGACGCCCAACCACACAAGCCTAAGGCATGCGCGGCCGGGCATCCGCCGACCAGATGCTTACCGAGAGTGCCTGGTACTTCCCAAGTCCTTGCGGACGAGGGGGATTTACCAGGAGCTCTTGGTCACGCCCGGCAGCTCGCCACGGTGAGCCATCTCACGAAGGCACACGCGGCACAGGCCGAACTTGCGGTACACGGAGTGGGGACGACCGCAGCGCTGGCAGCGGGTGTACGCACGCACACCGAACTTGGGCTTGCGGGCAGCCTTCGCGATGAGAGCCTTCTTCGCCATCTCGCTTACGCCTCCTTGAAGGGGAAGCCGAGGTGACGAAGGAGCGCGCGGCCCTCAGCGTCGTTGGTCGCCGTGGTGACCACGGTGATGTCCATACCCCGGGTACGGTCGATCTTGTCCTGGTCGATCTCGTGGAACATGACCTGCTCCGTGAGACCGAAGGTGTAGTTGCCACGGCCGTCGAACTGCTTCGGCGACAGACCACGGAAGTCACGGATACGCGGCAGCGCGAGCGACAGCGTACGGTCCAGGAACTCCCACATGCGGTCACCACGGAGGGTGACGTGGCAGCCGATCGGCTGACCCTCGCGAAGCTTGAACTGCGCGATGGACTTGCGGGCCTTCGTGACGGCCGGCTTCTGACCGGTGATCGTCGTCAGGTCCTTGATGGCGCCGTCGATCAGCTTGGAGTCGCGGGCGGCGTCGCCCACACCCATGTTGACCACGATCTTCACGAGGCCGGGGATCTGCATGACGTTCTCGTAGGAGAACTCCTCACGCAGCTTGCCCGCGATGTCCTCGCGGTACTTCGTCTTGAGACGCGGAGTGGTAGCCATCAGATGTCCTCACCCGTCCGCTTGGCAACGCGGATCTTGTTGCCCTCGTCGTCGAAGCGGTAGCCGACGCGGGTGACGACCTTCTTGCCGTCCTTCTCCACAACCAGCTGAACGTTGCTGACGTGGACCGGGGCCTCGGTGATCACAATGCCACCGGCCTGGTTCTGCGCAGCCTTGGTGTGCTTCTTGACCCGGTTGACACCCTCGACGAGGACGCGGTTGTCAGCGGGGAAGGCAACGATGACCTTGCCCTGCTTGCCCTTGTCCTTACCGGTGATGACCTGAACCAGGTCGCCCTTCTTGATCTTCATGCTTACAGCACCTCCGGCGCGAGCGAGATGATCTTCATGAACTTCTTCTCGCGCAGCTCACGGCCCACCGGGCCGAAGATACGGGTGCCGCGAGGGTCGCCGTCGTTCTTCAGAATGACGGCGGCGTTCTCGTCAAAGCGGATGTACGAGCCGTCCTGGCGGCGACGCTCCTTGACGGTGCGAACGATGACCGCCTTGACGACGTCACCCTTCTTCACGTTGCCACCGGGGATCGCGTCCTTGACGGTGGCGACGATGACGTCACCGATGCCCGCGTAGCGGCGACCGGAACCACCGAGAACACGGATGCAAAGGATTTCCTTGGCACCAGTGTTGTCGGCGATACGCAGTCGCGACTCCTGCTGGATCACGTGTATCTCCTGTTTGTCTGCCGGTTCCCGGCGGGGGCCTCACTCCGAAGAGCTACCGCCCCCACCGAGCCTGGCGGAACGAACCTAAGGGAAACCCCTCAGGTGCTTACTTGGCCTTCTCGAGGATCTCGACGATGCGCCAGCGCTTGCTCGCCGACAGCGGACGCGTCTCCATGATGAGGACGCGGTCGCCGACGCCGGCAGCGTTCTGCTCGTCGTGCGCCTTGAGCTTGTTCGTACGGCGGATGACCTTGCCGTACAGGGCGTGCTTGACGCGGTCCTCGACAGCGACGACGACGGTCTTGTCCATCTTGTCGCTGACAACCAGACCCTCACGGGTCTTGCGGAAACCGCGCGCGGTGTTCTCAGTCACGTTGTTCTCGCTCATCAGGCGCTCTCCACCGTCTCGATACCGAGCTCACGCTCGTGCATCAGGGTGTAGATGCGAGCGATGTCCTTACGGACGGACTTGAGCCGGCCGTTGTTCTCCAGCTGACCCGTGGCCGCCTGGAAGCGGAGCTTGAACAGCTCCTCCTTGGCCTCGCGCAGCTTGCCAACGAGCTCCTCGTTGCCGAGCTCACGCAGCTCGGACGCCTTGGTTCCCGTCGCCATCACGACTCACCTGCCTCGCGCCGAACAATCCGGCACTTCATCGGAAGCTTGTGAGCAGCGCGGGTGAGCGCCTCACGAGCAATCTTCTCGTTCGGGTAGGACAGCTCGAACATGACCCGGCCCGGGTGCACGTTGGCGATCCACCACTCGGGAGAACCCTTACCGGAACCCATGCGGGTCTCGGCAGGCTTCTTGGTGAGCGGGCGGTCCGGGTAGATGTTGATCCAGACCTTGCCGCCACGCTTGATGTGGCGGGTCATCGCAATACGAGCCGCCTCGATCTGGCGGTTCGTCACGTAAGCCGGGGTCAGCGCCTGGATGCCGTACTCGCCGAACGTGACCTCAGTACCGCCCTTGGCCATACCGCGGCGCTTCGGGTGGTGCTGCTTGCGGTGCTTGACCCTACGAGGGATCAGCATGTCGGTCAGGCCTCCGTTCCGGTGCTCTCAGCCGGAGCGGCGGCGGGAGCGTCGGCCTTGGGGGCCTCGACACCAGCAGCCTGCTGCGGCTTGCGGCCACCACGGCCGCCGCGCTCGCCACCACGGCCACCACGGCCGGCGGGACGGTCGCCAGCGCCCTGCGCGCCACGGGCCGGGCGGTTACCCGCACGGGCCGCAGCGTTCTCGGCGCGAACCTCGGCGATGTTCTTGACGTCGCCCTTGTAGATCCAGACCTTCACACCGATACGGCCGAAGGTGGTCTTGGCCTCGAAGAAGCCGTAGTCCACGTTCGCGCGGAGGGTGTGCAGCGGCACACGGCCTTCGCGGTAGAACTCGGAGCGGGACATCTCGGCGCCGCCGAGACGGCCGCCACACTGGATCTTGATGCCCTTGGCGCCGGCCTTCATCGTGCCCTGCATGCTCTTACGCATGGCGCGACGGAAGGAGACGCGGGAGGAGAGCTGCTCGGCAACGGCCTGAGCGACCAGCTGGGCATCGAGCTCGGGGTTCTTGACCTCGAGGATGTTCAGCTGGACCTGCTTGCCCGTGAGCTTCTCGAGGTCACCGCGGATGCGGTCGGCCTCGGCGCCACGGCGGCCGATGACGATGCCCGGACGAGCGGTGTGGATGTCCACACGCACGCGGTCACGGGTGCGCTCGATCTCAACCTTCGAGATGCCGGCGCGCTCCATGCCGGACGTCATCATCCGACGGATGGCGACGTCTTCCTTGACGTAGTCCTTGTACAGCTTGTCGGCGTACCAACGCGACTTGAAGTCGGTGGTAATGCCGAGTCGGAACCCGTGCGGGTTTACCTTCTGGCCCATTACCGGGAACCTTCCTTGCTGCTGACGACCACGGTGATGTGGCTGGTCCGCTTGCGGATCCGGTAGGCACGGCCCTGGGCACGCGGACGGAACCGCTTCAGGGTCGGGCCCTCGTCCACGTACGCCTCGCTGATGACCAGCGTGGAGGCGTCCGGGTGGTTGTAGTTGTGTGCTGCGTTGGCGATGGCGCTGTCAAGCACCTTGCCAACCGGCACGCTCGCGGCCTGCGGGGCGAAACGCAGGACCGCCTGAGCCTCCGTGGCATCCATGCCACGGATAAGGTCCACCACTCGGCGGGCCTTCATGGGCGTGACGCGGATGTACCGCGCCTGGGCCCTGGCTTCCATGGTTGTCCCTTCGGTGTAAGTCATAGTCGTAACCACCCCGCCTTTAGCGGCGCTTCGACTTCCGGTCGTCCTTGACGTGGCCGCGGAAGGTGCGAGTCGGCGAGAACTCGCCGAGCTTGTGGCCGACCATCGACTCGGTGACGAACACCGGGACGTGGGTCTTGCCGTTGTGCACCGCGATGGTGTGACCCAGCATGCTGGGGATGATCATCGAGCGACGGGACCAGGTCTTGATGACGTTCTTGGTGCCGGCTTCGTTCTGGACATCCACCTTCTTTACGAGGTGGTCGTCGACGAAGGGCCCCTTCTTGAGACTGCGCGGCATCTAAACCCGCTCCTAGCGCTTCTTGTTCGTCTTGCGGCGGCGGACGATGTACTTGCTCGAAGCCTTCTTCGGCGAGCGAGTACGACCCTCCTTCTGACCCCACGGGGAGACCGGGTGGCGACCACCACTGGTCTTGCCCTCACCACCACCGTGCGGGTGGTCAACCGGGTTCATCGCGACACCGCGGACGGACGGGCGAACGCCCTTCCAGCGCATACGGCCGGCCTTGCCCCAGTTGATGTTCGACTGCTCGGCGTTGCCGACCTCGCCGACCGTGGCGCGGCAGCGCGCGTCGACGAGACGGATCTCACCGGACGGCATACGAAGGTGGGCCATGGTGCCCTCCTTCGCCAGCAGCTGCACGGAGGCACCGGCCGAACGGGCGAACTTCGCGCCGCCACCGGGACGGAGCTCGATCGCGTGGATCGTGGTACCGACCGGGATGTTGCGGAGCGCGAGGTTGTTGCCCGGCTTGATGTCGGCCGTGGGGCCGTTCTCAATCCGGTCGCCCTGCTTCAGGCTCTTCGGCGCGATGATGTAGCGCTTCTCGCCGTCCGCGTAGTGCAGGAGCGCGATGCGCGCGGTGCGGTTGGGGTCGTACTCGATGTGCGCGACCTTGGCCGGCACGCCGTCCTTGTCGTGACGACGGAAGTCGATCACACGGTAGGCGCGCTTGTGTCCACCACCCTGGTGGCGAACGGTGATCCGGCCGGTGTTGTTACGGCCGCCCTTGCTGTGCAGAGGGCGAACCAGCGACTTCTCCGGCGTGGACCGCGTGATCTCGACAAAGTCGGCGACGCTGGAGCCACGACGGCCCGGGGTCGTCGGCTTGTACTTGCGGATACCCATTTCTCAGTCCTCGTCCGATTCCGGACGACTAGACCTCCGTTAGGAGGCCTGGCCGCCGAAGATGTCGATTCGGTCGCCCTCAGCGAGGGTCACGATGGCGCGCTTGGTGTCAGCGCGCTTGCCGAAACCGGTCTTGGTGCGCTTGCGCTTACCCTGACGGTTGATCGTGTTGACCCCGGTGACCTTGACCCCGAAGACCGCTTCCACGGCCTGCTTGATCTGGGTCTTGTTGGAGCCGGGCGCGACGATGAACGTGTACTTGTTCTCGTCCAGCAGCGCGTAGCTCTTCTCCGAGACAACCGGCTTGATCAGCAGGTCGCGCGGGTCGGTGAAGGTCTTGCTGGTAACGGTCGCCTCAGACATCAGGCGTCGCTCCCTTCGGTCTCGTCGGCCTTGGGGCCAGACACGAAGGACTCGAAAGCGGTCTGAGTGAAGACCACGTCGTCAGAGACGATCACGTCGTACGTGTTCAGCTGGCCCGGCTCCAGGATGTGAACCTGGGGCAGGTTGCGGGCGGACAGCCACGCGGCCTCTTCGGAGCGGTCGACGACCAGGAGCAGGTTCTTGCGCTCCGAGATCTTGCCGAACAGCGTCTTGGCGGCCTTCGTGGAGGCGGCACCCTCGACCACGCCGGTGACGACGTGGATGCGGGAGTGACGCGCACGGTCCGAGAGGGCACCGCGGAGGGCGGCGGCCTTCATCTTCTTCGGGGTCCGCTGCGAGTAGTCACGCGGCTGCGGGCCGTGGACAACGCCACCGCCGGCGAACTGCGGAGCGCGGGTCGAACCCTGACGGGCGCGGCCGGTGCCCTTCTGGCGGTACGGCTTGCGGCCACCACCACGGACTTCGCCACGGGTCTTGGTCTTGTGCGTGCCCTGACGGGCAGCAGCCAGCTGAGCGACAACGACCTGGTGGATCAGCGGAACGCTGGTCTTGGCGTCGAAGATCTCCGCGGGGAGCTCGACGGTACCGGCCTTGTCGCCTGCCGGCGAAAGGATGTCAATGGTGCTCATTACCTCAAGCCCCCTTGGCCGCGGTACGGACCAGGACGAGGCCGCCGTTCGGACCGGGGACCGCACCCTTGATCAGGAGCAGACCCTTCTCCGCGTCAACCGCGTGGATGGTCAGGTTCTGGGTGGTGACACGCTCGTTACCCATGCGACCGGCCATGCGCATGCCCTTGAAGACACGCCCAGGGGTGGCGCAGCCACCGATCGAACCGGGGGAGCGGTGCTTGCGCTGCACACCGTGACCGGCGCCGAGGCCCCGGAAGTTGTGCCGCTTCATGACACCGGCGAAGCCCTTGCCCTTGCTGTTGCCCGTGACGTCAACCTTGACGCCGGACTCGAACACCTCAGCAGTGATCTCCTGGCCGAGCGTGTACTCGCTGGCGTCGGAGGTGCGGAGCTCCACCAGGTGGCGGCGGGGGGTCACGTCGGCCTTGGCGAAGTGGCCCTTGAGGGGCTTGTTCACCTTGCGCGGGTCGATCTCGCCGAAGGCGATCTGGACCGACTCGTAGCCGTCGATGTCGTTCGTACGGACCTGGGTAACGACGCAGGGCCCGGCCTTGACAACGGTCACCGGGACGACACGGTTGTTCTCGTCCCAGACCTGGGTCATGCCGAGCTTCTCGCCCAGGACGCCCTTGATCTGCTTTGCCATCTTCTCGACGCCTCTCAGAGCTTGATCTCGATGTCAACGCCGGCCGGAAGGTCCAGGCGCATCAGCGAGTCAACGGTCTTGGGCGTCGGGTCGAGGATGTCGATCAGGCGCTTGTGCGTGCGCATCTCGAAGTGCTCGCGCGAGTCCTTGTACTTGTGCGGCGACTTGATGACGCAGTACACGTTCTTCTCAGTGGGCAGCGGCACCGGGCCCGCGACCGACGCACCAGTGCGCGTCACCGTCTCGACGATCTTCTTCGCCGAGGAATCGATGACCTCGTGGTCGTAGGCCTTGAGCCGGATGCGGATCTTCTGTCCCGCCATGGCTACTCCGTAGTCCTGTCTGTTGTGGAAACGCTCTGGCTCTCGGTCGGCTGCGGATGACTCCGCGGCTTTCCTCCGACCCACGCGGTCGGGCGTGTCGCACTCCCTCTAGAAAAAATTCCCATACGGAAATTCCCTCATCCAAGGGGGTGCGGTCCCAAGACCGCGCATCGGGGGAAAACACCCACCGAGTGCCTGGCCGGGACCGTGCTGACGCTTCCCAGAAGATTCCCGTACGTCCGCCCCATTGCTGCCCCGAGGGGCAGGTAGAGCGACGAGTACTGTGGGACTCGCTTCCGGTCCTCCCGGCGGGAGGCGCGCAGCATCGGCACTCAGCCGAGCAACTTGAGTAGTCTGCCATACGAGGCACGTACCTGGCCAATCGGGCCGAAGAGAATACCCCGCCACGCTGAGTGGTCAAACTGCCGCACCCGTGTCCCCCGGTCAGGATCGCGTGATGTGCCTGCACCCTTCGCCCTTGATGTCCTGGCTCCGGTCATACGGGTCCGACGCGGGCCCCGTGGGCTCCGGTCCGTCCGCCACGTCCTGCGCGAAGTACGGGTGCAGGAATCCATCGGCCGCCTCGCACTCCACGTTCGACCACTCCGCGGTGTAGCTCCGCGCCTGCAGGCGGCCCCGGGTGGTCTCCCAGCGCGCCGGGTCGAGCAGCGCCAGGGTCACCTGCCGGCGCACGATGGTCCGCTGCACGCTCACGCCCCCCTTGGTCAATGGGTGGACGAAGGTGTAGTCCGCCACCACCAGCAGTTCCCCCCGGTCCCCCGGCTCCGCGCGCATGCTCCCCCGCACCTTGACGACGTCGCCCACCGGCGTGACCTCGGCCGGGTCGAAGCGGGTGAAGAGCTCCACCGGGGTGTCCTCCGCGCTCGGATGCGTCAGCGACCGCTCCAGCCGCTCCGGAACCTCCGGCTGCCGGGGGTCCAGCAGGGCGAGGGCCGCGGCCGGACGCTCCCCGCGCAGGGTGGCCGCGTCCAGGTTGGCCGCGATCAGGAACTGCCGGGTCTTCGCCAGCGCGTCGGCGACCTGCTCCTTGGACATTCCCCCGACGGCCGTCGCCTCGGGCAGCTCAATCCCCGCCGCCCCGTCTGCCCACTGGAGCGCCGGGGAGCCCTTGAAGGGGTCCTGGAGCGTCGGGCGGTCCGGGTACTGCTCCGGGGGTGCGGCCGTCGGCCGCGCGGTCTCGGGGGCCAGCGGAACGCTGACCTTGGCGTCCTGCTCGGCCTTGCCCGTGACCTTGTCGATCAGCAGCTCGGGCCGTACGACGATCAGCGCCAGCCCCGCGATGAAGACGACGGCCAGGGTGGCCTTGAACCGCCGCTTCGCCCTGCCGCGGCCCTCCATCTCCTGCCAGGCGGGACCCGTGCGCCACCCCGGGGGCTCGGTGGGCACGGGCTGCGCCCTGCCGAAACGCTTCTTCTGCCCCGCGGCGCGCTGCTCGTCCTCGCGCCGCAACCGCTCGGTCACCATCCGCGCCCGCGCGGACGGCTCCTCGGGGGCCTCCCCCGCACCCCCCTCCGCCTCCTCGACGAACCGCGCCCACTCCTCGTCGGAGACGCCCGGTCTGCCGTCGTCGTTCTGTGCCATGTTCCCCACCCTGAGATGTCCCGTCACACCATGCGGAGCGGAGCTTCTCACAGCCCTCCGACAGCCGGCGCACAGCCCCCCACCTGGGGATACGGCCCGCCCGGACCGGGTCGCGACAGCCGCGTCGCGGTGGACCGCGAAGCGGTCGCGGGGGACGTATTGGTTCAAGTACCGGGGAACCAAAGAACCCTTGCCAGACCCCTCCAGCCTCCCGTCGGCGGCCGGTACCTCACATGGGTGAACTACGCCAACTCGGCTGGCTTTCAAGGGGGTTCGCTGGCATATGCTCGCCGCGACCACCCCAGAAATACGTCGGCCCCCGACGGGACTCGCAATCCCGGCCGAGGGCCTACCAGCCAGGAAGCAAGACCTTCCCGATGGATGCTGCACAGCCTAGCGCCCACGCGCGCGCCTCGGTCCTGAATCCCGCCGAGACCCCCCGATCCGGTGTAGTCCACGTCAACGTGAAGCACGCCCGTAGCTTCACGGTGATCGGCAACCACCTCGCCCAGCACCCCGAGCTGTCGCTCACCGCCCGCGGGCTGGCCCTGTACATCCAGTCCGTCCCGGCCGGCACCCGCATCGGCATCAAGGACCTGGCCCCCCACTTCGCCGAGAGCGAGCACCGCATCGCCGGCGCCCTGCGCGAGCTGGAGGTCCACGGCTACCTCAAGCGCACCCGCGAACGGCTGCCCGGCGGCCAGGTCGTCACCCACACGGTCTCGTACAACCGCCCGGGCCACGCTTCGGCCGCCGCCGGGGGCGCCACGGATCCCGGGGCGCGCGGGGCTCCCAAGGGGCCCATGGTGCGCGGCGCACCCGGATCCGGCGCTCCCAGCACTGCCGGGACTTCCCTGGCCGCCGGGAGTCCTGCGCCTTCCGGGGCTGCCGGGGGCCCTACGAATCCCAGGTCGCCCGGGACCAGAGACCTCGGGGCTTCCGGCGCTGCCGGGGTGTCCGGGGCTCACGGCCACCACGCACCCGCGGATCCCGCTCCGGCCCCGGCCTGGAGCCCCGACGAGGACGTCGCCCCGGCTCCACCAGCGGCCCCCGCCGCGGCCGCCCGGGACGCGGCGGCGGGTTGCGACCCGGACCCCGAACCGCCCCCGGCGCAGGACCCGTACGGCGGCCTGCCGCGGCCCCGGAACGGTGGGAACCACTGGCGGGTGGCCGCCGCCGGAGGCATCCTCGGCGAGCTGCGCGGCATCGACCCGCGCCTCGTGCTCGGCCCCCGGGACATCGAGCGGCTCACCCCCGCCGCGGAGGCCTGGCTGGAGCGCGGGGTGAGCCCCGCCGCCGTCATCGCGGCGCTGACCTCGAACCTTCCGCCACAGCCCCGCAATCCCGCCGGCCTCATCGCGTACCGGCTCACCGTCGGGCTGCCGCCCGAGCTGGTCCCCGTACCGCCCAGAGCCGCCTTCGTGCCGCCGGATCCGTTCCAGAACTGCGAGGGCTGCGGCCGCGCCTTCCGCTCCCCCACCCCCGGGGGCCACTGCCTCGACTGCGGGGACGGCGGCGGCCGGCCCGCCGGAGCCGCCGCCTGACACGACGAAGGGCCCCTGCCCGGCCGCCGAAGCGACAGGACAGGGGCCCCTCTGTCAAACATGGTGCCCGCTCGCGCGAGCTACCAGGTCAGAGCACGAAATTACTTCGTGATCTTGGTGACCTGGCCGGCGCCCACGGTACGACCACCCTCACGGATGGCGAACTTCAGGCCCTCCTCCATGGCGACCGGCTGGATCAGCTCGACCGTCATCTCGGTGTTGTCGCCCGGCATGACCATCTCCGTGCCGGCCGGCAGGGTGACGACACCCGTGACGTCCGTGGTACGGAAGTAGAACTGCGGGCGGTAGTTGTTGAAGAACGGGGTGTGACGGCCACCCTCGTCCTTCGACAGGATGTAGGCCTGGGCCTCGAACTGGGTGTGCGGCGTGACCGAACCCGGCTTGATGATGACCTGGCCGCGCTCGACGTCCTCGCGCTTGATGCCACGGAGGAGCAGACCGACGTTCTCGCCCGCCTGGCCCTCGTCGAGCAGCTTGCGGAACATCTCGATGCCGGTGACCGTGGTGGTGGTCTTGGCTTCCTTGATGCCGATGATGTCGACGGTCTCGTTGACCTTCAGGACACCACGCTCGATACGGCCGGTGACGACCGTACCGCGACCGGTGATCGTGAAGACGTCCTCGACGGGCATGAGGAACGGCATCTCGGTGTCACGCGGCGGGGTCGGGATGGCCTCGTCGACGGCGTCCATCAGGCCGAGGAGCTTGTCGCCCCACTCCTTGTCGCCCTCGAGCGCCTTCAGCGCGGAGACGCGGACGACCGGCAGGTCGTCGCCCGGGAACTCGTACTCGGAGAGCAGCTCACGGACCTCGAGCTCGACGAGCTCCAGGATCTCCTCGTCGTCCACCATGTCGGCCTTGTTCAGGGCGACAACGATGTACGGAACGCCGACCTGGCGGGCCAGGAGCACGTGCTCCTTGGTCTGCGGCATCGGGCCGTCGGTGGCGGCGACCACGAGGATCGCGCCGTCCATCTGCGCGGCACCGGTGATCATGTTCTTGATGTAGTCCGCGTGACCCGGGCAGTCGACGTGGGCGTAGTGACGCGCCTCGGTCTGGTACTCGACGTGCGCGATGGAGATGGTGATACCGCGCTGGCGCTCCTCAGGAGCCTTGTCGATCTGATCGAAGGCCGAAGCCGCGTTCAGGTCCGGGTACTTGTCGTGCAGCACCTTGGTAATGGCGGCCGTGAGGGTCGTCTTACCGTGGTCAATGTGACCGATGGTGCCGATGTTGACGTGCGGCTTAGTCCGCTCGAACTTCGCCTTCGCCACGGGGGTCCTCCTGAGAGTGGTTCTGTACGCCTTACAGATCGGCGCCAGGTGATCTTTGCTGGAAAGCCGGCCGGTCCCCGGGGCAACGGGAGTGTTGCTCCTGTTGCCCCAGAGGCTGCCGGTGACAAGCCTAAAGCGTGTACTCCGAAGAGTTACTCGCCCTTGGCCTTCGCGATGATCTCCTCGGCGACGTTCCGGGGAACCTCGGCGTAGGAGTCGAACTGCATCGAGTAGCTGGCGCGACCCGAGGTCTTGCTGCGGAGGTCTCCGACGTAGCCGAACATCTCCGAAAGCGGCACGAGGCCCTTCACGATGCGAGCACCGTGACGCTCCTCCATGGCCTGGATCTGGCCACGGCGAGAGTTGATGTCGCCGATGACCTCACCCATGTAGTCCTCGGGCGTGGTGACCTCAACGGCCATCATCGGCTCAAGGAGCACGGGGGAAGCCTTGCGCGCGGCCTCCTTGAAGGCCTGCGAACCGGCGATCTTGAACGCGAGCTCGGAGGAGTCGACCTCGTGGTAGCCACCGTCGAGAAGGATGACGCGGACGCCAGTCATCTCGTAGCCGGCGAGGATGCCGAACTTCATGGCTTCCTGCGCACCGGCGTCGACCGACGGGATGTACTCCCGCGGGATACGACCACCGGTGACCTTGTTCACGAACTCGTACGCCGCTTCGCCGCCCTCGATGGGCTCGATCGCGATCTGCACCTTGGCGAACTGACCGGTACCACCGGTCTGCTTCTTGTGGGTGTAGTCGTGACGCTCGACGGCCTTACGGATCGTCTCGCGGTACGCGACCTGCGGCTTGCCGACGTTCGCCTCGACCTTGAACTCGCGACGCATGCGGTCGACGAGGATGTCGAGGTGAAGCTCGCCCATACCACCGATGATGGTCTGGCCGGTCTCCTCGTCCGAGTGAACCTGGAAGGAGGGGTCCTCCTCCGCGAGACGCTGGATGGCAACACCCAGCTTCTCCTGGTCACCCTTGGACTTGGGCTCGATGGCGACCTGAATAACCGGGGCCGGGAAGTCCATGGACTCCAGGATGACCGGGTTCTTCTCGTCACACAGCGTCTCACCGGTGGTGGTCTGCTTGAGGCCCATGACGGCGACGATGTCGCCGGCGCCCACCGACTCGATCTCCTCACGCTTGTTCGCGTGCATGCGGTAGATCTTGCCGATGCGCTCCTTCTTGCCCTTGACGGAGTTCAGCACCGCGGTGCCGGCCTCCAGGCGACCGGAGTAGATCCGGACGAAGGTGAGCTTGCCGAGGTGCGGGTCGCTCGCGATCTTGAACGCGAGGGCCGACAGCGGCTCGGCGTCGGACGGCTTGCGCTTCACGACCACCTCGGCGTCCTTGACGTCGTGGCCCTCGATGGCCTCGACGTCCAGGGGGGAGGGGAGGTAGCGCACGACGGCGTCGAGCAGGGGCTGAACGCCCTTGTTCTTGAACGCGGTGCCGCAGAACACGGGGGTGACAGTGGTGTCGCCGCCCTTGCCGGACGCGATGGTGATACGACGAACAGCGGCGTAGAGCTGCTCCTCGGTGGGCTCGACGCCCTCCAGGAACAGTTCCATGATCTCTTCGTCGTTCTCCGCGACGGCCTCGACGAGCTTGCCGCGCCATTCCTCGGCGAGCTCGGTGTGCGAGGCCGGGATGTCGACGACGTCGTACATCTCGCCCTTGGAGGCTTCGGCGGACCAGACGAGCGCCTTCATGCGGACCAGGTCGACAACGCCCTGGAAGTCCATCTCGGCACCGATCGGCAGCTGCATGACGATCGGGGTCGCGCCGAGGCGGTCCGTGATCATGTCAACGCAGCGGAAGAACTCGGCGCCGGTACGGTCCAGCTTGTTCACGAAGCAGATGCGCGGCACGCCGTAACGGTCGGCCTGACGCCAGACCGTCTCGGACTGCGGCTCCACACCGGCGACACCGTCGAAAACGGTGACGGCACCGTCGAGGACGCGGAGCGAACGCTCCACCTCGACCGTGAAGTCAACGTGACCCGGGGTGTCGATGATGTTGATGGTGTGGTCGACCTCTTCAAGAGGCCAGTGGCAGGTGGTCGCGGCAGACGTGATGGTGATACCACGCTCCTGCTCCTGCTCCATCCAGTCCATCGTGGCGGCGCCGTCGTGGACCTCACCGATCTTGTACGACACACCGGTGTAGAACAGGATGCGCTCGGTGGTGGTCGTCTTGCCCGCGTCGATGTGGGCCATGATCCCGATGTTGCGGACCTTGGCCAGGTCAAGCGAAGTGGTAGCCATAAGGCTTCGGTCTTCTCTCGGTCTCGATGTGGGGTGGGACTACCAGCGGTAGTGCGCGAAGGCCTTGTTGGACTCGGCCATCTTGTGCGTGTCCTCGCGCTTCTTGACGGCAGCGCCAAGACCGTTGGAGGCGTCGAGCAGCTCGTTCATGAGGCGCTCGGTCATGGTCTTCTCGCGGCGGGCGCGGGAGTAACCCACGAGCCAGCGCAGCGCGAGGGTCGACTGGCGGCCCGGCTTGACCTCAACCGGAACCTGGTAGGTCGCGCCACCGACACGGCGGGACTTGACCTCGAGGGACGGCTTGACGTTCTCCAGCGCGCGCTTCAGCGTGATGACCGGGTCGTTGCCGGTCTTCTCGCGGAGGCCTTCCATGGCGCCGTAAACGATGCGCTCGGCGGTGGAGCGCTTGCCGTTCAGGAGGATCTTGTTGATGAGCGAGGTCACCAGAGGAGATGCGTAGACCGGGTCGATGATGACCGGGCGCTTCGGGGCGGGGCCCTTACGAGGCATTCTTACTTCTCCTTCTTGGCGCCGTAGCGGCTGCGGGCCTGCTTGCGGTTCTTGACAGCCTGGGTGTCAAGCGCACCGCGGATGATCTTGTAACGAACACCCGGCAGGTCCTTCACACGGCCACCACGCACGAGCACGATCGAGTGCTCCTGCAGGTTGTGTCCCTCACCCGGAATGTAAGCGGTGACCTCGATGCCAGAGGTCAGACGCACACGCGCGACCTTACGCAGCGCCGAGTTCGGCTTCTTCGGGGTGGTCGTGAACACACGCGTGCAGACGCCGCGACGCTGGGGCGAAGCCTCAAGCGCGGGGGTCTTTGTCTTCTCGACCTTGTCCTGCCGGCCCTTACGGACCAGCTGCTGGATCGTAGGCACTACTTCTCCGGTTTCTGTGTGCCGTGTAGTGAAGCTAACCTGGAACTTTGCCGACCCACGCGGTCGGGTGTGTCGGATCCGGCGGACCTCCGCGCAAGCACGGAGACGCATGGATCGCGGTGGCGGATACGGGCTCCAGTGCGGTTGGTGGACACGCACGTGAGCCCAGGCACACCCCAGGCACAAGGTCTGAGCGTACCTACCGCATCCACTCCGGTCAAAACAAAAGCCCCGGCCCCGGGCCCGGCGGACCCCCACAGCCCATGCGCCGCACGGGCGAGGCCCCCCTTCGGCCCCGCCGATGTCGCGGCGACGCGCAGATGTGGTACGGACGCCTCCGCAACCCGGCCGCGAACCCGGCCCGGACCCCCCGCCCGAAGCGCCCGAGCGGGAATGCGCGGGCGCCCCGGCCACTAAACTGCCCTGCGATTCAGCCCACGATTCGACCCAAAGGGCACGACCACATCAGGGAGCGGGACATTGGGGACGGCCACGACCGATCCGACGGACACGGACGCCCCGCCCCACCCCTCAGCAGGGCGCCGCCGCCTCTCCGGGCTCACCCGGCTCCCGCGGCTGCTCCCCCGGCCCTCCCGGCTGTACGGGCCCCTGCTCGCCTTCCTGGTCACCTCGGGCGCCTTCTGTACCTCCTGGGTGCTGCGCGGCACCTTCCCCTTCGGCAACACCGGCCGGGCCGTCAACGACCAGGCCAACCAGTACGTGCCCTTCCACCGGGCCCTGTGGGACCTGGTCCACGGCCAGGCCGCCGGCGACGTGCTCTTCACCTGGCGCGGCGGCTTCGGACAGCAGTTCCTGTCCGACTACTACACGTACCTCGGCAACCCCTTCTCCTGGCTCGCCGTGCTCGTCCCCCGCGCCCGCGTCGACCTCGCGGTCTTCGCCATCACCCCGATCACCATGGGCACCGCCGCCGCCCTGATGACCGTGTACCTCGGGAAGCTGAAACCCGGCCCGTGGTGGCAGCGCGGCGTGCTCGGGGCCACGTACGGCCTCTGCGGCTGGGCGCTCAGCGACGCCTCGTACATTCCGATGTGGCTGTGGGGCCTCGTCGCCCTCCCCCTCCTCGGCATCGCCGTCGAGTGGTGCCTGGAGGAGCGTCGCTGGCCCGGTGTGGCCGCGCTCGTCGCGCTCGCGTGGTTCGGGAACTTCTACACCGCGATGATGGCCACGATGGCCGCCTGCGTCCTCCTCGCCATCCGCCTCGTCACCCGTGACATGACCGGCGCGCAGCGGCTGCGGGCGCTGTGGCGGGCCGCCACCGCCGCGACGACGGGCATCCTCCTCACGCTGCCGCTCCTGCTGCCGTCGTTCCTGTCCAGCGGCTCCGCGCAGCCCACCCAGGCCGGCGCCTTCGACCCGGTGCGCATCGAGGTCTTCCTGACCGGCATGCTCCCGGCGACCTACCTGTGGGGCGGCCGGCCGCGGCTGTACGTGGCCTCGCTCGGGCTGATCCTGGCCGGCGCCTTCGTGCTGAACTCGGGCATCGCGAAGCGGACCCGCCTGGTGTGGGCGGCGGCGACGCTGCTGGTCGTGGCCTCGTTCCAGTTCCCGCCGACCCAGTACGCGTGGCACGGGCTGGCGGTGCCGAACGGCAACCCCTACCGCGAGGCCTTCGTCTTCAGCGGGATGGTCGTCGTCGTCGCCTGGCTCTCGCTCGCCCATCGCCCGCGTCCGCTGCACCTGGCCCTGGTCGCCGCGCTGCTCGTCGCAGCCACCTTCGTGCTCCGGCACACCGACGACTTCGGCGGCTGGACCTGGCCCGCCGTGCTCGGCGGCGGATCGGTCTCGCTGCTGGCGCTGGTGCTGCTGGCGCTGGGCGAGAAGCGCCGCGCACTGATTCCCGTGGCGGCCGTACTGATGATCGGCGTCGTCTTCGCGGAATCCACGGTCGCGGCGCTCAACGCGGACTCCCGGCGGGCCCGCGAACGCTGGGCGAAGCCGGCCGCCACCTCGAACCAGTCGATCACCAACCAGTTCGCCGCCGTCCGGGGCGTGGACGGCTGGCCCGCGTACCGGACCGACTCGGGCGCGCCGCAGACCTCGTACAACGACGCCCTCGCCCTGCGCGCGGAGGGCCCGCAGTACTACAGCAGCTACCTGCCCGAGGTCACCTACCGGGCGCTGGAGCCGCTCGGCTACGGCTTCAAGAACGACGGCCGGACCTTCTTCGGCGCCGACAACCCGGTGCTCGACGCGATCTTCTCCATCGGCGCCCGGGTCGAGCCGGGCCCGGCGAAGAACAGCTGGGCGGCCCGCCTCTTCCCCGCCCCTCCCCTGGTGACGGTCCGCCCGGGCCCGTACACCTCCCCCAACCCCGCCGACAGCGTCTACGCCCGCCAGGAGAGCGTCCTGGGCGCCACCGTCTACGGGGTCCCGCCCGTCACCCGCGGCGGCACCCCCACGGAGCAGACGTACGCCGCCCAGTGCGCCCCCGGCTCCGAGGCGTTCTGGTTCTCCCCCGAGATCTACGGCAGCCTCCGCACCGGCGGCGGCGCCGAGCAGGCCCTCCAGGACCGCATGTCCGGCGTCCTGCGCCTCGGCCCGGTCCCGGCGTCGGGCCGGCTCGACATCACGGTCAGGACCGCCACCCAGGGCGCCACGGCCGGCGAGCACCCCATCGGCTGCCTGGACCCCGCCAAGCTGGACGCGGCGGTGACCCACCTCAAGACCACGGGCGCCACCCACGTCGACGCGGGCGGCCACACCATCGGGGCCACCCTCCCCCAGGGCTCCCGGGGCACGGCGGTCGTCGCCACGACGGCCGTCCCCGGCTGGCAGTGCTCGGCCCCGACGAAGGACTTCCACGGCCTGCTCGCCCTGGACCTGCAACCGGGCACGGACAAGATCTCCTGCACCTTCACCCCGAAGGGCCTCAAGCCCGGCCTCGCCGGCGGCGCCCTGGGCCTGCTGATCCTGACCGCCGCCTCAATCCCCCCCCTCCTCCGCCGCCGCCGCGCCTGAGGCGGGCCCGCCCGGGCCCGCCCCGGACACGAAGAAGCCCCCCGCCGCTCCTCTCGGAGCCGCGGGGGGCTTCTTGCTTGCTACCTGTGACCTCAGCCGTTGTACGGGCCGTAGTCGTAGTCCTCCAGCGGGACAGCCTGGCCGGAGCCGGTGCCGAAGGGCGAGTAGTCGATGTCGTCGTAGCCGACGGCCGAGTACATCGCGGCCTTGGCTTCCTCGGTGGGCTCCACCCGGATGTTGCGGTAGCGGGCGAGGCCCGTACCGGCCGGGATGAGCTTACCGATGATGACGTTCTCCTTGAGGCCGATCAGGGAGTCGGACTTGGCGTTGATCGCCGCGTCCGTCAGAACCCTGGTCGTCTCCTGGAAGGACGCCGCCGACAGCCAGGACTCGGTCGCGAGCGAGGCCTTGGTGATACCCATCAGCTGCGGACGGCCGGAGGCGGGGTGACCGCCCTCGGTGACCACACGACGGTTCTCGGTCTCGAACTTCGACCGCTCGACGAGCTCGCCCGGCAGGAGCTCCGCGTCGCCGGACTCGATGATCGTCACGCGGCGCAGCATCTGCCGGATGATGATCTCGATGTGCTTGTCGTGGATCGACACGCCCTGCGAGTTGTAGACCTTCTGGACTTCGCCGACCAGGTGGACCTGGACGGCACGCTGGCCGAGGATGCGCAGCACGTCGTGCGGGTTGGTGGCACCCATGGTGAGCTTCTGGCCCACCTCGACGTGGTCGCCCTCGCCGACGATGACCTTGGCGCGCTTGGAGATCGGGAAGGCCGTCTCCTCGCTGCCGTCGTCGGGCGTGATGACGATCTTCTTCGTCTTCTCGGTCTCCTCGATCCGCACGCGGCCGGCGGCCTCGGAGATCGGGGCGACACCCTTCGGGGTACGGGCCTCGAAGAGCTCGACGACACGCGGCAGACCCTGCGTGATGTCGTCACCGGCCACACCACCGGTGTGGAAGGTACGCATCGTCAGCTGGGTACCGGGCTCACCGATGGACTGGGCGGCGATGATGCCGACCGCCTCACCGATGTCGACCAGCTTGCCGGTGGCGAGCGAGCGTCCGTAGCAGAAGGCACAGGTGCCGACCGCGGACTCACAGGTCAGGACCGAGCGGGTCTTGACCTCCTCGACGCCGTTGGCGACCAGGGCGTCGATCAGGACGTCACCGAGGTCGACGTTGGCCGGCGCGATGACCTTGCCGTCGATGACGACGTCCTCGGCCAGCATGCGGGCGTAGATCGAGGTCTCGACGTCGTCGGCCTTGCGCAGCACGCCGGTCTCGTCGCGAACGGCGATCTTCAGCTTCAGACCGCGCTCGGTGCCGCAGTCCTCCTCGCGGATGATGACGTCCTGCGAGACGTCCACCAGACGACGGGTCAGGTAACCCGAGTCGGCGGTACGCAGGGCGGTGTCCGCCAGACCCTTACGGGCACCGTGCGTGGAGATGAAGTACTCCAGAACGGTGAGGCCCTCACGGAAGGACGCCTTGATCGGACGCGGGATGGTCTCGTTCTTCGCGTTCGACACCAGACCACGCATACCGGCGATCTGTCGCATCTGCATCATGTTTCCTCGGGCACCCGAGTCAACCATCATGAAGATGGGGTTCGTCTTGGGGAAGTTCGCGTTCATCGCCTCGGCAACCTCGTTGGTCGCCTTGGTCCAGATCGCGATGAGCTCCTGCGTGCGCTCGTCCTTGGTGATCAGACCGCGCTCGTACTGCTTCTGGACCTTCTCGTCCTGCGCCTCGTAGCCCGCGACGATGGCCTTCTTGGCCTCGGGCACGACGACGTCGGAGATGGCCACGGTGACGCCCGAACGGGTCGCCCAGTGGAAGCCGGCCGCCTTCAGGTTGTCGAGCGTCGCCGCCACGATGACCTTGGGGTAGCGCTC
The DNA here is from genome assembly GCF_055604165.1 of Streptomyces sp. NPDC037242. Taxonomy (NCBI): domain Bacteria; kingdom Bacillati; phylum Actinomycetota; class Actinomycetes; order Kitasatosporales; family Streptomycetaceae; genus Streptomyces; species Streptomyces sp. NPDC037242. Next base: position 52,767 of record NZ_JBVJUY010000008.1, read on the forward strand.
CGCCAGGTCGTTGACGATCTCGGAGAGCTGCTTCTTGCCCACCGAGTAGTCGACGAACGGGTAGTCCTCGGGCAGCAGCTCGTTGAAGAGCGCGCGGCCCAGGGAGGTGCGCAGACGGAAGCTGTCGCCCGGCTGGAACTCCTGCTCGCCCTCTTCGGCGACGGGCGCGACCCAGCCACGCGGCGGGATGGTGCCCACCGGGAAGCGGATGTCGACCTGCGACTGGAGCGCGAGCTCGCCGTTGTCGAACGCCATGGTCGCCTCGGCCGTGGAGCCGAACGCGCGGCCCTCGCCCTTGGTGTCACGGAGCTCACCGTCGGTGGTCAGGAAGAACAGACCGAGGACCATGTCCTGGGTCGGCATCGTGACCGGACGGCCGTCGGCCGGCTTGAGGATGTTGTTCGAGGACAGCATCAGGATGCGGGCCTCGGCCTGCGCCTCCGCGGAGAGCGGCAGGTGCACGGCCATCTGGTCACCGTCGAAGTCCGCGTTGAACGCGGTGCAGACGAGCGGGTGGATCTGGATGGCCTTGCCTTCGACCAGCTGGGGCTCGAAGGCCTGGATGCCGAGGCGGTGCAGCGTGGGCGCACGGTTCAGCAGAACCGGGTGCTCGGCGATGACCTCTTCGAGCACGTCGTAGACGACCGTGCGGCCGCGCTCGACCATGCGCTTCGCCGACTTGATGTTCTGCGCGTGGTTCAGGTCCACCAGGCGCTTCATCACGAACGGCTTGAAGAGCTCCAGCGCCATGGCCTTGGGCAGGCCGCACTGGTGCAGCTTCAGCTGCGGGCCGACGACGATCACGGAACGCGCGGAGTAGTCCACGCGCTTGCCGAGCAGGTTCTGACGGAATCGACCCTGCTTGCCCTTGAGCATGTCGCTCAGGGACTTCAGCGGACGGTTGCCGGGACCGGTCACCGGACGACCACGACGACCGTTGTCGAAGAGGGCGTCCACGGCCTCCTGGAGCATGCGCTTCTCGTTGTTCACGATGATCTCGGGGGCACCGAGGTCGAGAAGGCGCTTCAGGCGGTTGTTGCGGTTGATCACGCGGCGGTACAGGTCGTTCAGGTCGGAGGTCGCGAAGCGGCCACCGTCCAGCTGCACCATCGGACGCAGGTCCGGCGGGATCACCGGCACGCAGTCCAGAACCATGCCCTTGGGGCTGTTGCTGGTCTGCAGGAACGCGGAGACGACCTTGAGGCGCTTGAGCGCACGGGTCTTCTTCTGGCCCTTGCCGGTACGGATGATCTCGCGGAGGCGCTCGGCCTCCTCCTCGAGGTCGAAGGACTCCAGGCGCTTCTGCAGCGCCGCGGCACCCATCGAACCGTCGAAGTACGTGCCGAAGCGGTCACGCAGCTCGCGGTAGAGCAGCTCGTCGCCCTCGAGGTCCTGGACCTTGAGGTTCTTGAAGCGGTTCCACACCTCGTCGAGGCGGTCGATCTCGCGCTGGGCGCGGTCACGGAGCTGCTTCATCTCGCGCTCGGCACCTTCGCGCACCTTGCGGCGTACGTCGGCCTTCGCGCCCTCGGCCTCGAGCTCGGCCAGGTCGGTCTCGAGCTTCTTGGCACGGCCTTCGAGGTCCGCGTCACGGCGGTTCTCGATCTGCTGGCGCTCGACGGAGACGTGGGCCTCCAGCGACGGGAGGTCGCGGGTGCGGCGCTCGTCGTCCACGAACGTGATCATGTACGCGGCGAAGTAGATGACCTTCTCGAGGTCCTTCGGCGCGAGGTCCAGCAGGTAGCCCAGGCGCGACGGGACGCCCTTGAAGTACCAGATGTGGGTGACGGGAGCGGCAAGCTCGATGTGGCCCATCCGCTCACGACGCACCTTGGCGCGCGTGACCTCGACGCCACAGCGCTCACAGATGATGCCCTTGAAGCGGACACGCTTGTACTTGCCGCAGTAGCACTCCCAGTCCCGGGTCGGACCGAAGATCTTCTCGCAGAAGAGTCCGTCCTTCTCGGGCTTGAGGGTGCGGTAGTTGATGGTCTCCGGCTTCTTGACCTCGCCGTGGGACCAGGTTCGGATGTCGTCCGCGGTGGCAAGGCCGATCCGCAGCTCGTCGAAGAAGTTGACGTCGAGCACTGTGCGTCAATCCCTCTTTCGGGGTCGAGTCTCAATCATGGTCTGAACGGTCCCGGGGATGACGGGGGGCTCTTGAGCGAGCCCCCCGTCAGGCCCGTCAGACCTCTTCGACGCTGCTCGGCTCACGCCGGGACAGGTCGATACCGAGCTCCTCCGCCGCGCGGAAGACGTCCTCGTCGGTGTCGCGCATCTCGATGGACATGCCGTCCGAGGACAGCACCTCCACGTTGAGGCAGAGCGACTGCATTTCCTTGATGAGCACCTTGAAGGACTCGGGAATGCCCGGCTCGGGGATGTTCTCGCCCTTGACGATGGCCTCGTAGACCTTCACTCGGCCGGTGACGTCGTCGGACTTGATGGTCAGCAGCTCCTGGAGGGCGTAAGCGGCGCCATAAGCCTCGAGCGCCCACACCTCCATCTCACCGAAGCGCTGGCCACCGAACTGTGCCTTACCACCCAGCGGCTGCTGCGTGATCATCGAGTACGGACCGGTCGAACGGGCGTGGAGCTTGTCGTCGACCAGGTGGTGGAGCTTGAGGATGTACATGTACCCGATCGAGATCGGGTCCGGGAACGGCTCGCCGGAGCGGCCGTCGAACAGGCGCGCCTTGCCGGACGGGAGGACCAGGCGGTCGCCGTCGCGGTTCGGGATGGTGTGCTCGAACAGGCCGGCGAGCTCGTCCTCGCGGGCACCGTCGAACACCGGGGTGGCGACGTTGGTACCGGGCTCGACACGGTCGGCCCCGATGACCTTCAGACGCTCGGCCCACTCCTCGCCGAGCCCGGAGACGTCCCAGCCGCGGCTGGCGAGCCAGCCGAGGTGGATCTCCAGGACCTGTCCCGGGTTCATTCGGGACGGGACACCCAGCGGGTTCAGGATGATGTCGACCGGCGTGCCGTCTTCAAGGAAGGGCATGTCCTCGATCGGAAGGATCTTGGAGATGACACCCTTGTTGCCGTGGCGGCCGGCGAGCTTGTCACCGTCGGTGATCTTGCGCTTCTGGGCGACGTAGACGCGGACCAGCTGGTTCACGCCCGGGGGAAGCTCGTCCCCCTCCTCGCGGTCGAAGACGCGGACACCGATGACCTTGCCGATCTCACCGTGAGGGACCTTGAGCGAGGTGTCACGCACCTCGCGGGCCTTCTCACCGAAGATCGCGCGGAGCAGGCGCTCCTCCGGGGTCAGCTCGGTCTCACCCTTGGGCGTGACCTTGCCGACCAGGATGTCGCCGGCGACGACGTCCGCACCGATGCGGATGATGCCGCGCTCGTCGAGGTCCGCGAGGACCTCCTCGGAGACGTTCGGGATGTCCCGGGTGATCTCCTCGGGGCCCAGCTTGGTGTCACGGGCGTCGACCTCGTGCTCCTCGATGTGGATCGAGGAGAGGACGTCGTCCTGTACGAGGCGCTGCGACAGGATGATCGCGTCCTCGTAGTTGTGGCCTTCCCAGGGCATGAACGCGACGAGCAGGTTCTTGCCGAGGGCCATTTCGCCCTCTTCGGTCGCAGGACCGTCGGCGAGGACCTGGGCCTCGATGATGCGGTCACCCTCGTTGACGATGACCTTCTGGTTGACCGAGGTGCCCTGGTTCGAGCGGGAGAACTTGGCGACGCGGTACGTGGTGTACGTGCCGTCGTCGTTGGCGACGGTGATGTAGTCGGCCGAGACCTCCTGGACGACACCGTCCTTCTCCGCCTTGATCGAGTCGCCGGCGTCGACCGCACAGCGGTACTCCATGCCGGTGCCGACGAGCGGGGCCTCCGCCTTGATGAGCGGAACGGCCTGGCGCATCATGTTCGCGCCCATGAGGGCGCGGTTGGCGTCGTCGTGCTCGAGGAAGGGGATCATCGCGGTCGCGACGGACACCATCTGGCGCGGGGAGACGTCCATGTAGTCGACGTCGTCGCCGGCGATGTAGTCGATCTCGCCGCCACGACGGCGAACCAGGACGCGGTTCTCCGTGAAGCGCATCTCGTCGTTCAGGCCGGCGTTGGCCTGGGCGATGACGAAGCGGTCTTCCTCGTCGGCCGTCAGGTAGTCGACCTCGTCGGTGACGACACCGTCGACGACCTTGCGGTACGGGGTCTCGACGAAGCCGAACGCGTTGACGCGACCGTAGGAGGCGAGCGAGCCGATCAGACCGATGTTCGGGCCTTCAGGGGTCTCGATCGGGCACATGCGGCCGTAGTGCGACGGGTGAACGTCACGGACCTCGAAGCCGGCCCGCTCACGGGACAGACCACCGGGGCCGAGCGCCGACAGGCGGCGCTTGTGGGTCAGACCCGACAGCGGGTTGTTCTGGTCCATGAACTGCGACAGCTGGCTGGTGCCGAAGAACTCCTTGATGGAGGCGACGACCGGCCGGATGTTGATCAGGGTCTGCGGCGTGATCGCCTCGACGTCCTGCGTGGTCATCCGCTCGCGGACGACGCGCTCCATACGAGCCAGACCCGTGCGGACCTGGTTCTGAATGAGCTCGCCGACGTTGCGCAGACGACGGTTGCCGAAGTGGTCGATGTCGTCGGTCTCGACGACGATCGAACGGCCGGACTCGCCGGTCGTCTCGGTCTCACCGGCGTGCAGCTTGACCAGGTACTTGATCGTCGCGATGACGTCGTCGGTGGTGAGCACACCGGCGTCGAGCGGCTCGTCGGCGCCGAGCTTCTTGTTCACCTTGTAGCGGCCGACCTTGGCGAGGTCGTAGCGCTTCGGGTTGAAGTAGAGGTTCTCGAGCAGCGTCTGAGCGGCCTCGCGGGTCGGCGGCTCGCCCGGACGCAGCTTGCGGTAGATGTCGAGCAGCGCGTCGTCCTGACCCTGGGTGTGGTCCTTCTCCAGGGTGGCGCGCATGGACTCGTACTCGCCGAACTCCTCGAGGATCTGCTCGGTGGTCCAGCCGAGAGCCTTCAGGAGGACGGTGACGGACTGCTTGCGCTTGCGGTCGATGCGGACACCGACCATGTCGCGCTTGTCGACCTCCATCTCCAGCCAGGCACCCCGGGACGGGATGATCTTGGCGGAGAAGATGTCCTTGTCGGACGTCTTGTCGATGGAGGAGTCGAAGTAGACACCAGGGGAACGGACAAGCTGCGACACGACGACACGCTCGGTGCCGTTGATGACGAAGGTGCCCTTGTTGGTCATGAGCGGGAAGTCGCCCATGAAGACCGTCTGAGACTTGATCTCTCCGGTCTCGTTGTTCGTGAACTCGGCCGTGACGAACAGCGGAGCCGCGTACGTGAAGTCGCGCTCCTTGCACTCGTCGACAGAGTTCTTCGCCGGCTCGAAACGGTGGTCGCGGAAGGTCAGCGACATCGACCCGGAGAAGTCCTCGATCGGCGAGATCTCCTCGAAGATCTCTTCCAGACCGGACTTGGTGGGGACGTCCTGTCCACTCTCAAGCGCCGACTCGACGCGTGACTTCCAGGCGGCATTGCCGAGCAGCCAGTCAAAGCTCTCGGTCTGCAGCGCCAGGAGGTTCGGAACCTCGAGGGGCTCCTTGATCTTTGCAAAGGAGATGCGCAGCGGGGCGGTGCTGGCACCGTTGTTCGTATTGGTCGAGGCGTTGCGCGAGGCGGCCAAGAGGGGGTCCTTCCGAGGGCTCGGACTCACTACGCGCGTACCGGTCCCAGCTGACACAGAAGAAGGACCCTCCCGATCTGGCCAAAAAGACCAGGTCAGGGCTAATCAATCAAGTGTGCTCATGCGTGGGCATGCCCCTGGCGACGGGCAGGGGGCAGCTAACAGGCAGCGCAAAGGGTCAGTGTAGCCACTTGGCTCACTGATGTCCAGACCAGGTTTCCGGAAACCGGCAACAGGCCTTCCCCATGTCGTTCCAACACTGCGTCCAACGCTTCGGCTCTCGCACACAGAGCGCGTATCAGTACTGCCCTCTTCGTAGTCGATCCATGCCCGCTGCGGCCCCGATCCATGCCTCGGATCTCGGATCGAGCCGGTCGAGCTGGCGACGGGTCTGAGAATTGCGCGCCGCGTCCCGTTCGTCAAGGCCCCCTGCTCCGTGCGGATCATCTCCGGACCCTGCTGCGGGGCAACGATGATCACCCTACTCCCCAACGAGACAGGGGCAAGTCAGGCACTGCGGGTACGCCAAAGGGCGACCACCCTTACGGGTGATCGCCCTTTGGTTGAGGCCGTCAGGCGGCCTCAGAGGTGTTACTTGACCTCGACGCCGGCGCCGGCACCCTTGAGGGCCTCGGCAGCCTTGTCAGCGGCCTCCTTGGCGACCTTCTCGAGGACGGGCTTCGGGGCGCCGTCCACGAGGTCCTTGGCCTCCTTGAGGCCCAGGGAGGTCAGCTCGCGCACGACCTTGATGACCTGGATCTTCTTGTCACCGGCAGAGGTCAGGATGACGTCGAACTCGTCCTGCTCCTCGGCGGCCTCGGGGGCAGCGCCACCCTGACCCGGGGCGGCAACGGCGACGGCCGCGGCGGCGGTGACGTCGAACTTGGCCTCGAACGCCTTCACGAACTCGGAGAGCTCGATGAGGGTCATCTCCTCGAACTGGGCGAGGAGGTCGTCCTGAGAGAGCTTCGCCATGATGGGCGATCCTTCCACTAAATCGGCAGGTGCCGGATGTATATAGAGGCGGGCGTAACGGCCCGCTACGACCCACGCACTAGGCGGCGTGGATCAGTGCGCGAGCCGAATTACTCGGCACCGCCCTGCTCGGCGCGCTGGACACGAAGAGCTTCCGCGGTGCGGACGAACTTCGACGGCAGCGCCTGGAAGAGCGAGGCAGCCTGAGACTGCTTGCCCTTGAACGCGCCGGCCAGCTTGCTGAGCAGAACCTCGCGGGACTCGAGGTCCGCAAGCTTCTTGATCTCATCGGCGGTGAGCGCCTTACCATCAAGGACACCCGCCTTGATGATGAGGTTGGGGTTTTCCTTGGCGAAGTCACGCAGGCTCTTCGCCGACTCCACCGGGTCACCGGTGATGAAGGCGACCGCGGTCGGACCAGCGAAGTGCTCGTCCAGCGCGGTGATCCCGGCCTGGTTGGCCGCAATCTTGGTCAGCGTGTTCTTCACCACGGCGTACTGGGCGTTCTCACCAAGAGAGCGACGCAGCGTCTTGAGCTGCGCGACGGTGAGACCCCGGTACTCGGTCAGCACGGCGGCGTTCGAGCTCTGGAACGCGTCCTTGAGCTCGGCTACCGATGCAGCCTTGTTGGGCGTCGGCATGGTGCGTTCGCCTCCTTCCGGGTGATGAGGACCGCTCAGAAGGGGCTGAAAAGACGAAACGCCCCGGCGCAGGCGCCAGGGCGTGGCTCAACCGGAACGAATTCCGGGAACCTTCCACAGTCACCTACGCGGGTCGTCCGCATTCAACGGATCCTTCGGCCACCGAACCCTTGCGGGCACGGCAACGACCAGCGGTCTTTGGCTTCCTCGGAAGAGTACGTGAAGCGGCCGAGCCGAGGCAAATCGGGTCGGCCCGGGCCGCCTGCACGTCACGGGATCCGCAGATCGGGACAGCGGAGCGTCAGCTCTCGCCGCCCTCCTCCATCATCGCGGCGAAGTCCACGACCTGGTCGGCCGGCGGGGCCGTGATCTCGACCGGCTTGTTGTAGTCCAGGACCTTGATCGTGATGTCGATCGCGCCCTTGCTGCTCTCGGCGCGGGTGCGGACCTGCTTGGCGTGGTCGTTCTCGTCGATCCACATGTCCACCGTCATGGTGTCCACGCCCTGGGCCTCGAACTGCTTGATGGACTTCTCCTGGCGCTCCTTGACCTCCGGAGCGGCCGTGGCGAGCGAGGCCTTCATCTGCTCCAGCGTGACGGTGCCGGACAGGTGCGTGGTCTTCTGGCCGTCGATGGTCTCCTCGCCGACCGTCTTCAGGTCCTTGGCACCGAGCAGGTCACCGGCCTTGTCCCCCGGGTTCTCACCGCTCTGGGGGCCCTTGCCGACGTTGTCCAGCTGCTTGGCCACGGTCGGGTCCAGGGACTTCATGTCGAACTTGAGCCACTTGCCCTCGCTGCCCATGTACATGGCGCCGTCGATCAGGCGGATGTCGACGCTCTCCCCCGAGGCGTCCGGCGTGGCCATGTGCATGGCCATGCCGAGCGACGGCTTCAGCCGCATCGAGACCTCTCCGCCGATCTGCGCGCCGCCCGCGCTGCCGGACATGGAGTAGCGCAGCGAGGTGATCTCCTCGGACTTCTTCTGCACCTTCTCCAGGTACGCGGCCGGCGTGACCTGCACGGCGCCCTTCGGGGCGCCCGTCTCGGCGGGCTTGGACGGCGCCGCGGAGGCCCCCGTGTCCTTCTTGCCGTCCTCGCACGCCGTGGCCCCGCCCAGGAGCAGTACGGCGGCCAGTACGGCGCCGGCGGTCTTCTTCCTGCGGTACGTCAGCTTCGTGAGCATGGAGTTCCCCACCCCTTGTGTTCTTCGGCCTTGTCGCCGAAGCGCCAACGATACGAGAACGGGCCTCCCGCCCCCCGGGAAGGGGGGTGGAAGGCCCGTTCAGGCAAGCAGTGAGCCCTGGGGCTCAGAGCCGTGAGGCTCGGTCCAGTCAGACGGCAGCCGGGTCTTCCTCGACGAGGAGGTTCCGGGTGCGGTTGGAGTCCAGCTGGATGCCGGGGCCCATCGTGGTCGCCAGGGCGGCCTTCTTGATGTAGCGGCCCTTCGCGGCGGACGGCTTCAGACGAAGGATCTCGTCCAGGGCCGCGCCGTAGTTCTCGACCAGCTGCTCATCGGAGAAGGAGACCTTGCCGATGATGAAGTGCAGGTTCGAGTGCTTGTCGACGCGGAACTCGATCTTGCCACCCTTGATCTCGGTGACAGCCTTCGCGACGTCCATCGTGACGGTGCCGGTCTTCGGGTTCGGCATGAGGCCACGGGGACCGAGCACGCGGCCGAGGCGGCCGACCTTGCCCATGAGGTCCGGGGTGGCCACAACGGCGTCGAACTCGTTGAGGCGGTTGCCCTTGGCGATCTCGTTGATGAGCTCGTCGTCGCCGACAATGTCGGCGCCGGCGGCTTCCGCGGCCGCAGCACGGTCACCGGTCGCGAAGACCAGGACCCGGGCGGTCTTGCCGGTGCCGTGCGGGAGGTTCACGGTGCCGCGGACCATCTGGTCGGCCTTGCGCGGGTCGACACCCAGACGGAAGGCGACCTCGACGGTGGCGTCGAACTTGGTCGTGGTGGTCTCCTTGGCGAGACGGACGGCCTCGAGCGGGGCGTACAGCTTCTCCCGGTCGACCTTGGCGTCCGCAGCGCGGAGAGTCTTGCTGCGCTTCACTTCTGCTCCTGTGTTGTGACTTCAGGCGTGGAGTCGTGGTGCGGACCAGCGCTTGGCCCTACCACTGTGGTGCTGGGGGTGGCTGAATCAGCCTTCGACCGTGATGCCCATGGAACGGGCGGTGCCGCGGATGATCTGCTCGGCGGCGTCCAGGTCGTTGGCGTTCAGGTCGGGGAGCTTGATCGAGGCGATCTCGCGGACCTGGTCACGCGTAAGCTTCGCGACCTTGGTCTTGTGCGGCTCGCCCGAGCCCTTCTCCACGCCCGCGCTCTTCAGGATGAGGCGCGCGGCCGGCGGCGTCTTGGTGATGAAGGTGAAGGAGCGGTCGTCGTAGACCGTGATCTCCACCGGCACGACCATGCCACGCTGCGACTCGGTCGCGGCGTTGTAGGCCTTGCAGAACTCCATGATGTTGACGCCGTGCTGACCGAGCGCGGGGCCGACCGGCGGAGCCGGGTTGGCCGCACCGGCCTTGATCTGGAGCTTGATAAGCCCCGTGACCTTCTTCTTCTTGGGAGGCATTGCTCTCTCCGGGTCCTAGTGAGAGTTTTCGCCGCCAATCCGGTCATCCGGATGGAGGCATACCGCACCACGATAACGGGTATCGGTGCGGGGCTAAAAACCGAGCAGGTCAGACCGCCCTTTGCGGGGCGATCTGACCTGGTTCGGAAGCGTTGGCCAGAAGATCAGTTCTTCTGGATCTGGTCGAAGCTCAGCTCGACCGGGGTCTCGCGGCCGAAGATCTCGACGAGGCCCTTGACCTTCTTCGAGTCCGGGTTGATCTCGTTGATCGTCGCCTGGAGCGTCGCGAACGGGCCGTCGGTGACGGTGACCGAGTCGCCGACCTCGAAGTCGAGCACCTCGATCGTGCGCTTGACGGCGGGCGCCGGCAGGCCGGCTTCTTCCGCGGCGAGCTTCGCGGCCTTCTCCTGCGCCTCCGGGGCGAGCATCTTGACGATCTCGTCCAGGGTCAGCGGGTAGGGGTCGTACGCGTTGCCCACGAAGCCGGTGACGCCGGGCGTGTTGCGGACGACACCCCAGGACTCGTTCGTCAGATCCATGCGGACGAGAACGTAACCGGGCAGCTTGTTCTGCCGGACGTTCTTGCGCTCGCCGTTCTTGATCTGGACGATCTCTTCCTCGGGCACCTCGGCCTGGTAGATGAACTCCTCGACGTTCAGCGAGACGGCGCGCTGCTCGAGGTTCGCCTTCACGCGCTTCTCGTAACCGGCGTAGGTGTGGATCACGTACCACTCGCCGGGCAGGAGGCGCAGCTCGTCGCGCAGGGCCTGGATCGGGTCGACGGGCTCGGCGTCCTCGACCGGGGCGGCCTCTTCGGCCTCCTCGTCGGAAGCCTCGGCAGCCTCGGCCTCGTCTTCGCCCTCGGAGTCGTCGGACTCCTCGTCCGCCTCTTCCTCGTCGGAAGCCTCTACGGCGTCCTCGTCCTCGACCTCAGCGTCTTCGTCGGCGCCCTCGACGTGCATCGCGGCCTCTTCGGCGGCGACACCCGCCTCGGCGTCGGCGAGCTCGGCCTCGTCGGGCTCCACAGCGTCTGCAGCCTCGACGATGTCGAGCTCGTCCTCGACGGACTCGACGGAGTCGTGGCTCACGTTCAGGTTCGGGTCAGACACGGTGGCTGCTTCTTCCTGGATACAAAAGGTGGTGGAACATGCGAAAAGGGGCGGCACCCATCAGGCGCCGCCCTCCGCGGGGATCAGCCGAAGACGAACTTGATGGCTTCCTGGAACCCATAGTCAATCACGGTCACAAGGCCGATCATGATGACGACGAAGACAATCACCACGGAGGTGTACGTCGTGAGCTGGTTGCGAGTGGGCCAAACAACCTTGCGGAGTTCCGCGACGATCTGGCGGTAGAAAAGCGCGAGCCGGCCGAGAGGGCCCTTCTTGCCGCGCTTACCGCCCTTGCGGGCCTTCTTCTCGCGAGTGTCGTCCTCGGCGTCAGGCATGTCGATGGAGCCCAGGGCGTCCGTCACGTCTCTCACCTGAATCCGGGTCGTGGCCGTACCGCGCCCGGTTGCGCCGCACGGCGTTGCATCGAAGTACGTACCTGCGCACACATCCGAGGAATGGAGTGTGGAGCAGGGCCGGAGGGACTCGAACCCCCAACCGCTGGTTTTGGAGACCAGTGCTCTACCAATTGAGCTACGACCCTTTGCGTCCCCCAACCTACCGCATCCGAGCGAGTGCACGGAGTGCTTGCGCACTGAGCGGTTGGCGAGGGCCAACGACGGTTGAGTGTACGTGGTCCGGGCCCTGACGTCGAACAGCGCCGTCCTGACACGTTCCAGCGGGCCTCCAGTCCGGTAACTGAAACGGCGTGCGGCGCTTCTTTGGCGTCTGGGACGATTGGCCGCATGACCTCTGAAACGCCTTCCGCCGAGCGCCGCGTATCCGCCCGTATCGGCGCCATCTCCGAGTCCGCCACCCTCGCCGTCGACGCCAAGGCCAAGGCCCTCAAGGCCGCCGGCCGCCCGGTGATCGGTTTCGGAGCGGGCGAGCCCGACTTCCCGACGCCCGACTACATCGTCGAGGCGGCGGTCGAGGCCTGCCGCAACCCGAAGTACCACCGCTACACGCCGGCCGGCGGGCTGCCCGAGCTGAAGAGCGCGATCGCCGCGAAGACGCTGCGCGACTCCGGGTACGAGGTTGACGCTTCCCAGGTCCTGGTGACCAACGGCGGCAAGCAGGCGATCTACGAGGCCTTCGCGGCCGTCCTGGACCCGGGTGACGAGGTCATCGTCCCGGCCCCGTACTGGACCACCTACCCGGAGTCGATCCGCCTCGCCGGCGGTGTCCCGGTCGAGGTCGTCGCCGACGAGACCACCGGCTACCGGGTCTCCGTCGAGCAGCTGGAGGCCGCGCGCACCGAGCGCACCAAGGTCGTCCTCTTCGTCTCCCCGTCCAACCCGACCGGTTCGGTCTACAGCGAGGCCGACTCGAAGGCGATCGGCGAGTGGGCCGCCGAGCACGGCCTGTGGGTGCTGACGGACGAGATCTACGAGCACCTGGTCTACGGCGACGCGAAGTTCACCTCGCTGCCGGTCCTGGTCCCGGCCCTGCGCGACAAGTGCATCATCGTCAACGGCGTCGCCAAGACGTACGCCATGACCGGCTGGCGCGTGGGCTGGGTCATCGCCCCCGTGGACGTCATCAAGGCGGCGACCAACCTGCAGTCCCACGCCACCTCCAACGTCTCCAACGTGGCCCAGGTCGCCGCGCTGGCCGCCGTCTCGGGCAACCTCGACGCGGTCGCCGAGATGCGCAAGGCCTTCGACCGCCGCCGCCAGACGATGGTCAAGATGCTCAACGAGATCGAGGGCGTCCTCTGCCCGACCCCCGAGGGCGCGTTCTACGCGTACCCGTCGGTCAAGGAGCTCCTCGGCAAGGAGATCCGCGGCAAGCGCCCGCAGACCTCCGTCGAGCTCGCCGCGCTGATCCTGGACGAGGCCGAGGTCGCGGTCGTCCCGGGCGAGGCCTTCGGCACCCCGGGCTACCTGCGCCTCTCGTACGCCCTGGGCGACGAGGACCTGGTCGAGGGCGTGTCCCGCATCCAGAAGCTGCTGGCGGAGGCCAAGGCCTAGAGCGGCCCGCAGCAGGCCCTGGGGGGGGGGGGGGGGGGGGGGGGGGGGGGGGGGGGGGGGGGTTGGGTGGGGGGGGGGGGGGGGGGGGGGGGGGGGGGGGGGGGGGCGAGGGGTGGGGGGGGGGGGGGGGGGGGGGGCGGTGGCTCCGTTTGGCCGCCCCCCCCCACGCCGGAGCCGCCGCTGATCGCGATCGCGAGCT